>NZ_MCSD01000024.1:0-471736 GCF_002872555.1 Vibrio sp. 10N.286.55.E10
AACAAACTTTTGTCCAAAAGCTTCTCAGGTTGAATTTTTACCCGTGGCACTTTCTAGCTCGAAAGTATCCCATTAATAGTTTCGCCAAAACACTTACGCTCTATGTTGGCGGAATTTTGATCAAATATAACTAATCTGACGTCCAACACTTACAAAGTTTAAACTTACCTATAAGCCAATACTTCTCAGCTAGCCACAATATTGCGGACTACGTTGCGCAATACACGTAACAAATCCATCAAACATCTCCCCCCTTCGGGGTTTAGACTCGTAAAATGCTCGATTTTTCATCTTGTTAATGTTTCAAAAGTCAGCTGCCTAGCCGAGCATAAACCAAGCTTTCATGGCTTGGTTCGTGTGTCAAATCGCTCTTTCTCTTGAACTCCTTCTTTCTTCTTCCCCCATTAAAGTCAAATGAGTCCTAAAAACACAATATTGCAACCTTAAGACCTATTTCTCACCACCATAGTCTCTACACTCAAGTCTCCAGGCTAGAAAGCACATTAAATGAGGAGAGGGAAGTATGAATTGGAATGTGGCACCAATAATGGCTTTGGTCATTTTTCTGCAAGGATGTGGCGCACAAAATAGCTCGCAAGCCATTGAACAGAAATACACAAATCACGCTTCTAAATTTGCCACTGTTGAAGGCAAACGAGTGCATTATCGAGATGAAGGACAGGGTGAGGTGGTGATTTTATTGCATGGCACTTCGTCATCACTTCACGCGTGGGAGCAATGGACTCAAATCCTCAAACAAGACTATCGCGTCGTACGTATGGACTTACCGGGTTTTGGCTTAACTGGGCATCTGCCTCAAAACCAGTACGAAATCGCTGACGATATTGCCTTTTTAAGTGCCTTTATGAGAGAGATCGACATCGAACAAGCACATTTTGTCGGTAGCTCTTTAGGAGGACGCATAGTTTGGGAATACGGTTTACAACATCCAGAGCAGGTTATAACCCTTACGTTGATAAATGCCTTAGGGTATCCACAAAAATCGTGGCCACCAGGCATTGCGATGGCCCAGTGGCCAGTCATCGACAAAATAATGGAACATGTCACTCCAAGGTTTATGTTCGAAGATGGGCTTAAAGAAGTTTACTTCGACCCGCTACTTGTGGATGCGGCGTTGATTGATCGATACTACGAACTGACTACCTACCAACAAAATCGACAGGGATTCACACGTCGCGTCAAGGCATCGCTGGATCAGGACTCGGATAAGATAACACAAATTGCCAAGCCGACTCTTATTCTGTGGGGGAAGGAAGACCGTTATTTTCCAGCTGAAAATGCGAGAAAGTTTGAGCGTGATATTCGAGGCTCTTATGCTGTAGTGTATGACGACGTTGGACACTTACCGATGGAAGAGGTCCCAGAGCGATCCGCAGAGGCGTTTAAACAGTTTATCTCGAAAGGTAAGCCTTAGGACTAACCTGGTGCCAGCGCTTGAACGCTTTGTAGAAGCTGCTGGTATCTTTAAAACCAAGACGATAGCTCAACTCGGTAACGCTTGGAGGCGGGGTTTGAGTCAGCCAACGGACTGCTAACTGCTTTCTTGTATCATCAAGAATACTCTGGAAAGAGGTATGCTCTCTTTCCAGTTTCCGGTAGAGCGTTTGTCGGCTGAAGTGTAATTGCTGTGCAACCTTGTCTATGCTAAGTAGTTCTCCATTTTCTAGTCCGTTTACTACTATGGTCCTGACTTGCTGCTGGAGAGGCTGGGTTTGCGTTAATGTCTCAAGGTGGCTTTGTGCGGTTTTTGCCATCATCGTTTTCAGATACTCACTACTTGTCGCAATGGGAAGGTTAAGCCATTTCGATTCAAATATCAGCTGGTGATAAGCACTGTTAAATTCAATGGTTTCTCCAAAAACTGGTTGATATTTATCCACATAGTGCGGAGCTAAATACCCAAACTTAGCTATGGTTAGCGGGAAGGAATGGGCACTCAGCATTCTTGCCCACATCACCACTGCACTCATGCTGCGTTCAATGGCGGCTCTAGGGTAATCATGGCGTGATTCAATGGAGAGGGTTAAGCGGCACTGCTGTCCATCGTCATCCACTTGCCAACATTCCGAAGAATTCATCAGAAAAATATTACTTTGGAACGTGTTGAATGCGTCCCTTAACGTCGCGCATTGGCTCACCCAACTCGCGAGCACACCTTTTGATTCATGGGATATAGTTCGCCCAATGATGAGTCCAATTTCGGGCGACGGATGGTGCTGTTCGAGCAGTGACCATAAGGCAACCATTTGGCTTTCTGGAAGCCGATTCGATAGCGATAGCTTAGCGCTATTTTTAATGGCCTCAAGGATTATACCGTTAAGGTGATTAGATGCTTCGACCTGTTTACGCAAAGCGGCAGGCAACAGTGAATAGGCATTTACTAAATCAATGACAGAGGCGAATGAAACGGATTTTTCGATAGTGTTATCTGCCATGAGTGTTACCAAAATCTTAAGTCATAGCTAACTAATATCGCAATTTTCATCGTCTATCAATCTAGAGTGCTTCTAAAAAGTGGTCAGTTCACAACATGTTAGCTGATTGAGGTTATCAACCATTCTCTCAAAGATCGAACTATGTCCGATATTCAAGTTGGGCTAGGGGCGCATTTGCCCCACAAAAGGTTAGGTAAGAGTCACATCATCACAGGTGTCATTTGGGTTTGTAAAACAACGAATCAGAATACGTGCTAAAGGTTTGCTGTTCGGTATTTTTTTGTGTCTGATTAAACAATTTCTTAAATGCCTGTACATAAGCGGAATCAGAAGAATATCCCGATTTGATAGCAATTTCTTGAATGCTCATTTTCGAGCTTAACAACTGCAAAGATAAAACTAGCCTAATGTTTTGTCGCCATTGTGAAAAAGATTGAGAAAACTCTTTCGAGCATAATCGAGACAGCGTGCGTTCAGATGCACCGACTGTTGTCGCCCATTCTTTTAATGTAAACGGTAAATCAGGCTGTTTTTGAAGTTGTGAGAGGCGCGTTTCGGCTTGCCTTTTTAATCGTCGGGTAAAATAAATACAGAACAAGCATAAAACACAGGCGTGACGTTCGGTTTTTAATGGAAGACATTGAAGTCATAGAGAGATAATTAAATTTTTAATTGAATAATTCATTTGCAAATAGAATTAATACTCTAAATAATTCTGTTTATACATGACTCTTTCCCATGAATAAATTGTGACTTTAATTCAAAATAAAAATAAAACCCAACTTGAAGTTGTTACTGTTATTTTAATTTAAACGTCATATTAAAATTTGTTATTTAGATGGGAGTTAGTGTTCGATGAACCTTTTTTAGCGAAATAGACTTCATGGTTAGTATGAGAATTGTTCTTTTTATAGATGCTTTTAGATGAGTGGTTTTGTTTAACTTATTGTAATATTTGGGTTTGTGCGTGGTTTCTTTGTCTGCTAGTTATGCTGACAAGACCTTTTCTTATCCAGCTTAATTTAATCACTCCTCCCTTTTATAAATTAGTTCAACCTAATTTAGTTCATTCTAAGTGCATGGTTTAAAGGGGCCTTACATAATTGTATTTTCCGAAATTTTGGGCTTTATCTCATAATTAAATAAACTTTGATATTTATTCAATAAGTAAAAGTTAAATTCCTTGCTGGTTAATTTCTTGTATAAATTAAGTGTGCTTGCAAGGGTGGGATTAATTTCAAATTGAAGGTTTATTGCAGAAATAAAATAATTAATATAAAACTAAGGAATCAAGTATGTATCTAAGAAAGAGCAGTGCTAAACAGATTCACTCTATTGGATATCGCGCGTTAGGGCTAATAATGCTTTGCTCTGGCTTATTGTTGAATCCAATTTCACAAGCCATGGCTAGTGAGTTCAGTACTGATGCAGTAGCTCAGTCAGAAAGTGAATACTGGAGCACCTATAAGCTAGATATCACAAATACAGGCTCAGATAGCGCAGATATGCGTGAAGCCGTGATCGAATTTTTATTGCCAGTAGCGATTAACGAGATCAACTGGGCGTCGAACCATCTTTCTTACCCATCATGGGAAATCTCTCATACGACGCAAGTGGATGGGGTATTGAACGCCGTGACGTTGACGTTCCCAGAAGGCTCTTGGGTTGATAGTGAGCTGGCCTTAGGTGAATCTGCGGCATTGACTATCTCTTTCGGTGGCGAACTGACAGATCTGAATGCGTTTGAGAATTCTGTTGTGGTGAAAGTGGATGGCGAAGTGGTTCCTCCACCAGAATTTTCACTGGATATTTTAGCGCCTGCTCAAAACTCAGTGGTTTACACAGGTACGAATGTTGACATCATTACGGGTGTCGAAGGTGAGGGTGCAAGCAAACTCGAGTTCTGGGCAAACAGTACCAAATTAGGTGAGCAAAACGTTGTAGAAGGTACAACAGAATACCAACAAGCTTGGCTTCCAAGCGAAGTTGGTGCAGCATCGATCACTGTGATGGCTTTCAATGACAGTGGCGATAAACTCACAGAAAAAGCAGTTCAAGTGACGGTAGAGTCAGAATCGACGGCGCCAAATCCACCTGTGATTGAGTTTATCTCGCCAGACGCAGGCTCTTCTCACCAAAAAGGTGACAGCATCACAATTTCAGCGCATGTAACAGATGCAGATGATGACTTAGCGACGGTTAAGTTCTTCGCTAACGATTCAGAAGTGTGTTCTCTTGATGCGAAAACGACCCAAGATTTCTCTTGTGACTGGACAACGCAAACGGCAGGCTCTACTACGCTTCGTGCGGAAGCAAAAGATGACGAGCAACATGTCTCTAGTAAGAATTTAACCATCACGGTGACAGGTACAAGCACCAGCTGTGGTGACATACCTCAGTACCAAGATGGTGTGGCCTATAAAGTCGGTGATGAAGTCACTAACATTGGCAATATCTACTCATGTACGGTAGCGGGTTGGTGTGGTAACCCTGTATGGACACCTGGAACCGGTCATCCAAGTTATCCTGATGCGTGGAAAGATGCCTGGGATGAAGCGGGTGAGTGTGATCCGAACCCTGTGCCAGTGGTGGACGTTCAATCACCGCAAGATGGACAGAAAATCGCACCTAACCAAGCATTCGAAGTTGTAGTCGATGCATCGGATGATACTGAAGTTGCCCGCGTTGATGTTCAATTGAATGGTCAAGTGGTTGCGACATCAAACACGCCTTCACAAGGCGATACTTACACCATCACGGTGCCTGCCCAAGTTGAAGGCCAATACACATTGACGGTTGTTGCCTACGATGACCAAGGTGCGAGTGCGGAGGCGGCGCCAATTTCTTTAGCGATTACCGATAAAGACTTGGTTGTTTCTTTGGCATCTCCTGTTGACGGCTCAAGCTACTTCGAAGGTCGTGCGATTTCGATCAAAGCAGACGCGAAGAGTTACGAAGGCGATATTTCCTCGGTAAGCTTCATCGCGAATGGTAACGAGCTGTTTAAAGACACGGAAGCACCTTATGAATATGAGTGGCTAGGTGCTCAGCAGGGTACATATGCTGTAACGGCGAAAGCGGTAAATACGGACAACCAAGAGCAAACCTCTGCAACGTCTAACATTACGGTCAAAGAAAGCACAGGCGGTGGTGACTTAGTCGATAACCCTGATCGCTCTATCAGTTACCTAACGTCTTGGGGTTTGAATGACTACCAAGAGCTGTTCAACTCAGAAGGTGATGGCTATCTATTGTCATTTGGTAAGTGGGACGCAAGCGGTAACATCACGATCTCTGATGGCATGCTAACACCACCGAATTACAATCCGGACTGGATGCCAACACAGTACCTAGCATGGTCAACGCTCAAGCATGACAATGAAAATGTCACCATGATGGTTGCGTTTGGTGGTCAAACTTACGAAAGCATTTGGTCGGCGATCAGTACGCCTGAAAGCCGTGAATCGGTTGCGAACGGGTTAGTTGATTTGGTACATACACCATTCCCTGTGTACAAAAAGAACCTAAACGCTGAAGAGGTGGAAGGCGAGTGTCTTGCAACACATTCAGACGGCAGCTGTGATTACAGCAAGTACCAGTTAGCGGGTTATGTGCACATTGATGGCCTGGACTTCGACTTTGAGAAAGCGGCGCGAATCACAGACAAAGAGAACCAAGACTTGACGGCTTTGATCAAGCTTATCCGTGAGAAGGTGGGCAATACGAAGGTTCTTTCTCTGACGACTTACCACGTAGGCGCGGATCCTGTTGAATGTATGGATGCAAGCGTGTTTGAAAACTGTTCTTACATTGAAGAGTCTGGCCGTTCATCTCACCACGGTGAAGTGATTGATCTGTTGAAAGCAACCAAGAACGACTTCGATTTCTTTAACGTGATGACATACGACGCGGGTCGAAACTTCTTATATGAAGTCGCGATGGCAAACTACGCTGAGTACATTGGAGACAAGTCGAAGATTGTTTTAGGTAATACGATAAACAGTCAGTGGTCACCAGAGCCAGGTGGTAACTTTGTCGAAACGCGCCAGAACAACCTAGACCGTGCTAAATGGCAGAAAGATAACGGCTACGGTGGCTTTTTTATGTGGGCGCTAGGCTATAACAACCAAAGTGTGAGCATGGCAGAGCAAGTGGATTACTTTAACGACATGATCAGCGTAAGTAAGTAGTACTTACCTTATCACCTACTTGAACGACGGAAGGCGCTTATGCCTTCCGTTATTTGTTCCCCAATCATTCAGAGCCCCAGATTCCCCTTGTGATAAAGGGGTTTAGCCAAAAGCGGTGAATAGTGCTTCATAACACTTCACATCGCATGCCCCCAAAGTGCGTCAGCACGATTTTCCTCGTTGATTTGGATACATGGTTTTCATTACTTGAACTCATGGCCGGAAAAAGTAAAGGGCGTGGACAAATTTAAAAATAAATTAATATAGTTGAAAATCATTGCTTTACATCGCATTTAATCTAAAAAATATATATTCAGGTTTGACCATTATTAGGTTCTATACTTATATAATAATTTCAGTTCTAACTCTAAAGGAGTATTGATGGATATGTTGGGTAAAGATTGCTTATTGCAATTAGTACTTGAACACTTTCAAGAAGATATAGCAAAGTCCGTTAACTTTGTGACTGGTGAAGTTGGAGTGGCATATTCAGACTTACCACATAATCTTGTTTTTTGTGTGAATTTATCGCTTGTCGAAAAAATTTATCCCACTAGCTAACTCGCCTCTTTTTAAATCGAGTAAAACAAAACCTCAAGGTTTAAATATGGTAACTGACAACTTTTTCTATAACGCTGAATTATATAGAGACTACAGTGAGCTTGTGATCGAAAGGCAGATACGGGGGAGTGATTTACTTATTTGTTGTTTAGATACAGGTCAATATTACGATAGTTTTTCATTGGCAATGTTACATTCTTATTACGAACAAAAGACAGAGATGATCTCATCTGGTTTTTGTCGGATTATGTCTTTGGTTGACAACAATAGTTTTAGAAAAATCAACTGTAAAGGGAACTTCAAAGAAAGGTTATTTAGTAACACCCGAGGTGAATTAGCTGAATATCTAGAGTCTAACAAAGTTAAAATGAAGAATAGTCATTTTTCCATCAATCGAAAAATAGAAAATAAAATCACATTTAATAACTTCGACCACGTTAATTTTAATCAGTACAATAGTAGGTTAGATGCGATTGTTATCGCATCATTAACCAATGAGTATCACGATATTGTCCGTAAGTATGCTCAAGACATCCTCATACCCGGAGGGCATGTTTTTATCTGTGATAACTCCCATGCACTAGAACTTAAAGGGATGCGGTGTTTGAAAAAAGGGGTTTATGTTCGTGTTTAGACTGATTCTCCTGTGGAAGCTGTCTTTGCAATCAATGGAAGAAATCAGTTCTAGCAGTAGCTGCGTGAGCTACTGCTATTCGTTTTTACGCGTAGGAAACTTCCGCTTTTCAAAGCAAATTCTTGCATCATGCAAGTTTGAATCGGTTAATTGTACACATGAGATTTTCCGAGATACCTCTGAGTTCCCGGCTCGAATTAGCCATTTCGGTAGATTCACTCGACACTAAAGTCGCCATATCACTCAAGCTGGCTACGTTACGGTTTATTTCGTTCACGGTGAGTGTTTGCTCTTCAGCAGCAGTTGCAATGTGTTGCGCCATACCTTCGATCTTATTAACTTGCTTGTTACTCTCGTCAATCTTGCATCCTGCCTGCGCTGATAGCTCTGAGGCTTTATTCGCTTTATCAACCCCTTGATGCATTACTGTAACGACATTTTCAGCGCCAACTTGCAACTTTTCTATAATATTTTGAATCTCAAGTGTGGACTCCTGAGTACGTTGAGACAGGGTTCTTACTTCATCTGCTACCACAGCAAAGCCCCGACCATGATCACCAGCCCTAGCGGCTTCAATGGCGGCGTTGAGTGCTAAGAGGTTTGTCTGTTCTGCGACTCCTCGAATAACTTCTAGAACCGTATCCACATTTTTTGCATCAAGCGCCAGCTTCTGGACTGCTTGTCCTGCAGAGGTAATGACTTCCGCCATTTCGTTAGCTTCTATCACATTATTTTGAATAATTGAGGAACTCTTCTGTGTCTCCTGCGCTGCAAACCGACTTGCTTCATTTGCTTCAACGGTTCGCCCAGCAACTTCCTCAACGGTAGCAAGCATTTCTGTCATGGCTGTCGCAAGCATATCCACGTCGTTTCTTTGCTGGTTAAGGCTATTATCTATTTGGTGTACCGAATCAGTGAGTTGCGTTGCCGACGCTGATACTTGAGTCCCAATTCCCTGAATCCCGAGCATCATTGATTGAATAGACTCTACAAACTGATTGAAATAACGAGCCAAGAAAATCAGTTCTTTGCTCCCTTCTTCGGGAATACGTTGCGTTAGATCGCCTTCACCTTTTGATAATGCTTTCATCGCAGCCAAAGTACGATTTATTGGGAGAGTGATGGTTTTGATGAAGTAACCAACGATCAGTGAGAGAACCGTTAAAATGCCTATTGCATAACCTATCGATGTCATCTCAGCTCGGTGAGTCGTCGCTTGTAAGGCCACCATATTTACACCAGAACCAACCATCCATCCCCAAGGCTCTAACATTATTGCATAACTGGTTTTTGGCTCTAGCGTTTGTTTGTTCGGGTTTTTCCAATGATAATCAATGAATCCACCACCATTTTTCGAAATGCTGTACATCTCTCTGACAAAATATTTACCCTTACTATCTTGAAGGTCCATAATATTTTTTCCTAAAAGAGAGGGGACGCCTGTAGCTATTTGCTTTCCTTCTCGATCACCTACGAAGATATAATTCCCACCATCAAATCGCATATTTGAGATGGTTTCCAATGCGCGTGCACGTGCTTCCTCTTCACTTAATTTCCCTATTGCACTTTGATTTTCATAATGCTTAATAACGCTAACGGCGCTTTGAACTAGAATTTTCACCCCTTTTTGATAACTCTCACGTACATGTTGGCGTGAGCCGTCTATATTTAAAATGGTATTTGCAAGTAAAGCGATTGCAAACAAAGCGAGAATCGCCCAAACTCTAATAGCAATCGATACGTTTTTAACTTCTTTAATTATCATGGATTTATCCCCTAACCAAAAATTCACCAACGCAAGACAAAGGTTTTATGTTAAATTAGAACCAGAATATCTTAATTTTTATATTGTAAAATTAGCACATAAAAATCATTTAGTTTGGGGTAGGATGTAAATTAAAGAGTTTTTTTGATTGATGATAGATTGAATAATTAAACTGGCTGATTATTAAGTTAATAAAATATATTTAAAAATAGAAGTTATTTAAATTGAAATATATGATTATTAGCTTCATCATAGCCGAATGTGCTTTGGTAGGTTGATATAAATCCCCTATATTTTCAGTGATTTAAATTTGTTTTACTTAATCAAACTAGATTTTTAAACCCATGCGTCACACAAATGGCTACGGCGCTATTTCTCCTTACAAAATCTCTCTTAGCATCCAATTCAACAAACACCTTTCTCATACATGTAATTGTCACCTTCAAGATGGCCCTGAGCTGTCGCAGTTTTAGAGTGGGCCAATCAATGCATTTTTAATATGTGTAATGTTTCATTTCTCGCATGTAACTCACAGACAAATCTCAAAGAAAAGGTACTCTAGTAAGTCCATGTGTTCGGCGAGTATTTTTGCATGCGTAAGCTCAAAATGGACACTTATTGCTTTGAAACTAGTGAGCTAAAGGACAGCTTGGTGGTTCCTTTAGGCTTGGCAAAGTTGGTTGTGACACTCTTACCCAAGAACATATCGTCTAAATTTGACGAAAACGGGGAGTAATTAGAAGCATTAGTTAACGCATTAAAAGACGCAAAGGCCGAAGGCATTTTACTTGAGTTGAAAGATGATGAAAGCCAAGAGCGCATTGTGTTTTCAGTGGCTTGATTGGCTAATCAATAATAAGCAATTCGACACGCTTGGTATGTGAAGTATGTATATGTTAAGTGTTGTGTTCAGTTGGTTTCAGAGGAATAAATGAAAGAGTTTAAGGTTAAGGGGGAGCAACGCGATACTCAGGTATCATGATCTTCCCGGTTCGGAAGTGCCTATTATTTTTATACATGGTATTGGCTGTGCTTCCTCGTTTGATTATCCGGCCGTTGCGGCTAGTGATTGGTTGCTTCCTCATCGGCGCATTCTTGTTGATTTGTTAGGTTCTGGGTTTAGTGATAAACCTGAGGACTTCGATTATTCCATCTGTAGCCACGCGGCTTATCTTGAGGCGTTTATTCAATCTTTGTGTTTGGATAAGTTTGTTATCTACGGTCACAGCATGGGTGGCGCTGTGTCGGTTGTGTTGGCTGAAAAAGTTCAACCACAACTGCAGGCCTTGGTGTTGAGTGAGGCCAATCTTGATTCCGGTGGCGGGTTCTTTAGCAAGAAGATTGCGAGCTACACCGAGCTTGAATATGCCAATCACGGTCACGCCCAGATAGTGCAACACAGCATCGATGACCAAAATACTCAATGGGCTGCCAGTTTAGCCGTGAATTCAGCGATAGGTACACACAGGCAAGCCGTGTCCTTGATAGAAGGGCAACTCCCGAGTTGGCGTGATAGGTTGTATTCTCTGAACGTAAACAGAACTTATATATTTGGTAGTGAATCTTTACCTGACCGCGATACAGAAGAGCTGAGTAACCACGATATAGCGATCAGCGTTGTTTCTGATGCTGGGCATTCAATGGCGTGGGAAAACGCCGATGGGCTAGCTGAAGCTATTAAGCGAGCGATACTAATAACCTAATCAGTAATTCAAGTAGACATGGTGTGTCCGGTGTGATTGAGCACCACATAAGTGTGGCAGATCCTCGGTAGGGGGAATCCATGTCATTCGTTAGATTACTTTCAAGCATCATAGTAAGGATTATATTTTGGAAGAAGTACAAGAAAAATGGATTTGTGGTTTCTGGACGAGAATCGGAGCCTTGTTTATTGACACAATATTTTTAGGTGTATTGGGGTATGTTGTCGGCTTATTTCTAGAAGATGTTTTCGTCCAGCTTGGTGAGTGGGGAAGGTTGATTGGCTTTGTTGTGTCAATTACATATTTTGGTGTAATGAATAGCTCTTTATTAAATGGCCAGACAATAGGGAAAAAGCTTCTAAATATAAGAGTTGTTGACTCATGCAATTCAACTATCAGCCTACCGAAGTCCTTTTTGAGGTATAGCTTCCTTGCCGTTCCATTTTCTCTGAATGGAACACAAATTACTAACGAAGCAGTAATCCCATATTTAATGTACCTCTTATCGTTTATCGTATTTGGTGGCTTATGCTCAATTACTTACTTATATATTTTTAATCGCGTAACCCGACAGTCATTACATGATCTTGCCGTAGGCACTTATGTCGTAAATGCAGAGGCTAGTTCTGAAGAGTTGCCATCAGTCTGGAGACCTCACTTAGTGGTGGTTACCGGCTTATTTGTTACTGCGATCCTTGTCCCCGCTCTTACTTCTGACTTAACTGAATCAGAATCGTTCAAGGGACTGTTAGTAACACAGAAAGCAATCAATAATAATGAGTCAGTAAAATATGCAGGGGTCACAGAAGGTTCAACAACTTTTGCTTCATCAAAGTCTGGCAGTAAAACAACGACATATGTGAAAGCTCAAGCTTTTCTTTATAAAGATAGTGTTCGAGATTCAGAGATCGCAAAGCAACTAGTCCAAACTATAATTTATACTTACCCAGAGTCACTAAATAAAAACTTGATTAAAGTAACTCTTACCTACGGTTATGATATTGGTATTGCTTCAAAGTGGAATAGTTATAACTACAAGTTTAATCCGCAAGAACTCAAAAGTTCGGAGTAATCGTCATCTAACAAGGCTTTAAATTTTGTTCAAATGATAGCTTCGGTGCAATTAGGTACTGCACAATTGTGGAAGATCCTCCGAAAGGGGATCCCTGTCATTCGTTATAGCTCAACGATAGTCTAAGGAATCAGATGCACAAAATGCAAATAGGTTTAGTCATGGCCTGCATGACCACCCTTGGTTATATGATGGGGAGTGGTTTTAGTTCAGTAGAACAACACACAACCTCTCAAGGTGAAGGTTTCCCTATATTTGAAGTTGAAGTAGCTAAACCTTTTCCAGTCGTACCTTTGAAAAACTTCAATATTGCTACTGATAGTCCAGTTACTAATTTTCGAGTGCCTTTAGAGATAGATACTGACTCAAAGCTTAGTTTTGTATCAGACTACGAAGTTACAATAGACAATGGCTCTGGATTGGTGGGTCGAGTTAAAGTCGAGCGAGGTTTTATCAGTAAGAGTGAATGCATTTCAGCTTTAGGCTATTTGGTTGACAAGTTTCAGGAGTATTATCCAGCATTTCAGATTGAAGCTGGTAAATCGAGCTACTCTAAAACCGTTGGAGATTTGCGAGTCGGTGCTTCATGTTTAGTTTATGAAAGCTCCCCATACGTTTCGTTAGAGTATTACTTCGAAAGTAACTCTGTTGCAGATAACATTCTTAAAGCTTTTACCCGAGGATAAAGAGCTATAACAAACGTTTAATAATCAAGCTAAACACAAAGGTCGCCAGTAACAGGCGCCCTTTGTGTTAGTTGGCAACGCTGTAAGTGTCGTAGTCGCGCAGTAAGAATAGTGCGATACAGGCTGCGAGCATTGGCCAAGAGGCAAAGAACAGTAGGTTGTTGAACGGGTCCATGTATTTTCCAAAAGAGGCGAAAGTTGAGCCTGCGTGCAGGACCAAAACCGCACCGTAGGTGTACTTTTTCCACATGCCGACGACGAATGCGCCTAAAAATCCAAGCTGAGCGACACCCAGCGCCATCATCGCATTGTTCGACACGTCGATGCCGTAAAAGCCGAACAGTACTTTTGTCGCGTGTTCAGGCACAAGGATCTTATCCAAGCCCCAGAACAAGAAGACTATAAAAATGCCGATTCTCAGCAGTAGTAGGCTGGTCGCCAGTTTGGTTTGAAGTGTCTTTTCCATGGTATTCCTTTTAATGTACTCAAGATGCGATGAAGTTAAATGTCCATCAAAGGAGACCCATGGTCGTTGGTTTTTCTTTCGCTATTTTTCAATGCTTTATGTAACAAGGAATGTCTTGTTGACTCCTTAGTATATGACATGCTGTTTTTATTTTATGGTACTATTCACCCAAATAATCATTAATGGATATGTAACGTGAAAAAATACCTACTATTATCGCTTTCGGTTTTAATTTTGGCTGGTTGTGGAGCCCCTCGTTACACAGGGAGCGCGATTCCAGAACCTACGACTGAAGTGGATGTTGTGATTGTTAAAGACGCTGAAACACGTGAAGGGTTCTTAAATACCATGGAAACGTGGCTGCAAGATAACGATTATACTTACACCGTCGTACCAGATAAGTCGCAGCACGATCTTGATAAGCTAACATTGGAGTATGAAGGCCATTGGGGCTGGGACTTAGCCTTGTTCTTAAAGCAAGCGGAGATCAATGCTTATCAGAACGGGCAAAGAGTAGGTGAAGTAGAGTTTAAAGTTCCATATACGGCTAACCCGAATAAGTTCGGTAATGCATCTAAGCGTATTGGTTTTATGATGGATACGGTGTTTGGTAAGAAAACCGCTGAAGAAGCGACGAAAGCGGCCAATTCATCAGATTCAAAAGCGACGAACTAGCCTAATTAGCTGACTAACTCACCCCTTTGTTCGCTTTCTATTTCTCTTTAAGCTCTGTTCGAACAGACGAAGCCGTTGCTTTTACAGTTACGGCTTCACATTGTTCGTATTAATTAAAGCTTTTGTCTGAAGTGATATCTTACTCATTTCGCTTGGTATTCAGGGCCTGGTATCAATAAACTTTGTTAGCTTTGCTTCTTCTCATTTCGAGCCAGCCAGATGAGTGGCAGTATGATCATCGCTGTGCCAATCGCCATTGCAATATCAGGCATTTCACCAAACCAGACCAACCCAACTCCCACCGCTCCGAGTAAGCCGCTGTATTCAGCACTGGCGATTTTATTGCTTTCTGCCGACCGGTAAGTGACGACACATATCGCCGCGTAGATGAGGATAAAACCGCTTGAACCTGCGGCAGTGATAAGTGGTGACCAATTCCATTCACGGCCTTCCCAAATGGCGAGCCCAAGTGATGCCGGAACGCCCGCTAAGTTGGTTAACAGCAACGTTTGTGCGACGGTTTGGTGCTTGGGAAGTTTGCGGATTAATAAGTTATTGCTGGCAATGGTTAACGCCACGATAAGCGCAGCAATGGCCGCCCAATCGATCTCTGTCGGGCGAATGATGACCAGAACGCCCATAAAGCCGAATATTCCAGCAGCAACAGAGTAGCGGTTGAGTTGTTCTTTGAAAAAGACCAAGGCTAACGGAAGCATCATCAAAGGTGCGGCGTAGAAAATCGCGTTAGCGGTAGCCAATGGCATGGCATTGATGGCAAACACCATAAAGATTGCACCCAGTAACCAGATGTGCGCGCGCAAGGCATGCCATTTTAGCCCGTCGGTGAAGCTCTTTTTACTCACGCCAAAACAAAAAGGCAGAAGGATTAACACGGCAGTTAGTTGTCTGAAGAAGACAAATTGAAAAACAGCAGTGTCTTCGCCTAAGGTTTTAATTAAGGCATCAGAGAAAACCGCAATTAGATTGCCGACAATGAGTAAACTCATTGCCATTCCAACAGACATTGTAGGCATGAAGAAGCTCCTATCATTGACTGACGCGTGTTCAGTGTGAGTTAAAAAGAAAGTGAAGAAGTGTGATGGCGTAATCTTAATGCATAAAATGGTTTCATATATAATGATAAAAATTCACTTAGTATGAGCTGAGCTAATAATGAAATTACCACCATTGAGAGCAGTACAATGTTTCGAGTCAGTCGCTCGTTTTAATAGCTTTTCTCAGGCGGCTATAGCGCTTCATGTTACTCAAAGTGCGGTGAGTCATCAGGTTCGCTTGCTGGAGGAATACTTAGGTGAAACCTTGTTTGTGCGTCAGGGAAGGCGTTTATCGCTCACCCCGATAGGAGAGCGTTACTACGAAGATGTGTCTCATTCATTACAGAATATCGCGCAAGCCAGCTACCAAATCCGCGAAGGTGACAGTGGCAAAATTCGGATTGCAATGTACAGTTCTCTGGCCGTGAAATGGTTGGTACCTAGGCTCGAAAACTTACGCCAACAGCATCCAGAAATCGACTTAACGTTAAGTATGGTAGCCGATGAGCCTGAGTTTTCAGATCAAGTTGCCGACTGCTTTATCACTGCCTACCCGCCTAAGAAAAACTACGTTAGTGACTTCCTATACAAAGAGCAGTTATATCCGTTCTGTAGCCAAAAGGTGTGGCAGAGGATCGAAGATAAACCTTTGCCAGAGGCTCTGTGGGATCAGCAATTACTTTCAGTAAGTTCAATCTTCAAGGATGGCGGTGAAGCGAAAGACTGGATTCAGTGGTGTGAACGCGGTGGCTTCAGCTTGCCAAAGGATGTGAAAATTAGCCAGTTCAGCCACATGGTACTGGCCGCCGAGGCCGTGAAATACCATCAAGGTATTGCGTTCCTGAACGACTACTTTCTTAACGACCAAGATCTTCAACAAAACTTGGTTCGTATCCCAATGCACGATTTGCCGACTGGCGACAACATGTATTTTGTCTACAAAAAATCGAGAGCTAAGCAGTTTGAAATCAAAACGTTAGGCCATTGGCTTAAACAGCAATGTTTTGATTATGAGTAAGCCGTAAACAAGACCCTTATGCTCGCGGTAAGCGTAGACTCGTAGTAAAAAGAGTCTACGCAGGCTGCAATTATCAAACAGTTTAAATTTGCTCACACTCCTGCGTTGATGCCGAAGGCTTCTCAATGCTATCAGACTCAAAATGCTTTTGCTTAAGCAAGCTTAGCGTCAGGTTTATCGGCATCGGCTTATAAAAATAAAAGCCTTGGATATAGTCGACACCTAGCTTAGACAAGATTTTTACTTGTGATTCGTACTCGACACCTTCGACGATGACTTGCATACCTAAGGTTCGTGATAGTTGAAGCATGGATTCGAGTAAAGGGAGACCAAAGCTGGATTCGTCGGAGATGTTTTTCACGAACACCCGGTCGATTTTGAGAATGCTAAACGGGAACTGTCTTACAAAGTCTAATCCGGCGTAGCCTGTACCAAAATCATCAATCGCGATTCTAACGCCCATGTTCGATAGCTTGGTAAGGTTGTCTCTAATTTTGACCATATCGGCATCAGAACATTCACCATCTTCTGTTACTTCAAATACCACCTGCTTGAGGATCTCAGGGTGTCTTTTAAAGATACTGATTACCTTGTTAGAGAAGTTACTGTTGGACACAACGTTGCGACTGATGTTGACGCTGATGTACTTTGATTCGAACTCGTCTTGATTGCTTTTCAGCGTCATTAATACTTTGCGTAGCACGAAGTAAGTTAGCTCCTCAATCAGCCCTAAGCTTTCAGCTAGTGGGATGAAAATAGCAGGGGATACGTTACCTTCAATTGGGTCGTTCCATCGTAATAATGACTCACAGCCAACGATCTCGTTGGTGTTTTGGTTAACGATGGGCTGCATGTGAACATGTAGATGTTTGTTTTTTAGTGCACTTGAAAGCGAATACTCTAAGCTACGTTGGCTCTGTTTCTTATGTTTGACGGAAAGGAGAATAATGGTCGTAATTCCGGCCATCAAAAAGCCAAACCATAAATAGCTCAACATGAAGTGAAGATAATACTGATACCCAATGTATGAGGTGATGGTCAGCGGGTAAATGTTTGATTGTATACGCACCTTGGCTAATGATGAGTCAATGTTAGTAGGGTGGATGTCTCTTTTGATCACTTCAACTTTAGCCTGTATTCCATGGCTGTTAAGGTTTGTTTCGACAATGTCATAGATAAAGTGCGGCGGAATCATCAGGCTCACCCCGGCATCTTCCTTATTCGAGAAAATAAGCATGATGGATTGCACTTGGGTGATGGCCGAATTGGAATACGATAGGGTGGTTAAATTCGGATCGTCATTGAGCCTTTCTCTGATAGTGCTGTAAAGGTGAAACGAAACCTCACCATCGGTGGTCGAACAGTAAAAACGGTTCTGTTTGTTGAATACGGCTGCTTCTTTTACCCAATCGGCATCAAAAACGGTTTGTCGCATCTGTCTAACAATTACATCGCAAGATTGGTCAGGGGTGATGCCTGATAAAAAACGGTCGAACCTCGATTGGATACCTTCAAGTTGTGTTTCGACGAGCTTTGATGTGTCTTGGGTTAAATTCTGATAGTGAGTTGGTGTAAACGGGATAAGCAATGCCATAGAGAAGAAGAAAGAAATGGCAAAGTAGAGCGAAGTCTTGGCAAAATGTTGGTACTTGATATCCATAGTTGGAGAAGCGTTACCGATTGGGTGAGCATTCAATTTAATTTATAAATTTAACGATTGCGTAGCAATAGTAATAATAAATATTGTGAATGCGCGCATGAATTATTGATAAAGATAATATATTTTCCATTTTTACCAGCGAAATCTTGATGTTATCTCGTTTTTTTATTGGTGGGATTGGTGATATTTTGCATTATTCACACGTATAACAAACGCTTATATCCCGATAAATTTTGATGTTATTTGCTTAAAGATCGAAAGAGATTTAAATATAGAGCCATGTTTAATCTAATTAGCTGATATGGTCACAAGTTAAACAAGGTTATAAGGAAATATCATCGAACCGTTCAGGGGTGACAATATTTAGGATGTTTATGAAAAAACTTATATTAGCATTCATAGTCGTGTGCTTCTCATTCTCTGCGTTGGCTGATCAAAGTGCTATCGATTGTGAGAATGCGATGAATACCATCGAGATCAATCAGTGTGCCGCAATTGAGTTGGAATCTGCACAAGCGGAACTGGATAAATACCTTGCAGCCAGCTTTGAGCACAATGCTTATGATGCTGAGCTGGTGGCTTCAATGAAGGAGGCTCAGGAGAGCTGGCAGACGTACATGTTGGCTCATTGTGACTCTGTGTATACCCAATGGCGCGATGGTTCCATTCGAGGGGTTATGACGCTTTCTTGCAAAACCAAACTCACTAAGCAGAGAACACATGAGGTATGGGAAAACTTCTTAACCTATATGGATAGCACGCCCCCCGTTTTACCAGAGCCCAAGCTGATGAAGTAGTTGAGCTGAGATGCTTATGAGAGTGTGCGCTTGCTTCAACCGTTGGCGTTCGCGTAGGCAAGTGAGAGGGGATCAAACGAAATTCGACAAAGAGTACTTTTCTAGAGGAAGTGAACTACTGACATTTAATTTTAAAGGATTGAAGTTCGGTGTCGCGATTTGCTTTGATATTTGGTTCCCAGAAATCATGAGGGCATATCAGTCGGTAGACGTTATTCTCCATCCAGCGAATTTTGGTGGTCATCATAGCTTTGCCATTGCTCAAGCGAGAGCTTTAGAAGAGGGGTGTAATGTCGTGACGTGTAATCGCGTTGGGCAGGATGTGGTAGATGCGTTTTCCGCGACATATTGTGGTGGCAGTAGAGTTTATTCACCAAAAGGTGAGTTAGTGACTCAACTCAGCGACAAGCAATCTTTAGAAAGTGTGAGTATTCAGGATCTGTCTATTGCGCCTCAATACAATGGTGTTGATGTGTTCGATGAAATGCAAGAGATAGCTTCAGTGTTGAGTCGTTAGAATTTCTCGTCTAATGGCGTTTGATCGAAAAGGGCAAGGTTAGATAACCTTGCCCTTTGGTTTAGGAATGACATTTTCTTAAGTCTTATCGTTCATTTGATTAAGACGTTCTAATGAATTGCCGGTTTTCATCCGCTGAGCTTGATGGATATTGACCATGAGGCGATTGAGCAACTTTTGTAGCAGTTCAATATCAGGCAGCTGTTGATTTTTTGCTTGTACTTCTAGCTCCAGTGCTTGTTTAGAAAGCATCTTAAGACCTAAATTTAGAGACATACCTTTAATGGAGTGCAGGGTGCGGCACAATAGCTTCAACTCTTTCGCCAAATAATATTCGATGACTCGATCAACAGACTGTTCAAACTCAATAATGGTTGAATCGATAAGCAAGTTGAACCCTTCTGTGTCGTCTTTCAGTATGTGTATTACCCCTGAATGGCTTATTTCTTCTTCCGTTAATCTCAACGTTTCAATTGGTTTTCGGTGAAGCTCAACGATATTTTCATCATAATTTGAGTCTTTAGTTTCAGTTTGCTTAGGTAATCGATTTGAAAACTGTTGTAGGGCGTCAAAGAAACTCTCTTGCTGCAATGGCTTAGTAAGAATATGGTCAACACCGGCCTGAATAAAATTGTCATGAGCTTCACGAAACACATCTGCTGTGTAGGCGAAAATTAAGGTGTCGAGCTTTAGTTTCTCGCGGATGTATTGAGTTGTCTCGACCCCGTTCATCTCGGGCATGTGATTGTCCATCAAGATAAGGTCATATTGAGTGGTTTTGAGGCGCTCAATCGCAAGCTTACCATTTTTAGCAAGATCGACATGGTGACCTAAGTTTTCACAGAAGCCTTGCGCAACAATGGCATTGATACGGTTATCTTCGACCAATAGGATGTTCATTGAATTACAGGTGAGGTTTTCTGTATTCGTCATCTGTGTCGTACTCTCACCGGTTTTGCCTTCTTGCCACGCAATAGATATAGAGACTTGGAATTTTGTTCCAAGGCCAACTGCGCTGGTTAAGATGATTTCCCCATTCATTAGATTGACAAGGTTCTTAACGATCGCGAGGCCAAGCCCTGTGCCGCCAAACTGTCTAGTTGTTGATGTATCTGCTTGTTCAAATGAGTTAAAAACTTGTTCGTGCTTGTCTTTAGGAATACCAATACCCGTGTCTGTCACGCTGATAATGAGCTGGTTATTTGGTCTATTGAGGTCCGCTTGAATGGACACGTGACCTTCTTTGGTGAACTTAGTCGCGTTCCCCCCCAAGTTGTACATAATTTGGCGCAGCCGAGCACAGTCTCCGATAAGTTGAATATGGGTTGGGATGTTATTTTCGATTAACAAGCGAATGCCTTTCTCGTCTGCTAATGGATTAAGTGCGCTACAGACGGGTTGCATAACTTGGGTAAAATGAAAGGGTGCAAAGTCTAACTCAAGCTTGTTTTCTTGTACTTTAGAGAAGTCGAGAATGTCGTTGAGTATGGTCATTAAGTGGTGGCCAGATTCAAGAATGATGTTGATGTTCTCTTTTGTTTCCGGCTCTTGGGTTTGGCTTGCAATGATCTGAGATATGCCAAGCACTCCATTCATGGGCGTTCGAATCTCGTGACTCATGGTCGACAGAAAATCGCCCTTAGCTTTTACTGCGGCTTCTGCTTTGGTTCGTTCGGCGATTAGCTCCTGATTTTTCGCTCGCATTTCACTGTTATTACTGATCAAATTGGCTGTCATTTTTTGAAAGCTTTGTTTGAGGTGAGCGATTTCGTCTTGGGTGTTTATATTTGAACCCAACTCCAGAGTCGCAGCGCCTTGATCCAAATGGCCAGCGGCAACTTGGTTAGTGGCTTCAAGTAGGGTGTGTAATCTTTGATTAATACGGTTTGACGCCCACGCAGCAACAATCAGAGAAATTAATGTCGAAAAGAGCGTTCCGACTAATAGAGCGTAATCGGTTTGCTTGGCGGAGTTATCAGATTTAACAACACGAACACTGATTAATTGTTCTTCTATTTCGATAAATCGAGCGATTTCACGTCGTATTTGGTCAATCAGTTGCTTTTCCGTTTGCTGCTTGGTGAGTTCTACGACACTCTGCATGTCTGCTTCACCTTTATTAACGAGGTTGCGCTGTAAGATTTCCTCCTCTCCGGATTCTTTGAGCCAAGTTTTATGGATATCGTCAATTCTGTTTAGGCGATCAACTTGAGGTGGATTATCGCTAACTTGAGTAGCAAGGGTTTGAATTTTTTGACGCCACACATCGAGTGCGAGGTGGTAGGGCTCTAAAAAGACAGGGTCTCCTGTGATTAGGTAACCACGTTGTCCTGTTTCCATATCTACGACTAGGTTTAGTAACTCCTGAGCTCGAGCAATGGCTTTGTGAGTATGGACAACCAAGTGGTTGTCTTCGACCATAGATTGGCTGTTTTCATGAACAGAAAAGGAAACAGCAACCATTAAGGTGATAGGAATCAAAAAGCTGACTAATAGCTTTTTCTGTAGGGATATCTTGTCAAACCAACCCGCAATCATAAAACGGCACTCTCCATGTCCATATCGATGTCATGTATTGATAGTGTAGATGACAATTAGTCGTAATGTGTGTAATTAGTAGCTTATTCCGTAATTGCATATTCTAGAGTGTAAGTTTTTGAATATTTGCGGCATTTTAGGGACGAGTAAGTGGCGTTATTATGTTCCAAAAAACAAATAAGCTAGCTTTCAACGGTGTAATGTGTATGGCGAGTACTAAATCGCTTTTACACTGCTTCGTTCAACAAGAGTCGGTTCCAGTTCAACGACTTGCGGGTAAGCGTCTGGAGTTTGTAATCTACTCAAAAGCGTATCCACAGCCGCTTTACCTAAACGATGTTTTGGCTGGTGGACAGTGCTTAACGCGGGTGTCATGTACTTCGACAGGTGGATGTCATCGTAGCCAATGATAGATAGGTCATTTGGAATCGATGTACCATCTTGAGCCGCTGCGTGAATCACGCCCATGGCCATCATGTCGTTACTGACAAACAAGGCTGACGGCATTTCGCCACGAGTTTTCAGTGTCTGATAAGAGTCAAAACCGCCATCACATTCAAAGTTGGATTCAACAATCCAATTTGGGTTGATCTCTAAATTGGCTTCTTCCATCGCTTGCTTGAAGCCTTGATAACGAGAAGAGGCTTGATTGCGGTGAAGTGGGCCGGTGATACAACCAATCTGAGCATGACCGTTATCGATCAAGTGCTTGGTTGCCATGTAGCCACCTTGATGCGAGTTATCTTGGATCTTATCGCTGGCGAACAACATTGGGCCCCAGTCCATAACCACAACTGGTAGCTCTGGGTATCGTTCAAACACATCGATATGTTCACCTTCAAGGGTCGAACACATCAGCATTAAGCCATCGACACGCTTCTGCAGCAAGGTATCGATAGATGACTTCATGCGTTCGCTGTCGCCTTCGGTGTTACACAAGATAAGGTTGTAGCCTTTTTCGTAGCAACGACGTTCTACACCTTTTACTACCTCGCCAAAGAATGGGTTGGTAGAGGTCGTCACGAGCATCCCAAGGGTTTTGGTTTGCTTCATTTTCAAGCTACGAGCCAATGCTGACGGCGCGTAGTTGAGTTCTTTAGCCGCACTGTTAACACGCTCAGCAATCTCTTCACTGACAAAACGTGACTTGTTGATCACATGGCTGACGGTTGAAGTTGAAACCTTTGCTAGCCGAGCGACGTCTTTCATTGTTGCCATAAAAAATCCTTGTGGGAGTAACTTGCCACGTTGCGCGATATTCTGCCCGAAAACAGGGGCTTATGCTTGTTATTTGTTGTTACCGAAATTGAAGGCTAACACCCGTTAACTACGGTTTAGCTCAGGAGTTAAGCCTTCAAATAGGTGTCAAGCTAAGCAGATAATTGCTCTGCTAAAAACGCATCCGTTTCAGCTCTGCTTGGGATTGACGTCTGAGCGCCAAAGCGAGTCACTGAAATTGCAGCCGCAGCGTGAGCAAACTTAATTGCGCGTTCTAATGGCATGTCTTCAAGCAAGCCCGTCACTAATGCGCCATTGAAGGTATCACCAGCAGCCGTGGTATCTGTCGCTTCAACGCGGAAGCCTGCAATTAACTCACCTTCTCCGTTTTTACTCACCCAAACGCCTTTAGCGCCAAGTGTGATCATCACAGTCTTGATGCCTTTAGCATGCAGAGCCAAAGCCGCCTGATGAGCAGATGCGCTGTCGGTTACGGTAACGCCTGTCAATACTTCTGCTTCGGTTTCGTTTGGTGTAATCACATCAACACATGCTAGTAAGGTATCCGACAATGGACGAGCAGGGGCAGGGTTTAGAATCACGCGAGTTTCGCTCTCTTTCGCTACTTTTGCTGCGTATTCAATGCCTTCAATCGGTGTTTCAAGTTGAGTCAGCAGGTACTTGGCTCCGCGAATCTTCTTTAGATGTGGTTCGATTTGGTCGCAAGTCAGCTTGTCATTAGCTTCTGCAGAAAGACAAATGCTGTTTTCGCCCGTTGCAGATACTTGGATCATCGCAATGCCAGTTGGGGTGTTGTTTGCAACGATAACACCGTCGATGTTGATGCCGTCTTTAGCGAAATCTTGACGAATGTTGATGCCAAATGGGTCGTCGCCAACACAGGCGATAAAGCCGATATCTGCGTTTAATCGCGCAGCAGCGACCGCTTGGTTAGCGCCTTTACCGCCAGGGATGACCTGATAGTTACCGCCAATCAAGGTTTCACCCGGACGAGGGAACGAAGGAACTTGCAGTACGTGGTCAGCGTTAACGCTACCTAAAACAATCAGTTGAGTCATGATACGAGCCTTATGATATATCGTATTTGAAAATGCATGGGTCTTTCTCATTACGTTGATTGCTCGCCTTGTTAGCGGCTTATGAGAAACAGCGATGCACTGTCGGTTTTTTTGTATTGAGTCAGTGAGCTAATGAGTTAAGCAAAGCAGGGGATAGGGGCTCCCTGCTTTATATCGTGTTATCTAGTAACTATTACTTAGCGATGATTTTTAGAGGTACTGGTACGTACTCTTCTACTGTTTCGCCTTTCAGTACTTTGTCTGCCATTTCGATACCTAGAGAACCGATTAGGTCAGGCTGTTGTGCAACCGTTGCGCCTAGTAGGCCGCGGTTAACTGCAGCGATGCCGTCGTCTGTGCCATCAAAGCCAACGATCATTACTTCTTTACCTGAAGCTTGAACTGCACGAAGTGCACCCAGTGCCATTTCATCGTTTTGAGCGAATACAGCTTGTACGTCTGGGTTTGCAGCAAGCAAGTTTTCCATTACGTTCAGACCTTTAGTACGGTCGAAATCAGCAGGTTGGCTTGCAAGAAGCTCAAGGTCGCTGCCGTTTACTGCGTTCATGAAGCCTTCACCACGTTCACGAGCTGCTGAAGTACCTGCGATACCTTCAAGTTGGATTACTTTCGCTTTTTCGCCCACTTTTTCCATGATGAAGTGGCCTGCCATTTCGCCACCGATTACGTTATCAGAAGCGATGTGGCTCACTACGTCACCACGGCTTGCGCCACGGTCTAGCGTTAGTACAGGAATGTCTGAGCGGTTAGCAATACGAATAGCGTTAGACACAGCGTCTGAATCCGTTGGGTTAATCAGGATTGCCTTAACACCACGAATGGTTAGATCTTCAATGTTCGAAAGCTCTTTGCTTGGGTCGTTTTGAGAATCCAGAACGATAAGCTTGTAGCCCAGTTCTTCAGCTTTCGCTTCTGCGCCATCTTTCATGGTTACGAAGAATGGGTTGTTCAATGTAGACAGAACGATTGCCATTGTATCTTGCGCCTGTGCAGACACAGATACCGTTGTAGAAAGAAGAGCAGCAGAAATAAGAGTCGCTAATTTTTTCATGGTGTAAGTCCTTTGTGTAGGGTGAGCTAGGAGGTGAGTCCTAGCTCGTAGTTACATTATTTATAGATTCTAATATTTTAAGGTAAAACAAACTGTTACTTTTATTAAACTAGAGTGTTACTGGTATTAACCTAGGATGTGAATAGGTTTTATTTGTTTTTGTTGTCGACCAATACCGCCAGAAGAATAACCACTGCTTTTGCAATCATCTGGTAGTAAGAAGATACGTCTAATAGGTTTAGGGCGTTGTTTAGGAAGCCGATGATCAGTGCACCTATTAATGTGCCCATGATGCGGCCACGACCGCCGGCTAAGCTTGTGCCACCAAGAACCACGGCTGCGATAGCATCTAGCTCATAACCCATACCTGCGGTTGGTTGAGCTGACGACAAACGAGATGCCACGATGATGCCTGCCACTGCTGCTAGCAGACCACAGATTGCGTAAACGCCGATTTTTACTTTGTCTACGTCGATGCCTGATAGGCGAGTTGCTGATTCGTTGCCACCCAGTGCGTAAACGTAGCGACCAAAGCGTGTGTGGTTAAGTAGGTACCATACCGCTGCGAATACCACGACCATGATCCATACTGGAACTGGGATACCCATTGCGTAGCCTGTACCGAACCAAGCGAATGCGTCTGCTGTGTCTGTGAAGCCAGTTGAGATAGGGCGACCATCGGTATAAACCATGGTTACGCCGCGAAGTAGTGTCATGGTTACAAGCGTTGCGATGAAGGCTTGAACCTTACCCTTAGCGATAATCACACCACTGATAGCGCCCAATGCTGCACCAGCTACAAGAGCAGTTGGCACTGCGATCATCACAGGGATTTCCATGCCAATCATGCTGGCTGCGAATGCACCACAAAGTGCCAGTACAGAGCCGACACTTAAGTCGATACCCGCGGTTAGGATAACCAACGTCATACCCACAGCGATGATTGCGTTAACCGAGGTTTGGCGCAGAATGTTTAGGATGTTGTCGACAGTAAAGAAGTTCGGGTTTAAGAAAGAAACGACAACAATCAGGAAGATTAAAGCAATCAATGACTTTTGATCAATCAGCCACTCTTTGCTGATTAACGGTTTCTTCTTTGGCGCTTCAGTTTCAGTTGTTTTGCTCATGGTTTTAGTACTCATGCTGCGTCCTCGTTGATCTTTTTACCGACCGCACACGCCAGTAATAATTCTTGGTTTGCTTCTTTAGCATCAAATTCACCGCTTACACGGCCTTCATGCATCACCATGATGCGGTCACTCATTCCTAACACTTCTGGCATTTCAGATGAGACCAAAATAATGCTCATGCCGTCGGCTTTAAATTTATTAATGAGTTGGTAAATCTCTTTCTTAGCACCGACATCGACACCACGCGTTGGCTCATCGAGAATCAGTACTTTTGGTTTGGTCATCAATCCTTTAGCGATAGCCACTTTCTGTTGGTTACCACCAGAAAGGTTGCCAATGATCTGCTCGCGAGTCGGTGTTTTGATGTTGAATAGCTTGATGAAGTCATCAACTGCAATCACTTCGTCTTTATGTTGGATTTGACCGCTCTTAGTCAGCAGATCCAGTGAACATAGAGACATGTTTTCTTTAACAGAAAGCCCAAGTACTAAGCCATCGCCTTTACGGTCTTCTGAGATGTAAGCAATGCCATTGGCCAAGCCATCTCTCGGGCTTACAGGGTTGATGGTTTTGTTTTCTAGGTTGATGACGCCGCGTTCACTTGGAAGGGCACCGTAAATCACTTTCATCAGTTCGGTACGACCTGCGCCCATCAGCCCAGATACACCCAGGATTTCACCGCGTTTTAGGGTAAAGCTCACGTCATGAACACCAGAACCAGTCAAGCCGATCACTTCAAGGCAGGTTTCACCGTGGCTTTGGCCGATACGTGGATATTGCTCGTCTAACTTACGACCAACCATCATTTCGATTAAGCCATCTTCGTCGGTGTCTTTTACTTCACACTGACCAATGAATTTGCCGTCGCGAAGTACGGTGATGTCGTCGCAAATCTCAAAGATCTCTTTAAGTCGGTGAGATATGTAAACAATGCCGCAGCCTTCATCACGCAGTTCGTTGATCACCTTAAACAGAGACTCAGTTTCAGTATCGGTTAGCGCGTCAGTTGGCTCATCCATGATGATGACCTTTGATTCAAACGAAAGGGCTTTCGCGATCTCTACCATTTGTTGCTCACCAAGGCTCAACTGGCCTAAAAGTGTTTTTGAGCTGTGCTTTACGTTCAGGCGTTTAAGTAGCTTGTCCGCTTCTTGGTACATCTCGCTCCACAAGATGCGACCCATGGTGCCGGTGATTTCACGACCTAAGAAGATGTTTTCGGCGATGGTTAACTCAGGAATCAGATTCAGTTCTTGGTGAATGATGCTAATGCCTGCTTGTTGAGAATCACGCGGCCCTTTAAATGCGGCAGCTTTTCCTTGGTAGGCGATAGTACCGCCGTCCAAGTGATAAATACCTGTCAGCACTTTCATGAGGGTTGATTTACCTGCACCGTTTTCGCCCATTAACGCCATTACGCGTCCTGGGTAAACGTTGAGGCTTGCCTTATCCAGTGCTTTCACACCAGGGAAGGCTTTCTCAATTGAGCTAAGTTCTAAAATGGCTTGAGTCATGTCGGTTCCTTTACTCGGGGCCAGTTATATTTGGTTGTGTCTGTGTATGGTTTAGCTTTTATTAAAAAGTCACGCCAGCTTGGAAAATAACATTTGCGTATGGTGTGCATTCACCAGTACGAATCACTGCGCGGCTGTTATGAGTTCGTTGTTTAAATTCTTCATGAGTGATGTAAGTAATCGAAAGCGGTTTACCGCAACGCGCTTCTTCTGTTTTGATTAAATCAATCAGTGCTGCGTGGTGTTCTGGGCTTACTTTCGCAAACTCTTCCGCAATCACAACGCCTTCGATTTGAGATTCATCCAGCATGGTTTTTACGGTTTGCTGAAAGCTTGGGACACCGTGAGTCAGTGCAAGGTCTATGCGTGTTACGTGGTCTGGAATCGGCAAGCCTGCGTCACAAATCGTGATTTCATCTGTGTGGCCAAGAGTCGCCACTAGGTAAGAGAGTTCAGAGTTTATTAGAGTACTTTTTTTCATATCACGACCTATCGAAAAATAACGTTTGATGGGTTGAGAACAACTCAAGAAAAGTCATCGAAACGTTTCGATAGTGATAATAGTGTTTGATTTATCATTTGCACTATTCACTTTCTTAGAGTGTGATAACGATCATCGAAACGTTTCGATGAGGTGTTTTTTGGTGATCTCAGTCACCGACATTGATTGCATAAACCCTTTTACGTGGCTTCAATTGATAGCGCATATCCAAACTTACTGATGGTAATGATCTGGACGTTTGGCGTTCTCAATCGCGCGAAGACATTGCGTAAGTTATAGACGACGTTTGCAAGGGCATGCGGTGACGAGAGTTGTCCGCCCCAGCACACATCAACAATATGTTCTCTCGAAATCGGCTTTCCCACATTTTCTATCAGTAAGCAGAGCACTGCTAATAGGTGAGGGCGCAAGGTGATTTTATTCCCTTGCTCGTTGGTAATAGTGCGAGCGTCGATATCAATGATTAAGCCGTTGAAGTCTATTGTGTGGTTCATCGTGTTTTTTGATCGTCTTATTCTGAATTGTGGAGATTGAGCGAAATTGGCTGCTTTTGGATCGGATAACTATTTAAGTGTGGTTATTTAAGTGTACGAATGGTCAAAGCGCGCGAATTATGCAGAATCGCATCACTCTTGAAAGTAAGCGTTCGTAAGTCTGCGTGAATAAAATCTAAAAATGGGATGGTTTGAAAATTGAGTGGAAGGTTTTATCTAGAAAAGATGTGTTTTTATTTCTTTATTATTCATGTGTTTATTTTGTTATTACTGATTATGTTGGCTGAAGTTACAAAGTGATTATATTTTTATTTATTTTTTTGTTTTCAGTGAGATTAACCTGCTTGCCAATTCGACGGGGTGTCGGATAACTCTAACAAGATTGTGTAGCAGGGGAAGACGTAGCAATCTTGATTTGAAATAAGTAAGGTCAAGCAGTAATGAACAACAAATATATTTTAAGCATCGCGATGATGTCTGCACTTGTGGCAAATAGTGTAATGGCAGAGGACAATGGTTTCTACTTAGGTGGTGCAATTGGTACAACTGGTATTGATGATGGTGGGCTTTATGAGGGCTCTTCAAGGCCCATTACTGTTGATGCAGAAGATCGAACATACAAGATAATTGCTGGATACCAATTCAATCGCATCGTCGCACTAGAGGCGCAATATACGAATTATGGCGACGTTGTTGCAAAAGATGCATTAACCAAAGATTCTTATACTTGGTCTCCAACTGCATTTTCGATCGTTGCTAATCTAGGTTACACGTTTGACAACGGAATTCGCCCTTTTGGCGTCGTAGGTTTGTCGACGATTGATTTAGACCAGTCGGCTCCGTTGCTTGATGATGATCGTGGTGACGCTATTCGCTATGGTTTCGGAGTTGAGTACACACCAAAACAGGCTGAAAACTTTAGCTTTAGGTTAGGTTATGAAGCGGATGCATTTGCGATTGAGAGCGATTCAGGTTTTGAAAATGATAAAGATCTCGTGATTGATTCATTTTATCTAGGCGCAACATACAACTTTTAAGTTTCACACTTTGTTAAACGGTAAATCGATTTCTAAATGGGGCGTCGGTTGGCTCAATCCGTTTGTCTGAAGTGGAAAAGCCGCAGTGTTTGCTGCGGCTTTTTTATGTCTAACTTAGGCCTCGCGGATATGAGCGGTGACGGAAACGACAGCGTGATCGGTACTGAATTGGTCGTGTTCGAAGCTTGGGTTAATCAGGTGGTGATCGAGCACGGTGTAGTGTGATATTTCCATCAAACTTGAGGAGTTCTGGCAGTCAAATTCGTTCGACATCAATATGTAGTCCAAGACTGAGCCTGATGCGCCGTAATAGTGAGTTGGTTTACGTTGTTCGAGCAAGTCTTCTTCGTGTAATTGATGGTAGAGATCCCAACTGTCTCTCAATCTAAAGTGTGAAAGCCAATGTTGGCTGGTTTCATCTCGATTCAACGAATAGCTCAACAGCCCTCTGAACTCATCGTTAAATAGGGGCTTGTTAAAGTCGCCCATCAATACAACGGGCTGGTTGGTGAGATAGCGTTGATTGGTAATGTATTGGTGTAGCAGTTGAGCTTCTAAACCGCGTTGAACACTCGATAGCCAAGAACCTAGTTGTTCCTGGTGAAGTTTAATCAGTGTATCGCTTTGTGGCTTTTGCTCTGCTGAACTGTCGCTGGGTTCTGCTGGCTCAACTTTTGGCTCAGTTGGGCGTTGTGATTTAAAGTGTACGACATAACAATCGGTTGAGCTTAAGTGAGGTAATTCAATGGTGGCGTGCACTGGCGTGCGGTTGAATGAAAAATTGTCGCTAAGGTTAAAGGCGGCAAGTAGGCTCGAATCCGGTGTGACAGGCTGAACATTTTCAATCGGGTAACGGGAAGCAATACCCACTACAGGGGAGGTGTATAGGTAATCATCTTCAACGTGTGCACTATCGACCACGGCAAAGTAGGGGTAACCGAGCTCATTCATTAGCTGCTGTAAAGATTCTGGGCTGAAGATCTCTTGAAAGCCAATCACATCGCAATCTGTTGAGCGAATCGCCTCAGCAATCCAATGTTGTTTCTTTTGCCATTCATCGAGGCTGTAGATGTTCTCAAAATCATAATAAGCATTCGGCGGCTCAAGGTAGTTCAAAAGGTTGAACGTTGAGAATGTTACTTGGTTTGGTTTGTTCAAGGTTGAATCCTATTGAAATTACTCTTTTAAGGATATCTAAAATATGGAGATATTGTTCGGAATTAGTCAGTTATTTTCATTTGATCTAGCGAAGGTCGTCGCTTTCTGCTTAAATTCTCTCCATTCGACGCGGTTAAGGTGTCGAGTTTAATTTTCTCTACGATCAGTCGGTCGTTTTCTTATGGTTTCACTATGAAAAAATATACCTCTCTCGCTCTTGTATTGTTGAGCACCTTTTTCTCTACATCGTCATTGAGTCAATCCCTTACGCCTGAATCGATTGAGCAAATTGAATCTCGTGTATCGGGACGCATTGGTATTGCTGTTTATGATTCTGCAACTAAGCAAACATGGAGTTATAAGGGCGACGAACGCTTTCCGATGATGAGTACCTTTAAAACCCTGGCTTGTGCGAATCTTCTCTATGACCATGAGAATGAAGGATTAGATTTAGAGTCTAAGGTTGGGGTTAATTCTGATGAGCTTATTGCTTGGTCTCCGGTGACTAAAGCGTTTGTCGGTAAAGAAATCTCACTCAGAGGCGCATGTGCTGCAACCATGGCAATGAGCGACAACACGGCCGCTAATATAGTGTTAGCTAGTATTGGTGGACCTAACGGGTTAACTGAGTTTTTGCGTTCCACGGGAGACAGAAAAACACGCCTTGATCATATCGAACCTGACTTGAACCATGCTCGTCCGGGAGATGAGCGTGATACCACAACACCAAACACTATGGTGAAAACGTTAAATAAATTGTTGTATGGCAGCGCCTTATCAGAAGAATCCAAAGCTCAACTCAAGACTTGGATGATAGATAACAAAGTCTCTGATGGGATGATCCGTTCGATTCTGCCTGATGGTTGGAAGGTTGCCGATAGATCAGGTGCGGGCGCTTATGGCTCACGTGCTATCACGGCTATCGTGTGGAGTGAAAATCGCGCTCCGTTGATCATCAGTATCTCTCTTACGGAAACCGAGTTAACCATTCCAGAGCGTGACACGGTGATTAACGAAATTGGTGAACTTATCTTTGATGAGTACCGCGTTAAATAGTTAGGGCGTGTCGTATTTCTCTAGACTGAACCCGAGTAATTTGTAAATAAACCGTCAGAGATGAAGTGCTGATGGTTTTATTAGTTATTACATGATGTTAGATTTGAACCTATACTTGTTTTAGCGGTGTGCATTCAAAGCCGATTAATCAAGTTGAATATCGAATTCATAACATTTGAAGGGAGAGTCAAATGGGAACAGTTTTCCTAAGCAAAGCCTCGCAGCGCACTCAGTTTTTCAGGTTAAATTTAACTTCATGTGCAGTCATGCTGCCGCTTATTGCTCTATATCCCTCCGTTACACAAGCTTCTGATACCGAAACACCTGCCGTCACCGTAATTGAGACCACTCAACTGGTTGGTTTTGGTGAAGCGAAATATCCAGTCGATTTCACTCACTTTGATTACGTTAATCCCGATGCGCCAAAACTAGGCAAAGTGACCTATGGAAGCATTGGCACCTACGATAGCTTTAATCGATTCGGTTCTCGCGGCGTTGCTGCAAGTTATACCGGAGAGATTTACGATACCTTGATGTTTTCTCCGAGCGACGAGATCGATGCCTATTATCCATTGATCGCCTCAAAGGTTCGCTACGCCAGTGACTTCACTTGGATGGAAATCGATATCAATCCAAAAGCTAAGTTTAATGATGGCGAGCCTATTACGGCTCATGATGTGGCATTCACCTTTAATAAGTTTTCAACCGAGGGTGTGCCTCAATACCGTGTCTATTACAAAGAAATTAAGTCAGTCACCGCGGTTTCTGATTTAGTGGTACGTATTGAGATGGAGAAGCCAAACCGCGAGAAGTTGTTTAGCTTTGCCCAAAGCACTCGTGTATTGCCAGAGCATTATTGGAAAGACAAGAAGCTATCTGAACCTCTAAGTGAACCGCCGGTAGGAAGCGGCCCTTATAAGATCATCAGCTACAAATCTGGTCAAAGCGTGACTTACGGTTTAGATGAAAATTACTGGGCAGCCGACCTGCCTGTTAACGTCGGTCGTAATAACTTCAAAGAAGTACAATACGATTACTACCGTGACGACACAGTAATGCTAGAAGCCTTCAAAGCAGGGGAGTTCGATCTTCGAACCGAAAACTCAGCTAAGTTTTGGGCCAATTCATACACGGGCGCGAACTTCGATAAAGGCTACATCATCAAAGAAGAGATCAACCATGAGAAGCCAGAAACGACGCAAGGCTTCGTCTTCAACATTCAATCTCCTGTGTTCTCTGATCCTAAAGTTCGTGAAGCGTTAACCTACGCGATGGACTTTGAGTGGATGAATAAGAACATGTTCTACGGTCAGTACAAGCGAACTCGTAGTTATTTCCAAAACACCGACTATGAGGCGAAAGGCTTACCAAGCGAAGCTGAAGTAGCGTTGCTGTCTCAGTACAAAGATCAGATTCCTCCGCGAGTGTTTACCGAAGAATTCCAGCCTCCAGTCACCGATGGTAGCGGCCGTATTCGTAGCCAAATGCGTACAGCTTTCAAATTATTGAAGGAAGCGGGTTGGGTTCTGAAAGACAAAGTGATGACCAACGAAAAGACTGGCAAGCCGATGTCGTTTGAGTTGCTGATTTACAGTCCAACCACGGAGCGTATCGCAACACCTGTTCAGAAGAACTTGAAGCGCATGGGTATCGAGATGAAGATCCGTACCATCGATACGACTCAGTATATCAAGCGTCTTCGTGATCGTGATTTCGACATGGTGTCTTCGTCATTTTCTGCCAACCCTTATCCTAGCCCGAACTTAATGATTGTTTGGAACTCTAACTACATTGATTCTACTTACAATACTGCAGGTGTAATGGATCCAGTGGTTGACGCGTTAACAGAACAAATCGCGAGCAACCAACAGAATCCTGAAAAGCTTCTTACTTTAGGTCGTTCACTAGACCGAGTATTACAGTGGAACTTCTACAACATCCCGCAATGGCACGTTGGCGAGTACCGCGTAGCAATGTGGGACAAGTTTGAGCGTCCGGATGTATTGCCTAAATACGATTTAGGCATTGATACATGGTGGATTTCAGAAGAGAAGGCGGTATTGCTTCCTGAAAAACGTCGCTAGGAGTTAGTTAGCATGGCCGCGTATATATTTCGGCGTTTACTATTGGTGATCCCCACGCTGTGGGCGATCATCACCATCAACTTTTTCATCATTCAGATTGCGCCCGGAGGCCCAGTAGAGCAAGCCGTTGCTCAATTAGAAGGGCACAACTCTGGCATCATGGAACGCTTTTCTGGTGGTGGACAAGAAGTTGATTTGAGCGAAAGTGATCAAGCGTCTGCCAGTGGCTATAAAGGCTCACGAGGGCTTGATCCGGAAGTGGTTGAAGAGATCAAAAAGCAGTTTGGTTTTGATAAGCCGATTCATGTTCGCTACTTCGACATGTTGAAAAATTACGCGACCTTTAACTTTGGTGAAAGCCTGTTTAAGGGCGGTAACGTGATTGATTTGATCATTGAGCGTTTACCTGTCTCCATTTCCTTGGGGTTGTGGAGTACGTTAATCATCTATGTGATTTCGATACCCTTAGGCATTATGAAGGCGATACATCACGGTTCTCGCTTTGATATTTGGTCGAGTGCGGTAGTGATTGTCGGTTATGCGGTGCCGGGCTTCCTATTTGCAATAATCCTGATTATTTTGTTCGCGAGTGGTAACTACTTCAGTTGGTTCCCATTGCGTGGCTTGGTGTCGAGTAACTTTGATCAGCTCAACTGGTATCAACAAATTGGCGACTACTTTTGGCACTTAGCCTTACCTATTTTTGCGATGGTCATCGGCGGCTTTGCCACACTCAGTATGCTGACCAAAAACTCCTTCCTTGATGAAATCAATAAGCAATATGTGGTGACCGCAAGAGCGAAAGGTTTGGACGAGAGCAGTATTCTATACAAGCACGTTTTCCGTAACGCGATGTTGATCATTATTGCCGGTTTCCCAAGCGCGTTTATTAGTATTTTCTTCACGGGTTCTATGTTGATTGAAGTGATGTTCTCACTCGAAGGTATCGGTCTGCTTGGTTTTGAATCGACCATTCAACGCGACTATCCCGTGGTGTTCAGCTCTCTCTATATCATGACCTTACTTGGCTTGGTGCTGAGCATTATCTCCGACCTGACGTATACCTGGGTTGATCCTCGAATTGATTTTGAAGCGCGTTAATGGCGAACGAATAACAAGGTATTGATAATAAATGTTTAACAACCCTTTAGCTGAAGCTCGTTGGTTACGTTTTAAAGCAAACAAGCGTGGTTTTATCTCCCTTTGGATATTTACCATTTTGTTTGGACTGAGCCTGTTCGCTGAGATCATCGCTAACGATAAGCCTTTATTGGTTTCTTATGATAATCAGTGGTTTGTGCCTGTTATCAATGAATATGCCGAGACTGAGTTTGGTGGCGAGTTTGAAACTGAAGCCGACTACAAAGACCCGTATGTTATCGAACTCATTGAAGACAGCGGTTACATCGTGTGGCCAATCATTCCGTTTAGCTACGACACGATAAACTTCGATATTTCAGGTGCGGTGCCATCTGAACCTGATTCTGTGAATTGGCTCGGAACCGATGATAAAGGGCGAGATGTATTAGCTCGCATCATTTATGGGTTCCGTATTTCCGTTTTATTTGGTTTTATTCTGACGATTGTATCGAGCGTGATAGGTGTCGTCGTTGGGGCAACCCAAGGCTATTACGGTGGTTGGGTTGATCTATTCGGACAACGCTTCATTGAAGTGTGGTCTGGTATGCCGACCCTGTTCTTGTTGATCATTCTGTCGAGTTTTATAGAGCCGAACTTCTGGTGGCTGCTCGGAATTATGGTGCTGTTCAGTTGGATGAGTTTAGTAGGTATCGTACGAGCGGAATTTTTACGCTGTCGAAACTTTGATTATGTGCGCGCCGCGCAGGCTATGGGCGTTGATGATAAACGCATTATGCTTCGTCACATGCTACCCAACGCGATGGTTGCATCGTTAACCATGATGCCATTTATTCTTTCTGGCTCAGTGACCACATTAACCTCATTAGACTTCTTGGGCTTTGGTCTTCCTGCAGGTTCGCCTTCGTTAGGTGAGCTATTGGCGCAAGGTAAAGCGAACTTACAAGCGCCTTGGCTTGGTATCTCTGCTTTCGTCGTACTTTCACTGATGCTCACGTTACTGGTCTTCGTTGGTGAAGCGGTACGTGATGCCTTCGACCCACATCAACAGAAGTAAGGATAGGTTATGACTTCAAATACAGTTCCTACTTCAGGGTCAACAGCAGAGGCTGCTAATGCATCTCCAGTTCTGACCATAGATAAACTGTCTGTCGGTTTCGGGCGAAAAAACTCGATAGAACAAGTGACACAAGATGTCTCTTTAGAAATATACAAAGGTGAAACGCTCGCGCTAGTGGGTGAGAGTGGTTCCGGTAAATCGGTCACGGCTAATTCGATTTTAAAGCTGTTACCTAAAGGCTCGTCCCACTACCTAAACGGTAAGATCAATTTCTCTGGCACCGATATTCTGAGTTGTTCAGAAAGGCAATTGCGCGGGATTCGTGGTGGTCGCATTGGGATGATCTTCCAAGAACCTATGGTTTCGCTTAATCCACTTCATCGAGTCGGAAAACAATTGGTTGAAACCCTCGCCATTCACCGAGGTATGCGAACCAACAAAGCGCAAGCCTTGGCGATAGAGTGGCTTTCAAAGGTGGGTATTCGTTACCCAGAGCAAAAAATTTCAGCCTATCCACATGAGTTGTCTGGTGGAGAGCGCCAACGCGTGATGATCGCAATGGCACTAATCAACGAACCTGAGCTGCTTATCGCTGACGAGCCGACAACCGCATTGGATGTATCGGTGCAAGCGCAGATCCTCGACCTTCTAAAAGACTTGCAGCAAGAGCTGGGTATGGCGATGCTTTTCATTACTCATGATTTAAGTATCGTTCGTAAGATTGCCGACAGAGTTGCAGTAATGAAAGATGGTCGCTTAGTCGAAAGTAACGACTGTCATACCCTGTTTAATGCGCCAGCTCACCCTTATACGCAAAAGCTGATCAACTCTGACCCGAAAGGTTTGCCTGTTCCTGTATCACCAGATAGCGAGCCTCTACTTAATGTTGACCAACTTCGAGTTTGGTTCCCGATCACGGGTGGCTTATTCAAGCGTACGATTTCGCATGTTAAAGCGGTCACTGATATGGAGTTCACCTTGAAGAAAGGACACTCCATCGGCCTCGTCGGTGAGAGTGGTTCGGGCAAATCGACAACGGGTATGGCGATATTGAAGCTGGTAGAAAGTGAGGGTTCAATTACCTACGCTGACGAACAAATTCAAGGCTTAAATCGACAACAGATGTTGCCGTTTCGAAGCCGTATGCAAGTGGTGTTTCAAGATCCGTTTTCGGCATTGAACCCAAGGATGTCAGTTGCTCAAGTGATTGGCGAAGGTTTGTTAGTGCATCAACAATTGGATGAGAGCGAACTCGACCAACGTATCTGTGACGTTATGAAAGAGGTCGACCTAGACCCTGAGACTCGCCACCGTTACCCAAACGAGTTTTCTGGCGGACAAAGGCAGCGTATTGCAATTGCGCGCGCTCTGATTTTAAAGCCAGAGTTTATCTTGTTAGATGAACCGACGTCGTCACTCGACAGAACGGTTCAAGCTCAAGTGTTGGATTTGCTGAAGTCACTTCAAGAAAAGTATGGCCTGACCTATTTGTTTATTAGCCATGATTTGAATGTCGTGAAATCCCTCTGTCATTACACCATCGTGATGAAAGCGGGTGAGGTGATAGAGAAGGGCGACACTGAGACTTTGTTTGGTAATCCGCAACATGAATATACCAAGCAGTTGGTGAATCTCTCGAACGTTGGTGGTGCTCTATAGCGTAGGTATTAGCACTAAAGCAAATGATGCCCTGATCAATTCAACATGGTCATTTAGTTGTTTTAAGATTACACTGCGACCAATATTCCAGAAGTACATATTTAGGTAGAGGTCACCATGGACCAAGAACATTACGAAGACGCTGATTACGAAGGCCAAGAGCTGGGCGAAGAAGGCGAAGAGATTGAAATTGAAGCCATTGGTATTGATGTTTCATCACAGCCAATTGAGCTCTACAAAGTGTTTAAAATTGCTAACCTAGTGAGTGGTGGCGGTGAAGCTAAACACATCATCTCTGAAGGATACGTAGCGGTAAATGGTGAGCTGGAAACGCGTAAGCGTCGTAAAATGTACGATGGCGACTTCTTTGAATTCAACCAAGAATACTATGTAGTGGTGTGTGATCAGCCAGTACAAGAAGAATCAGACAAGCCGAAAAAGAAAGAAGCGCCTAAAAAAGATAACAAGGCGAAGAAAGGTCAGTCTAAAAAGGATTCTAAGAAGAAAGAGTCTAAGAAAAGCAAAGCTGAAATGCTAAGCGCAAAGGCTGAACCAAAGAAAGAGAAAAAAGAGAAGAAACCGAAAAAGAAAGCGGATACGCCTAAGCCAACACGTGACGATAAAAGCGGCCGTAATTCGATTGAATTCTTCTAAACTATAGTTCTAAGCGACGGCTCTAAACTGCTTTTCTAAAACGAATCTTTTAAAACTATTCGTTTGAACATCAAGCAACGTTAGACCTCGGTTTTACGTTAAGCAGATATCAAAAGGCTCACTAGTTAGTGAGCCTTTTTTGTTGGTGTAATTTAGCTTCCGGCCTAATTTTCTTTTTGATTAGCCACAAACTCCACAAACTCCACAAACTCCACAAACCTATCCCTGAGTGGATTTTCACTCTTCCCATTCCATATCAACCCCACTGGCCAAGTGGCGTATTCACCTTCTAACGCAATGAATTCCACATCGGTGTTACTAATGAACTGAGCACTGTTAGGAACAATGGTGAAGCCGATATTGGCAGAAACCAAGGCAAGCAGGGTGAGAATATCATCGGCTTCTTGCGTTTTTGATAAGTCGATTTTATTCGCAAGACAATATTGTTGAATCTGTCTGTCTAATCCGGGGCCACGATGTTGGGTCAGCTTTAGATAAGGCCATTTCGATAACTCAGAGACGACGAGATTTTTGCTTGGCGCTTGCTTGAGAAGATCTTTGTGTATCGCGACCACAAGTGAATCATTGAACAGCGTTAGGCTTTCTAAATCCGATGATTCTGGTATCCGATTGAAGCTGATATCGAGATCATGGCTCAATAACTCATCTGTTTGTTGCTTGGAAGGTGTGTCATTTAAGGTGACATGAACGTCTGAGTACCGTTGTTTATAAGCTGCAATAAGCTTGGGTGCTTTATGATAAGTAGACACGCCAAAGCCAATGTTCAAATGTCCCTGAGTCCCGTTCACCACAGAGCCTGACAGCTGCTCAAACGCTTGCATTGAATGAACCAAACGTTGGGCTTCTGCCAGTAACGTTTTTCCTGCGTGCGTGAGCTCTGCGCCATTCCTGCCACGAGAAAACAGAGATGCCCCAATGTTGGATTCAAGTCGTTGAATCTTTTTAGTGAGTGCCGATTGAGTGATGTAGAGCTGCTCTGACGCCAAACGGTAATTTCCCGATTTAGCGAGCTGACAAAATGCCTTCAGTAGATCAAATTCCATTCCAAATGCTCATTGAATTGAGAATATGTTTCATTATATGGAATTGAATTGATTTTTTATACTAGGTTCATACCAATCAGATAAAGCAAAGCTTGAGGACGAATCATGAAGAAAGACATCAAAGTAGCGTCGGTTCAATTTAACCACCACGCAGGTGATAAGGCGTATAACTTATCCATTATAGAGCAATATGTTCAAAAGGCTGCGGACAGTGGCGTGGAGATCGTCAGTTTTCCTGAGATGTGCATCACTGGCTACTGGCATGTGTCTGCTTTATCTCGCGATGAAATTGAAGTGCTAGCGGAACCTGTACCGAGCGGTGAATCCACTCAAAAGTTAGTTTCACTGGCAACGCAATTTGGCATGAGCGTTGGCGCGGGCTTGATAGAGCAGGGTACTGATGGCGAGTTATACAACAGCTACGTATTCGCCATGCCAAATGGAGAAGTTCAGAAACATCGAAAACTGCACACCTTTGTTAGCTCTCACATGAGCAGCGGAGACCAATACACGGTGTTCGATACGCCGCATGGTTGCAAAGTTGGTATCTTGATTTGTTGGGATAACAACTTGGTCGAAAATGTCAGGATCACTGCTTTGAAAGGGGCCGATATATTGATTGCGCCACACCAAACGGGCGGTTGTCATTCACGAAGCCCGAATGCGATGAAGCGTATTGACCCAGAGTTATGGTTTAACCGAGATGAAAACCTAGATGCGATTCGTGCTGAAATGCAGGGCAAGAATGGCCGCGAGTGGTTAATGCGTTGGTTGCCTGCAAGAGCGCACGACAACGGTATGTTTGTTGTGTTTAGTAATGGTGTCGGCGTTGATATGGATGAAGTAAGAACAGGCAATGCGATGGTCCTCAGCCCTTATGGTGAAATCATTGCTGAGACCGATAGTGTTGATAACGATATGGTGATTGCTGAGCTAAAAGCAGAAGAGTTAGACATGTGTACTGGTAGACGCTGGATTCGTGGCCGTAAGCCAGAGTTATATCATTCACTCACACAACCTCTTGGTCATGAACTTGATCCGCACCAAGCGCGTTTTGCTGAGAAATAATGGTGTAAACGTTGGTGGAAAAGGATGTACTAGGGACGGTTGAAAGGGAGGGGAAGCTGGAAAGGAGAGGAGGGTTCCTGATGTAGTCTACCCACTTAAATCATGTTTAAGTGGGTAGACTATTTACACATCAAGCATCAAACGTCTGAGTTCTATTCTCAGTGTCGAGTGCGAGAAGAAGTCAGTTCTGATGCGCGAAGCTGAGCAACGGCTTTCGCCAATTCAAGCTGAGCTTGTGCGAAGTTAATGTCTATGTTGCCCTTGTTGATGTTCTCTAGAGCCGCATATTTCGCCTCTTCTGCACGAGCGCGGTCAATGTCTTTACCATGCAAGGCAGTGTCGGCTAACACCGTAACCACATCCGGTTGAACTTCCAGCATCCCACCAGAGACATACAGCACTTGGCCTTCTGATTTAGGGTCCGTGACAAACACGGTTACGCCCGGTTTGATCTTACTGAGAAGCGGAGAGTGACCGGGGCGAATCCCCAGTTCACCGTCAGCGCCAGAAACAGCTAGGGCATACGCTGGACCTGAAAACAGCGTACCTTCCGCACTTACAATATTAAGTTGAAATGTATTATCTGTGATTCCGATAGCCATTGTGCACCTACCTGTTAGAGTGATTTCGCTTTGTTAAGCACTTCGTCGATAGAACCACAGTACAAGAACGCTTGCTCTGGGATATCGTCATATTCACCGCTTAACAGGCCTTTAAAGCCTCTTAGTGTTTCGCTTAGCGGTACAAAGACACCTTTCTGACCAGTAAACACTTCGGCTACGTGGTAAGGCTGAGTTAAGAAACGTTCAATCTTACGAGCGCGAGATACGGTCTGTTTGTCTTCAGTAGACAGCTCATCCATACCAAGAATCGCGATGATGTCTTTTAGCTCTTTGTAGCGTTGCAGTGTTGTTTGTACTTTTTGTGCAATGTCGTAGTGCTCTTGGCCAACCACAAGTGGGTCTAACTGGCGAGAGGTTGAATCCAATGGATCAATCGCAGGGTAGAGGCCCAATGCCGCGATATTACGAGACAGTACAACGGTCGCATCTAAGTGAGCAAAGGTTGTTGCTGGTGATGGATCGGTCAAGTCATCTGCAGGTACGTATACCGCTTGGATAGACGTGATAGAGCCTTGTCTAGTTGAAGTGATACGCTCTTGAAGCACGCCCATCTCTTCAGCTAGTGTTGGTTGGTAACCTACTGCTGAAGGCATACGACCTAGCAGAGCTGATACCTCAGTCCCGGCAAGTGTGTAACGATAAATGTTATCAATGAACAACAGTACATCACGACCTTCATCACGGAAGCGCTCAGCCATAGTCAGGCCCGTAAGTGCTACACGTAGACGGTTTCCCGGTGGCTCGTTCATTTGGCCGTAAACCATGGCTACTTTGTCTAGTACACCCGCTTCTTTCATCTCGTAGTAGAAGTCGTTACCTTCACGAGTACGCTCACCTACACCGGTAAATACAGAAAGACCTGAGTGGGCTTTGGCGATGTTGTTGATAAGCTCCATCATGTTGACGGTTTTACCTACACCAGCACCACCGAACAGACCAATTTTACCACCCTTAGCGAATGGGCAGATAAGGTCGATTACCTTAACGCCTGTTTCTAAAAGCTCAGTGCTGTTTGCTTGTTCTTCATAAGAAGGGGCTTCACGGTGAATCTCGTAGTTCTCTTTCTGACCGATTTCACCACACTCATCGATAGGTTGACCAAGCACGTTCATGATACGGCCTAATGTTTCTTCACCCACAGGAACCGTGATTGGAGAGCCTGTGTTTTCAACCGTTAGGCCACGACGTAAGCCATCTGAAGTACCCATTGCAATACAACGAACGATATTGCTACCCAGTTGTTGCTGTACTTCCAATACTAACGAGCTTGCTTCGTCGCTAGTCACTTTCAATGCATCATAAACGCGTGGGCTGTTGCCGCCGCTGAACTCGACGTCAACCACCGCGCCGATTACTTTAACTATTTTTCCAACACTCATTCTTAAATCCTCAAATTCTGTTCTTAACCCAGTTTTTTCTAGCCCTAGACAGCTTGGGCACCTGAGACTATTTCACTCAGCTCTTGGGTAATGGCAGCCTGACGCGCCTTGTTGTAGACCAACTGCAAGTCATCAATGAGTTGGCCTGCGTTATCAGTCGCCGCTTTCATAGCGACCATTCGGGCTGCTTGCTCACAGGCAATGCTCTCAACAATGCCTTGATACACTTGCGATTCGATGTATCGATGTAACAGTTCTGAGAGTATGTCTTTGGGTGCTTGCTCATAGATGTAGTCCCAACGACGTGCTTTTTTAGGCTCACTACCTTCCCCTGTGTCTGAAGGGTGGGGGAGCAACTGCAAGGTCGTTGGCGCTTGAACCATGGTGTTGACGAACTGGTTGTAAACGAGATACAAGCTATCGATCTTGCCTTCGTTGTAATGCCCCAGCATCGCGTTCACCGTACCTAAGATGTCTTCTAACTTAGGTGTGTCGCCAAGACCTGACGTTTGTGCAATAACGTTGCCGCCGCGGTGGAAGAACGAGATAGCCTTAGATCCCACTAAGGTTGTTTCTACCTCGACTCCCTTGGTGCGCCATTGCTCCATTTCTTCTAACACTTTCTTGAACAAGTTTGAGTTCAAGCCACCACACAAGCCGCGATCGGACGAGATAATGATGTAAGCAACACGCTTAGGTTCACGCTGTTGCAGGTAAGGGTGCTGGTATTCCAGCGAACCCGATGCAACATGAGAGATAACTTTTCGCATGTTCTCGGCGTAGGGGCGAGTTAGCGTCATGTTGTCTTGAACCTTGCGCATCTTACTTGCTGCAACCATTTCCATTGCGCTAGTGATTTTCTGAGTGTTACTAACACTGGCTATCTTGGTGCGAATTTCTTTAGTACTTGCCATAATCTGCTCCTATTTGTTTTGATTTCCAGCTAACAAACCGGAGCACTTACCAAGCTTTCATCCCAACAAAACCTTCTAGGATCTCTTTAAGAGCGCCATCGATTTTGTCGTTGTAATCGCCTGTCGCGTTGATTTTTTCGAACAACGCAGGGTTTTGACCTTTGGCGTAAGCAATCAGCTCTTCTTCAAAACGGGCAATGTTGCTTAGCTCAACACCGACCAAGTAGCCTTTCTCTGCCGCGTAGATAACCGTTGCTTGCTCAGCGACTGACATAGGAGAGTATTGTTTTTGCTTCATTAATTCGGTAACACGCTCACCGTGGTCTAGCTGTTTGCGCGTCATCTCATCTAAGTCAGAAGAGAACTGAGCAAAGGCCGCCAGCTCGCGGTATTGAGCCAATGAAGTACGGATACCACCAGACAGTTTCTTGATGATCTTGCACTGCGCCGCACCACCCACACGAGATACCGAGATACCTGGATCTACTGCAGGACGTAAGCCTGAGTTAAACAATTGGGTTTGAAGGAAAACCTGACCGTCGGTGATTGAGATTACGTTGGTTGGTACAAACGCTGATACGTCACCCGCTTGAGTTTCAATGATAGGAAGCGCCGTTAATGAGCCTGTTTGGCCTTTCACTTCACCGTTAGTGAACTTCTCTACATACTCTGCATTCACTCGTGCTGCACGTTCTAGTAGGCGTGAGTGAAGGTAGAATACGTCGCCAGGGAAGGCTTCACGACCCGGTGGGCGTTTCAATAGCAATGAGATTTGACGGTAAGCAACGGCTTGTTTTGATAGGTCATCATAGATGATCAGTGCATCTTCACCGCGGTCACGGAAGTATTCACCCATGGTGCAACCCGCATAAGGGGCTAGGTATTGAAGCGCTGCAGACTCTGATGCTGACGCCACAACGACGATGGTGTTTTTAAGCGCATCGTGGTCTTCGAGTTTACGAACCACGTTAGCGATAGTGGAGGCTTTTTGGCCAATCGCTACATACACACATTTGATGCCAGAATCTTTCTGATTGATGATCGCATCGATAGCTAACGCTGTTTTACCCGTCTGACGGTCACCGATGATAAGTTCACGTTGACCACGACCGATTGGCACCATGGTATCAACCGCTTTGTAGCCAGTTTGAATAGGTTGATCAACAGACTTACGTTCGATTACACCGGGTGCAATCACTTCTACAGGGTCGAGTCGGTCACAACTCACTGGGCCTTTGCCATCGATTGGCTCGCCTAATGTGTTCACGACACGGCCAAGAAGTCCATTGCCGACGGGTACTTCCAAGATACGACCTGTACCTTTCACTTTCATACCTTCAGAGAGGTCAGTGTAGGGGCCCATAACCACGGCACCTACTGAGTGGGTATCGAGGTTAAGTGCGAGTGCGTATTTACCACCTGGTAGCTCAATCATCTCACCTTGCATAACATCAGCAAGGCCATTGATTGTGATGATGCCATCACGAACTGATACGATAGTGCCTTCATTGCGAGCCTCGGTGCTCACATTAAATTTCGAGATGCGCTCTTTGATTAGATCGCTGATTTCATTTGAATTTAATTGCATAATTGTTACCTATCTCGCGTGAAGTTGATGAGCCAATCGGTCAATTGATGTGTTTAAAGAACCATCGATAACGGTTTCACCCGCTTTGATGACCATTCCACCTACTAACGTGTCATCAATAACCTGCTTCATTTCAACCTGACGCTCTAATTTCTTCTCAAGTGCAGCTGTTAATGACGTAACTTGATCCTGTGTCAGCATTTCAGAACTGGTGACAGTGACAGGCACTACACGTTCATGTTCGTCCTTTAGCTCGCAGAACAATTCAAACAGGTCTCTTACAACAGAAAGACGGCCGTTCTCGGCCAAGACTCTAATAAGATTAATGACGTGGTCATCAACGAGTCCTTGGCAAATATGAATGATGAGGTTTGCCAGCTCTTCTGTTTGGTGTGTAGAAGCCCCTTCAGCTGAAGAAATCTGACTAGCGATCGTTTCTTCTTCCGCGACAGCCACAAGAATGGACAGCATTGAGTGCCACTCTTGTAACTGGTTTTCACCTAAAGCAAATTCAAACGATGCTTTGGCGTAGGGATGAGCAATATTGGTGTAATCTGACATATTGCCTCTCCTTAGAGTTCGCTAATCATTTGGTCAACTAGCGCTCGGTTCGTTGCGGAATCTAGGTTTTTGATAATCAGTTTCTGTGCACTTTGAATCACTGCATCTGCCATATCCGCCTGAAGTTCACGGCGTATCTTTTGGCGTTCGCCTTCTAGCTCAGCTCTACCTTGTTCTAAGATGCGTGCCTTTTCTTGCTCGGCTTCTTGTTGCGCTAAGCTGATGATTTCGTTACGGCGTTTTCGGCCTTGCTCAACCAGTTCAGTCACATCTTTTCTTGCATCTTCGATGAGTTGCGCGCCATTTGATTTTGCTAGTTCTAGCTCTTTCGCAGCGTTCTCTGAGTGGCGTAAACCATCAGCGATTTCTTTTTGGCGCTCGTCTAACATCGCGGTGAGAGGGGGCCATACATATTTCATGCACAGCCAAACAAAAATCACGAATGAGATTGCTTGTCCAAACATGCTTGCATTTAAGTTCATACCTTCCTCACTAAATCTTGATTATGTATAAATCGATCTTTCAAAGCGGTTTGATTAAGCCACGGCGAAGATGATGTATAGACCGATACCAACACCGATCATCGGTACTGCATCCACAAGACCCATCATGATGAAGAATTGAGTACGAAGCATTGGAGTAAGGTCTGGTTGACGCGCAACACCTTCAAGGTATTTACCTGCTAAGTTACCAATACCAGATGCTGCACCTGCTGCACCTAAACCGATCAGTAATGCACCTGCTACATATAAAACTGCGCTTACGATATCCATTTGTATCTCCGAAAATAATTTGTTAGTTAATTTTTTAGTTATTAATTAGTGGTGTTCTTCTGTTGCCATTCCTAAATAAACAACGGTCAGTACCATAAATATAAATGCTTGTAAGAATACGATTAATATGTGGAATAAGGCCCAAGGTACACTCAGTGCCCACTGCATCCACCAAGGCATTAGTGCAATAAGGATGAATATCATCTCGCCTGCATACATATTTCCGAATAATCGTAAGCCTAGTGATATTGGCTTTGAAATTAATGTTATTAATTCAAGAACTAAGTTAACAGGATATAAAAGAGGGTTATCAAATGGCTGAGTAGTTAGCTCTTTGATAAAGCCTTTCAAACCTTTATTTTTAAATGTATAGGTTAACAGTAGAATAAACACACCGAGTGCCATCGACATTGGTATATTTACGTCTGCCGTTGGTAGGTCTCTAAAGTGCTCTAGACCCACAGCTCGAGTTAACCCCGGGATTAAATCAATGGGTAATAGGTCGACTGCATTCATTAACAGCACCCAAACAAAAGTGGTTAATGCCAGTGGTCCTATTAATTTATCTTCCGCTTGAAAAATCTCTTTGACGAGATTATTGACGAAGTCAAAGACAAGCTCGATAAAACATTGAAAACGACCTGGAACGCCGCTAGTGCCACGAGTGGCTACATACCGAAATGCACCGATGAAAAGTAAACCTGTAATCCAAGATACCAACATCGAGTCAATGTTAAACGCCCAGAAACCATCACCTGTAGTTAAGAAGGTTAAGTGATGCTCTATGTATTCGTGAGCGGTAGTTACTTGATCCATACTACGCGTACTCCGATCTATTAGAGGCGGTAATAAACGGTGTTAAGAAGTATCCAACCATAGTAAAGATGTACGCATATAATATTACTGGGTTATCCAATTTGAAAAACTGGAACGCCAAGATAAACATTAAAAACGTATATGTTATTTTTACGACACGACTCATTTGCATTAAGTCACGTAAACTATAATTAGGATTCTTACGCACCTTTAGGCTTGCATATATAAATCCAAACAGCGGTGGCAACATCGCAATTACGATGCCCAAAGCTGATGATTCCATATCTACTTTATTACCAAAAAACACTTCATATAAAACTACACCGATGGCTAATACTATTTGGCAGAGAACAACTCTTTTAGCGGCAACAAGGATGTCGCTACTAATCCCATTAAGCCTCATAATAAAACCTTATGTTAAACAGTGTAAGTTAATATAAAACACAGTTTAAATTTAACTTGTTACTACATTTCACTTGTTAATAACACTTGATTTGCTTTAAAGAAAAACCCTTGCTGGTTTTATATCTCCTGACGAAATTAAACGGATTAAGCTAATTCGCTATCGTTTCGACAAAATATAAATTACGCCTAAAATTATGTGATCAAAACGACAAATATCGACATCAATAATTCCATTTTTGAAAGATATATTTTTCATTTATGAAAGTAATAGTTTTATTACTTTATTCATGAATATTTAAGATGCTTTATCCTCATGAAAAAGAGGGGATTTTTAGGAGGGTTCAGCGAGCGAAATTATCAATTTATGATCTTATCAATTAAGACTATTCAAACACTTAGGTTCATTTTCAAGTTGAACTGCGAAGTGTGGTTTTGGCCATGGTTACGCTTGTTTGAGCCAATGATGGAAGAGCTCTTTGTTCTGGGAAATTAAACGTACGTCGCTCCTTATCAATAAGCGAATAATTTTTATATTGTTGTCAGCTTGTCACTATTTGCGTGCGAGAGAGTGAAAATTCAGCGCCTAAATGTTGATGATATAGGAGTGAAGTGGGGGGATTGGGTTTATGAGAAGCATGGTGCGGAGAAGAAACACCGAGTTTTGAGGAAGTAAATGGCAGCAAAACGCTGCCTAATTTACTCAATCTAGGCTCAGTTATTACTCTTCATAACTGAGGTATTGAATACATAAGTCATGGAAAGCCTGTGCTTGTGGTGAGATCGTACGATCAGACAATCTGAAAATACCAATTTGTCGTTGCAAGGGCGGGTCAATTAACGGAATCCACACCAAGCGGGTTTCATTCGTTGGGAAAGCCAGCTTAGGTAGCGTGGTCACGCCTATCCCGAGCTCTAACACCGAAAACAGCGAGGTAATGTTCTCGACTGAGTATAGGGCTTGTTCGCTGAGCATGCGCGCAGGCGTTGGGTCTAGTAGGGTGCAAGTCCCGTTCCGAATGAAGGGCTGTTTTAACAAAGTTTGCCATTCGATTCCTTCCCGTTGAGAGGCAATAGGGTTGTCTTTGAGGCACACCACACCGATAGGATCAGAAAGTAAAGGCGTGAAGTCGATGCTCTCTTCTTCTAAATGGGAGCTATTGCCGAGGGCAACATCCACCTCGCCAGAGAGTAACCTTGCTTCTACACCTGCCGCATTATCATCAATCAAACTCACTTCTACATTAGGGTACTGCTCACAAAAAGCCCCTAAAACACTGGGGATTAGTTTTGCGGCTACCGAAGGCACGCTCGCTATTCGAACTCTTCCTTGTTGTCCTGCTGCCGCTGCGCGTAGGTCATTGTCTAATGCTTTGTAAACATTCAGGAATTGAATGATTTTTGGCAGGCATATTTCCCCGAAAGGTGTCAGGGTTGATTTGTTGCCTGTTTCAAACAGTGGCTGACCAAGTATTTTTTCTAGCTCTTTTATCGACGTAGAAAGTGCCGCTTGCGAGCGATTTGCGCGGTGAGATGCTGCTCGAAATCCGCCTTCTTCGACCACTAAAACAAAATGTTTTAACTGTTGTAGCTTAATACTCATGGCACTGATCCTTCTCTAGCCCTTGCTATACCTTACTTTTCATAAGGTGATAGATTTTATTTATCAAATGCACAAAATTTACCGTTAGATTTATCATTCGTCAAGGTGCAGTATTTAACCATCTTGAAACATAGTTGTTACAAAGTTGGATGGAATCGTGAACGCACAAACTAAAAAACACCCAGTAAAAACCGAGCTTTTCGCCTCAAAAGCACCACTAGAGTGGGCAATCGTTAATAACGGCACTCTATACACAGCGCAGATTCCAATTGATGAAACTGGCGCAGTAGTAGAGGGCGGTATTGAAGCGCAAACGCGTCAGACTTTTAACAACCTTGTTCATACATTGGAGTGTGCTGGCGAATCTATGGATTCAGTGCTGCAAGTTCTGATCTACGTGACAGACCGTGAATACCTAAAAACGGTAAACAGCGTATACGGAGAATACTTCAATGCACCTTATCCAAACCGTGCTGCGGTCGTCGTTGCAGGGTTAGCAAGAGAAGAAATGTTGGTTGAGTTCGTGGTTTATGCATCAGCATCTCAACCTGAATAATTCGACTGTGAACTAAGGCTATTTGCGGATCAAAACTCTTTTGAATTAAAGCGGTTTATTGATACAAGCGGTCGGGTTCATTTCAGATACAAAATGTACGACTTATTTTAGCAATTAATTACCTGAATATTAACAGTTTATTAATTAACCAAATGGTTGCCAGACTCAACCGCAACCTAACCGTTACAAGGACAGAATGATGACTCAATTACAGAATGTTCAAGCAGAAAGCGCACTTTACATTGGCGGCGAATGGCAAGCTGGTGTAAGCACCGTTGCGAACATTAACCCATCAGATATTTCTGAAAACATCGGTAACTTTGCACAAGCAAGCGCAGAGCAAGTTCAACAAGCGATTTCAGCGGCAAAACACGCTCAACCAGAGTGGGAAAAAACGCCGATTGAACGCAAGCAAGCGGTACTTCAAGCGATTGGTGATGAGCTGATTGCACGTTGTGATGAACTAGGCACACTACTTTCGCGTGAAGAGGGTAAGCCTTTTGCTGAAGGTCGTGGTGAGATTTACCGTGCAGGACAGTTCTTCCAATACTTTGCGGCTGAAGTGCTTCGTCAAATTGGTGACAACGCGGACTCAGTACGCCCTGGCGTTTCTGTTGAAGTGACTCGTGAAGCGGTTGGTGTTATCGGCATCATCTCTCCTTGGAACTTCCCGACAGCAACGGCTGCTTGGAAAATCGCTCCAGCACTGGCTTTCGGTAACAGCGTTATCTGGAAACCAGCAAACCTAACACCAGCAAGTGCGGTTGCGCTTACTGAGATAATCCACCGTCAAGGTATCCCTGCAGGTACGTTCAACCTTGTTTTGGGTAGCGGTTCAACAGTGGGTGATGCACTGATCAACTCTAAAGAAGTGAACGGTGTGAGCTTTACTGGTTCGGTTGATACGGGGCGTAAAGTAGCAGCCGCTACCGCACCAAACTTCGTTCGTTGCCAACTAGAAATGGGCAGTAAGAACGCACTTGTTGTTGCTGACGATGCTGATATCCAAACAGCAGTTGATGCAACTATCGCAGGTTCATTCTCTGGCGCAGGTCAAAAATGTACAGCATCTTCTCGTCTAGTGGTTATGGACGGCATTCACGACCAATACGTTGAAGCACTGATTAAGCGTATGAGCGAGCTGAAAGTGGGTCACGCACTAGAAGAAGGCGTGTTCATGGGGCCGGTAGTTGACGGTAACCAACTTGAAGCAAACCTAGGCTGGGTTGAGAAAGCGCGTCAAAGTGGCGGTGAGCTGGCATTTGGTGGTGAACGCTTGAGCATGCAACACGAAGGTTTTTACATGTCTCCAACGCTGTTCTTAAACACTAAGAACGATTGGGAAGTGAACCAAGAGGAAGTGTTCGCACCAATGGCAAGCGTGATTCGTGTGGCTGACCTAGAAGAAGCTATCGCGACGACCAACGATACTCGCTTTGGTCTAACAGGCGGCATCATTACTCAGAGCCTACGTACTAGCGCAATGTTCAAGCAACAAGCGCAAACAGGTTGTGTGATGGTGAACCTACCAACAGCAGGCACGGATTACCACGTACCGTTTGGCGGCCGTAAAGAGTCTAGCTTCGGTCCTCGTGAGCAAGGTCAATACGCGAAAGAGTTCTACACAGTGGTTAAGACGGCTTACCAGCGTCCTTACTAGATAGATCTCTATTAATTGACGTTCTATTAATGAAAAGTGGCCTGATTCACAGAGTCAGGCCAACATTCAAACCAAAACAGCAAACGAACTTAGACAAGTGATTTAACCCATTTTTGAAAACATGTTACTTGAGCGTGTTTTCAAAACCGAGCTAGAACACTGAGCTTTCAATAGGAGTGGTTATGTACCAGCAACGGATTGTTATAGATGGATTGCAATACTGCAATTGGAATAGAGAATACTTCCAAACACTAAAGGCGAGCGGCATTACAGCAGTTCACGCTACCGCGGTTTACCATGAGACAGCTCGTGAAACCTTATCTCGCTTTGCAGAGTGGAACTTAAGATTCGAGCAGAACGCAGACCTTATTATGCCGATTCACTCAATGGCTGATGTTGAGACTGCAAAAGCGACCGGTAAAGTCGGTATTTTCCTTGGTGCTCAAAACTGTTCTCCAATCGACGATGAGATCGGTCTTATCGAAGTGATGCGTAAGCAAGGTCTTTTGATCATGCAACTGACGTACAACAACCAGAGCTTACTGGCGACAGGTTGCTACGAGAAGAACGACACTGGTATTACTCGCTTTGGTAAACAAGCCATCGAAGAGATGAACCGAGTGGGCATGATCATCGATATGTCTCACAGTGCCGAGCGCTCAACACTTGAAGCGATTGACTTGTCTTCTCGTCCTATTTGTATCAGTCACGCGAACCCGACGTTCGCTCATGATGCATTACGAAACAAATCAAACGATGTGATTAAAGCCCTAACCGCACGCGGTGGCTTAATCGGATTCAGCTTATACCCATTCCACCTACCAAATGGCAGCCAATGTACATTGGAAGACTTTTGCCAGATGGTTGCGACTACCGCTGACATGGTCGGCGTAGAGCACCTTGGTATTGGCAGTGACCTATGCTTAAACCAACCTCAAGCCGTTCTTGAGTGGATGAGAAATGGTCGTTGGTCTAAAGCTATGGACTACGGTGAAGGCTCTGCGAACAACTCAGGTTGGCCAGATGCGTTGCGTTGGTTCTGTGGTAGTGCGGGTATGGAAAATATTTATAACGGATTGATGCGTCATGGTTTCAGCGAGTCTGAAGCTGGGCAAGTCTTGGGAGAAAACTGGTTTAACTTCTTGAAAGATGGCCTAGAGCCTCAAACCAAGGGTTAACGATTTCTCGCAAGCCATCATCGAATTAGCAGCCTTCTCACAAACGTTCAATTAGCAAGTGCTGCTTAAACCAATTTCACTATTCAAAAGGAACAACGGTCTATTTCGCAACGCGGTAACCCAAACATGGATTAGCCTGCCCAACACAAAAAACAATAGGGCAGGTGTTAAATACACCCTTGTAGTCATCATTCAAATGACAGCTGCAAAGAAACCTCTGGAGTCAGAGTATGTCTGATTTAACCAATAGCGTGAAATCTTCAAGCTTAAATGCGGGTCAAGCACACACAACAAGCAACACAAACGGGTCTGAGTCTACATCAGATAAATTAGGTCTATCCAACCCAGCACTTTGGTACAGCGGCGGCTTTATCGCTCTGTTCGTGGCACTTGCTCTATTTGATGGCGAGCTGTTATCAAGCCTAGTAAACGCTGGCTTTGCATGGTCTGTTAAAGTATTCGGTCCTTACTGGCAAATGCTTCTTCTTCTGACTTTTCTTATTGGTCTTGGCCTTGCGGCAGGGCGAACAGGCAAGGTTATCCTAGGCGGCATCGCTAAACCTGAAATGGATGGTTTCCGTTGGATGGCGATCATCTTCTGTACGCTACTGGCAGGCGGCGGCGTATTTTGGGCAGCAGCAGAGCCTATTGCTCACTACGTTAGCCCGCCACCATTGTACGGCGCACAAGAAAACGCACAGCAAGGCGCGGTGAATGCGTTATCGCAATCCTTCATGCACTGGGGTTTCTTAGCATGGGCTATCGTCGGCAGCTTAACGTCTATCGTGGTTATGCACCTTCACTACGACAAAGGCTTGCCGCTTAAACCTCGTATTTTGCTTTACCCAGTATTGGGTGAGCGTGCACTGAAAGGCCACACAGGCGCATTGATTGATGCATGTTGTATTGTCGCAGTAGCGGCGGGCACCATTGGTCCTATCGGCTTCTTAGGCTTGCAAGTGAGCTACGCACTGAACGCACTGTTTGATATTCCAGATGGTTTCACAACACAGCTGATCATCATTCTGTTCGCTATCGTTTTATACACATTATCGGCATTAAGTGGTCTTAACCGCGGGATGCAAATGCTAAGCCGTTACAACGTAATCTTGGCAATGGCATTGATGGTCTACATCCTGATCTTTGGTCCAACGAACTTTATCTTCAATGGCTACATTCAAGGTGTAGGCAGCATGATTGATAACTTCATCCCAATGGCGACTTACCGTGGTGACGAAGGTTGGTTGAGCTGGTGGACAGTATTCTTCTGGGGCTGGTTTCTAGGTTACGGCCCAATGATGGCAATCTTCATCGCTCGTATCTCACGCGGTCGTAGTATACGCCAATTGGTATCAACCATTAGCCTTATCGCACCGTTTGTTACTTGCTTCTGGTTCACGATTGTTGGTGGCTCTGGTCTTGCGTTCGAAATCGCAGATCCGGGTAGCGTAAGTAAGGCATTTGAAGGCTTTAACTTACCAGGCGCACTACTAGCTGTGACTCAGCAATTACCAATGCCAATGCTGATATCTATTTTGTTCTTGATCTTAACAACGATCTTCATCGTAACGACTGGTGACTCAATGACTTACACCATCAGTGTAGTTATCAGTGGTGAGACAGAACCCAATGCAATTATTCGTACCTTCTGGGGTGTGATGATGGGGGTAACAGCGTTAATTCTGATTTCCCTAGGTTCTGGCGGTATTTCAGCGCTGCAATCCTTCATTGTTATCACCGCGGTACCGGTTTCCTTAATCTTGCTGCCATCACTTTGGAACGCGCCTCAAATCGCAATCAAGATGGCAAAAGAGCAGGGGCTGTAATAATAAGGCTCTGTAAGAAACTGATTAAATAAGAACAAATCAGCCTTTGAAAGAAGGCTGATGCAAAATTCCGAAAGGAACAAAAAACCGTACTGGTGAAGATACATCGGGCGGCACGTATTTAGGTCAATTGATCTAGTCAGGACAAAATAATAAGGGGTGAGCTCGCTTGCCCCAAATAACGTGAAAGCTAACCAACACACTGTAAAAACGAATGCTTCAAATGATGGCAACGATCGGTTCTGAATGGCTAGCAAAATCCTATAACTATAAGGTGGTGAGCAAATGGATGCACATCGTTCTACCTACACTGAATCAGCACTACGTGACGCGACTGTCGTCATGGCACCGGAAAGGCTAGGTGCGATGCACCAAACACGCATCAGCTTCGTTAGAACTCTGATTCGTAAAATGGCTCAGCAAGAATGGAAAGTGACGAAACATGAGTGGCAATTAGACGCTCAAGGTTTTGGTCATGTTATCTATAAGCTTGCGACGCCAAACCATGTTTATCATTTGGTTGTTTTCTGCGATGAGATTGCAGATGACGAACGAAATGACCGTGTAATTGCTGAAAAGTGGGACGTAACGTTTGCGCTTGTTCTTGGTGATGTTGATGTCGCCCTACTTGAAAGACTTCGTGCGAACGTACCGCTTCAAGAAGCAGGCCGTAATCCAAATAACGTGCTTGTGTTGGCGCGTGCAAACAAAAGTGTACGTGTGTTTGAACACATCGTGAGTCACTTGGCTAAAGGTGTTCAACCAACGCCAAAAGAGCTGGCTGAAGTGGGTTACATCCTGCGAACGACAGCGGTATACGGTAATGGCAAATTTGGCATTGCTGACTTTAAAATCTTAGAGAAAAATGAAGATTTTAATCAGTCGTTTAGTGCGCAAATGTGTGCGGTTTATATGCTGCGTGAGTTCAGCCTAGATTGGGTTCATTACCTAGCCGAGCAACAGGGCGGTGAACAAGCGATTACCTTGCATAGAGGATTACAGCGTTACCTTGGTGTTGGTAATGCGACTGGTTTAGGCATGGCGCCATACCTTATTAACCACCCGAGTATTGTCGATCAGTGGATGACAACACGTGAGCATGCATTGGCTGACGTGTTAGCTAGTCACACGGATACAGCACTGATTGAACCGTTACGCGCTTTGATGAACAAAGCTGTGTGTCATTTAGAACAAGTCGTTACCATCAATGAAAACCAGCAAGAGTTGAACAAAGTAGCGGTTGATGAATTAAAACACGCAGAGCAATCGCTAGAAGTGTTTGTCAGCCAATGTGATACGTGGGCACAGTTAGTTGAACAATCTAAGCACATGAGTATGGAAGCCCAAGAAATCCTTATCTCATGCTTGATGGAATTGTACCCAGAATTAGTGGACGCCCATCAAGAGCAAATGAATTGCAGCGAAACACTGTCGCTTCCAAGTGGTAAAAAGATTCAAGACCTTTTGGTTGTGTTAGAAGAAAAGTACCGTTGGGCTATCACGACCGACTTTACTAAAGCCGAAAACAACTACTGGTTCTGGTACCGCTCTCAAGATAAAGAAGAACCAAGACTCGGTGTTCGAGGTGAAGAGCTAGGCGAAGAGCGTGAACTGCCGTTGGATATAGGCCGTCAAGCTTACCGTTTGTACCATGCTTTATTGCAGTTTGCGCCAGAGCTTTCATTGGCTGAGTTCCTTGTTAAGCAGCCACAGCATCGTGCTATTGCACGTCGTGTATGGACGCTAGGCAACAAAGCGATGGGCGACATTCAAATGAATGTGCTGCACCAAGATTCGCCACCAATGCACTTGCTGCGTTGCAAGCTTGCGATGTTTGGTGCGACTAAGTTTGATCCTCGCTCAGACCGTTGGGTACGAGTGACGTTTTTCCAAGGTGCGCCACTGCTTGATGAAATTCATCAGGACGAATGGGTGTTCCCAGTATTACCTAGTGAAGCGGAGCTCGCTGATTCACAAAAAGCTACTACACATATCAATGCTCAACATGGAGGTAAATCGTTATGATCGTTTCTCACAATGAACTGGTAGCGGCCGTCAATAAAGCCTTTCTGGGTATGCGCCGTACATGTGGTGAAGCCGATGTGATAGCGAACATGGTGGCAGATTTACAAATGGTGGGGTTGGATGGTGTTCGTCATTTTAACAATGCGAGCAACTTCATTGGGTTAGAAGACGATTGCCCAGTGGACATTCAAGTGCTTAGTGATAACACGGTTGAAGTTGACCTGCACAAGGCAAGTTTAGCGTGCCACCTACCTGTGGTGATGGATTACGCGATTGAAAAAATGGTCGGCAAGAAGACGCTGAAAATTGAGTTAAACAACTGTCATAACCGCTGGCTAGCGTACAGCGAGCTTGTGAAACTGGCGGCGAAGGGCATCGCGTGTACTGCACGTTGGGATAATGGCTCCAACCCTAAGAGCACTTTGTATGTGCTTAACCGTGGTTGCGTTGCACCAGAATTGTTTTTATCAGATTTGCCTCTGGCATCGGACGATCATATCCACAATATGACCATCGAGCTTTCCGTCCAGGATTTCGATATCGAACGTTTGTCAGATGGCTACCAAACACACATTGAATCGGAAGCGCTTTTTAAAACTCAAGAGAAGGCGTGGAACGAGGGCATTGAAGTTGACGATGGAGAGTGGGGCGCGTTGAAAGAAACGGCCACGGCGATCCTTGTTGAAAACAGCCAACGTTCAATTCAAGGTGCAGGTGAGCTAGAAGCTTCTTAGCTTTATTTTATAGAGCTTTAGTTTATAGATATTTAGCTTATAGAAACTGAGCCTATAAATCCTGAGCTTATTGAATTTATAAACCTCATTTACAACAGATAAAACCAAAGAGCTTAACGTATCCTCACCTCGTTAAGCTCTTTTTATTTGTGTTCTACTTTTGTTCTTCCTCTCAATAGGTCACACCTTAAACTCTCAGTTTTGACACAAGTTGTCACGCGTTGAAGGTTAATTGAACGATTAGATGAAGTACCTTCACAATCATGTTAAACAAACGGTTTCTTTTACAAGCCACTATGCGTATCTTGCTAACTAAAGGTGCCATCGGGCGCCGTTTTTATTCGTACCGATGACATTAGAATCAGATAAAAAGGAATGAAGCGTGCAAGCTAACTTTATTGATGGAACCACCCTGTATCGTCAGCACTCTTTTGAGTTGCCACTCGATTACCAAGCAAAAGATGGACAACAGATCCAAGTCTTCGCACGTGAGCTGGTTGATCTCGCTAAGGATTCGCAAGAACTGCCGTGGTTGATCTACTTTCAAGGTGGACCGGGCTTCCCGTCGCCACGAGTCAGCGGTCAATCGGGTTGGCTAAAGCGTGCATTGCAAAACTACCGTGTGCTGCTTCTTGACCAACGTGGTACAGGCAACAGCACGGTGATCAGCCACGAAACATTGGCTCATTTGTCTCCTGAACAACAAGCTGAATACCTATCGCATTTCAGAGCAGACAACATCGTGCGTGACGCGGAAGCGATTCGTGAGCAGTTCGGTGTTAAACAATGGTCGACGATTGGCCAGAGCTTTGGTGGTTTCTGTACACTTAGCTACTTGTCGCTGTTCCCACAAAGCTTACAGCGTTGTTATGTCACGGGCGGTATTCCGTCTATCGAGCGCGAAGCTGATGATGTGTATCGAGCAACCTACAAGCGTGTAGAAGACAAAAACAGAGCCTTCTTTGCTCAGTTCCCACAAGTGCAAGCTATGTGTCGTGAGATCTCTGATTACCTGCTTAACAACGACGTGAGACTGCCAAACGGTCAGGTGTTTACGGTTGAACAGTTCCAATTGATTGGTATTAACCTTGGTGGCGGTGAAGCAAACCTTCCTATGTACTTCACACTAGAGAGTGCGTTTGTTGAAGTGAACGGTAACAAGCAGCTGAGCTACAGCTTCCTAAATCAAATGCAGCAAGAGCAGGGCTACCTAACAAACCCTATTTACGCGATTCTGCATGAATCGATTTACTGCCAAGGCACAGCGTCTAACTGGTCGGCACATCGCGTGCGTGAGCAGTATCCGCATTTCAACTATCAATCGGGCAGTGAATTTTGGTTTACTGGCGAAATGGTTTATCCATGGATGTTCGACCAATTAGAAACACTGAAGCCACTGCGTGAAGCGGCGAACATGCTGGCTGAAAAGTCGGACTGGGGCACTTTGTACAACGCAGAACAGCTAAGTAAGAATACGGTTCCAATGGCGTGTGCGGTTTACGCGGATGACATGTACGTTGAGTTGGATTACAGCCGTGAAACACTGGCGAATATTCCAAATTCGAAAGCGTGGATTACTAATGAATATGAACACAATGGTTTGCGAGTGGATGGTGAACGAATCGTCGATAAGCTAATGACGATGGTTGATGCATTAGAAAACTTGCCAAAATAATCAAATTCTCTGCGTAGGTCATCTACGTTAGAAGTTATCTAAGTTAGAAACAAGGCACGCCAGAAACAAGAAAACGCTGCATCCGTGCAGCGTTTTTTTTATGTCATCAAACTCTGTTTTTACTTTGTATCGTATTGATTACTAAAGCGAGTAAAACAGAGAATTTAAGAACCGGGAGGGATAGTTCCTAAACTCATTATGGTTGGATGACGATATCTTGATTTTCAGTAGTCGATAAGCTGGCGCGGTTCTGTTCGATGAGCTGCGCCGCATAAGAGGGAGTCACAGCTTGAATTTCGCCTTTTGAACGAATCGTTAATGCTTCCCACGCATGATCACGATATTTGCCTGTCTGTGTATATTCAATAAGTACTCTCATGATTCTTCCGTCCGATGTGTGGTTAACGTGCTACTAACATTAGCGCCATTATTGAGGTTACACACCTGTTAAAAATGGAACATAAGATTAACCAAATGAGAATGCGAGCAACTTGAAAATTGCAGCGACTTGGACTTATTGTAAAGAGCCATACTTATCGTAAACAGCTGCATTTATCGTTAATAGCCATACTTATCGTAAACAGCTGCATTTATCGTTAATAGCCGTACTTATCGTAAATAGCGTGTATAAAAAAACGCTGCACAACGGCAGCGTTAAAATGGAGATAGGTTGAAGCTAGGTTAGCTGTTTTCTAAACCAACAATCTTGCGTGCAGACATGACTGCACTATCCAAATCGGTCAATCTACCAGCACTTGCTGGACCTAGAACTGATGAATACAAAGCCAACTGCTTCTCAAATGATAAATCTAATTGGTTATATAGATTTTGGCGGATTTGAGCGTGTTGCTGTGGCTTTGCGCTCGACAGGCCTTCCAACGTATCGTAGATGAGTGTAGTTGTATCCATATCTGTCCTTCGTACATCTTTGAAAAATTTTGCACATTATGCACTTGGTGTCATCTTTGTTCTGCGAGATTGATCGCATTATGTGCAGATCTGCTTAATTGTGTAATCAGTTAGTTATAATTGTGTTGTCTGACGCCACTGCGTACAAGAGGACCGAAAATGAAAAGGAGGCACATTGGCCTCCTTTGGTTTATTGCAATTCACTGTCTAAATGATATGTCCACTATCGGATGTTGATGGTGTTATCTCTGCGGTCATACATGTCCGGCGTGGTATGTAAGCCACCTGCGTAACCTGCAGCTTCAAGTGTTTCTCTTACCTCACGAACATGCTCTGCGGTGACTGGTTCTTGCCTATCTCCAAGATGCAATCGCACGAAGGTAATCAACTCAGCCAGTCTCTGATCCGACAATACATCCTCAAAACTTGCCATCGGCATGAAGTTTCGATCTTTGTCGAGATAGGTGGGTTGTAGGCCACGTACGGTTACCGCAATGGTGTTGAATGGGTCGCTGTGCATGATAATACCGTTATTCAATAGAGTAGGGGCGATAGGGTCGCGACCCTTGCCATCATCACCATGACACGCCCCACAGGTTTGACGATACGTGGTGTAAATTTCAGCTGCGTAAGACTCTTCATCAAAGCCTTGAGGCTGTAACGGCACGGCATCGCTGCTAATGGTGTTGTTGATATCACCGCTCAGCAAGTAGTAGGACATAGACTCAATATCTTCACGTGTCATCAAGCTTAGGCTGTTTTTCACTACATCAGCCATACCCGCAAAAGCCGTACCTTTATCTGAGTGACCTGTGTGTAAGAAATCGGTGAGTGTTTTCTCATCCCAGCCGTCGATATAGAGCTCATTTGCGGTGATGTCAGGTGCGTTCCAACCGTCGATTAAGTTACCTTGGAAAATACGTTCTGGTATCAGTGCTTGGGCAATGTTTCGTGGCGTATGGCACTCCGAACAGTGACCAAGCCCTGCGACCCAATATTTGCCTTGTTGCCACTTATCGACATCCTCAATTTCTCCTTTAAGTTCCTCTGGTACTTCGTAATCAATAGGGTCGGTATCCATGAATACGATGTTCCAGCCAAGCAAACCTAAGCGAATATTGGATGGAAACATCATGCTGTTGTCATCATTGCGTCGTGGCACGGCGGTGATTGACTGCATGTATTCCCATAAATCGACCATGTCTTGATCGGTGAGGTATTGATAAGAGGTGTAAGGCATTGCAGGGTACAAGTAACCGTTCTTACCTTTACCCGCAACTAACGCGGCTCGGAAATCATCGAAGTCATAAGTCCCAATACCTTCGGTGGTGTGTGGGGTTATGTTGGTTGAATACACGGTGCCGAAAGGTGTCACGAACGGTAAGCCGCCAGCAAAGGGTTCACCACCTTCTGCACTGTGACAAGCCACACAGTCACCGGCATAAGCGAGATATTCTCCGCGCTCAACAGATGATGCTTTCAAACTCGCGAGCCTTTGTTGCTCTACTTCACCAGCGTGTCGGATATAAGCCCCAAGCGCGAGTATTTCGTTCTCGCTGAGCTGATCATCAAACGCAGGCATTAGATTATTCAAACCGTAATTGATGGTGTGCTGAATCTCTTCAATACTGCCCCCGTGCAGCCAAGTATCATCGGAAAGGTCAGGTACTCCAATCGCTGGGTTGGCGACCGTACCATCGGCATGGCAAGACGAACAATATTTGACGAATAAGGTCTTACCGAGTTCGACCTTAACCTCAGGCACATCGGTATGACGCTGGTTAAGAGACGCTAGATAGTAAGATACCTTTGCCACTTCATCCGGGCGCATGATTTCGCTCCAACCTGGCATCGCACCATTTCGCCCTTTGGCAATGGAATGGATCACAGCCTCATCACTACCGCCATATAACCAATCTTGGTCGATAAGGTTAGGGAAGTGTTTCTGGCCTTGTGCATTGTCTCGGTGACACGCCGCACAGTGAGTTTGGAATAGTATCTGACCGCTGTTCACGATCTCAGGAACTGCAGCTAATCCCTCTAACGTGGTTTCACTGGTTTGTGCAAATTGCTCATTGAGAGTGGTGGATGGTGAACTGAGCTTGTCATCGCTCTGCTCCCAATCGACTAAGCCTTTCCACTCACCAAGCCCAGGGTAGAGCAACAAGTAGCCTGCAGAGAGTAAGAAGGCTACCGCATAACTGACAAACAGCAGTTTAGGTGGCGGCGCGTCTTTCTCTTCAATGCCATCAAAGGTGCCAATGGTGTGGTCGTGATCGGCCTTGTGATTGCTACGCCAGTATTTAACGACAACAGACACCATCAGAACAAAGAAAATTAAGGTTAATAATACCGCCCATAGATTCCAAAATGTGCTCATTGTGATACCTCCTGTGACGTATCTTTACCAAGGCTTTGAAGGTAACGAATTAGCGCTTCACCTTTGGTTTTGCCTCTTACTTGCAATCTCGCATCGCCAATCTCTTTGTCGGTATAAGGCACACCCAGCGTGCGCAAGGCTTCCATTTTGGCGCTGATATCATCTCCAGTCAGAGTTTGCTCAAACAGCCACGGGTAAGAGGGCATGATAGAGGTAGGGACAACTCTGCGAGGGTTCACGAGGTGAATGACATGCCATTGGTCAGAATACTTTCTACCTAAATTGGTTAAGTCTGGGCCTGTACGCTTTGAACCCCATAAGTTTGGAAACTCATAGATATCATCCGCTTCTTTATTCGGGCGACCATTACGTTTCACTTCTGGTTCTAGAGGGCGAACCATCTGAGTGTGACAAACATGGCAGCCTTCGCTGATGTAGATATCTCGACCTGCTAACTCAATAGGTGTCAGAGGCATCGCTAAGCTGCCTTTGGCAATATCATCTCCACGGACAATGCTTGGTACTACCCAAACTAATAAAGAGAAGGAGGCGACAACAACGGTGGTCAAAATTAAAATGACGATTGAATGTGTAAAGTCTTTACTCATCACTTAAGCCCCCTCATTAATGGTGTGTTTAGCGTCATGTACGGTTGGCATACGAGCCGTTTTGTACAAGTTGAATGCCATTAAGAACAATCCAAGTACAAACAGCGCACCGCCAAAGAAACGCATGAATAGCCAAGGTGCTTTAAAGTCCATAGCTTCTACAAAACTGTAAATCAGTTCGCCATTTTCATTTTGAGCGAGCCACATATAACCCTCACCGATGCCTGCGATCCAAAGTGCTATTGCATAGATGGCGACGCCAGCATGAGCGAGCCAAAAGTGCCATTTAATCAGTCGTCGCGACCAAAGGTCGGTTTGGCCCCATAAGCGTGGAATGAAATAGTAAAAAACCGCTATCCCTGACATCCCAACCCATCCAAGAGCTGCGGAATGTACGTGTCCTATGATCCACTCGGTGTTGTGTGCCACCATGTTGAACCAACGAATGGCAAGCAGTGGACCTTCGAATGTCGCCAAACAGTAGTAAAGAATCGCTGAGAAAAAGAATAAAAGAATGTAGTCGGATTTCAGCTTTTCCTTGTTTTGTAAAAGGGTCATTGCGCTATTGAACGCACCGGCCCAAGAAGGGAGCCATAGGATTAATGACATCACGATACCGATGTTCTGAATCCATATAGGAACGGAAGAATAAACTAAATGGTGCGTTCCGGCCCATGTGTAGAAGCCAACCAAGCCCCAGAAATGGATCACAGACAAACGGTACGAATAGATAGGTCGATCCGCCGCTTTGGGTATGAAATAGTAATTCATACCAATCACACCAGCGGTCAGTAAGAAACCGACGGCATTATGTCCCCACCACCACTGAACAATTGCATCTTGAGCCCCAGCAAATACAGAGTAGGACTTCATCGCCAACACTGGTATCGCGAGGTTGTTGACGATGAAAATCATGGCAACGACGATAATGAAAGCAGCAAAGAACCAGTTTGCCACAAAGATATGGCTGACCTTCCGCTTAGCAAGGGTGCCAAAGAACAACACCGCATAAAGCACCCAAACCAGCACAATCATTAAGTCGATTGGCCATTCAAGCTCCGCATACTCTTTTGAAGTAGTGTGGCCTGCGGGTAAGGAAATGACTGCAAGCAACAGGATGAATTGCCAGCCCCAAAATACCATCCATGAAAGGCTTTTATTGAACAAGTCACAATGGCCCGTTCGTTGGGCAATGTACAATGAGGTCCCCATCAAGATATTCACGACGAAGCCGTAAATCACTCCTGATGTATGTAGCGGACGCAGTCGACCAAATTGGAAGTATTGAGAATCAAAGTTTAAGACTGGCCAATATAATTGCGCGGCGAGGATCACGCCGATGATCATACCTACAATCGCCCACACTAAGGATGCGACGATGAAGTACTTCACGACCTTAATGCTGTATTGCGTTGTCACTTGTTCCATAACAAGGCTCCTTGCCTAGGGGTTTTGAACCGCTGACTTAATTTGAATCGCCGATTTCGCTCGAATCGTTACCAAGCATTGAATAGAAATAGGAAATGTCGCGGATATCTTGGTCTGAAAGCGTGTCGGCTTGTTGCTGCATGAGAATCGCTAAACCACTGGTTCTTTCTCGAGTCTGGTAATCTTTCAGTGAAGAGATTAGGTAACCCACTTTTTGGCCGCGGAGGTTGGGGTAAGGGTCTTGTGTAGAAACACCATCAACGCCATGACAGGTCATACACACTTTGGCTTTTTGCTTACCCAATTCGAATTGCTCTTGATCAACTTCAGCAGAAACAGGAAACATGACCAGCGTCATTACTAAGGTAGAAAGTGTCGTCATGGGGTTAAATTTTCGCTTGTATAAACTCATTATCGATTCCCTTGATTAAGAAGTGAGTAAGCTTTCTAAGAGCGACGCTCGATATCGGCTGGCGTAATATGAAGCGACAGATACCAGTTAAACAGGCTCTTAAAACTGCTTACGTTCGATTAAAGGTTATGCAGCGACAGGCATTCTCGCTACTTGCTGACTCATTTTTATTGTCAATTTTATTGGTCACTACGTATTCAGTGGCTGGATTGGATTACTCAAGGTGTTTAAAAAGCAGAGATTTCTACTAAATAAACGTGAGCCAATGATTATCTGGGAAGGAGCAAAGGTTGTGTTCGCGCTGGATTATAAGGTTGAAATGTTATTTAGTCAGGGTTGAGTTGTACGAATGAAAAATAAGGCAATGTCTAAGCAAGTCAAATGCCTAATATGGACTAAACTCAGATGAGTGACCTTTTTAAAACGGAGTTTAAAATGAGAACTGCACTGTTGTTCATGCTTTCATTGTGTTCATTTTCTATTTTCGCTACATCGCAACTCACCGTATTTGACCATCTAGGTCAAAAGCACCAGTTAAGCCGAGAGCAACTGTTACAACTTCCCCAACAAGAGATTATTACATCATTACCTTGGGTGGATGGAGAGCTAGTCTATAGCGGAGTGACCTTGCAAACAGTACTTGAAACCATGGACTTACCTATTGCATCTCAGGTAACTTTCGTAGCATTGAATGACTATAAAATTGCGGTGCCCAAGGAAGATTTTTACGATTACCAACCGATCATTGCGATAAAACAAAATGGTCAATTTATGTCGGTTAGAGATAAAGGGCCCTATTGGTTGATATATCCATTGTCTTCGACGCCTGATATTGATAATACAGACTTCCATGCCAAGATGATCTGGCAGATACGCGATATCCACCTATAGAGGTTCTCTATGAAAAAGCTGTTGTCGTTGACTGCCATTAAGGTCGTCGTGTTATCTTTGGCTGCGGTGGTGCTCACCGTTAATATTTACAGTGTCACTCGCATTAACGACATCAACAAAAGCTTTTCGACTCGACAAAATGAAGCCACCTGGTTTGTTTTCCAGTTAGTAAAGGAATATGCCAATTTTCTGATGGTAAGTCGTTCCGAAACTATCGATTACGATGAGTTATGGCTAGCGTACGATATTACGTGGAGTCGTTTTGATATATTGATTAACAGCACTGAATCTTCCAACTTCATTAAGTCAGCAAACTTTAAGCCTTATTTCACTTCGGAGTTTGATAAATTTAAGAGCTTGGAATCCTCGATAAAATTGGTCAGTGAAGGATTATTACCCAAGGAGTCATTACAGAAAAAGGTCGATATTTGCTACCACACACTTGTAGATTTTATTAACGACAAGTTTCGCTTACAAAGCCCTGTGATTGAAGAAAATACTTCAATGGTTGATAACTTAGTTACCGTCCATCGAATCAGTAGCGTGTTTCTAGTTGCTATCTTGCTGATTACCGGGGTTATTTTCTATGTGGATTTCTCTATCAAAAGAAAACTCTACTCTACGGATTTTATTACAGGGTTTCGTAATCGAATCTCATTGATGAAATTTGTGAAGAATAGCTACTCGAAAGACAACAACTTTGATCTCTATTTTGTCCGAATCAGAAACCTTACTGAAATTAATCAAAAATATGGTCTTGAATATGGCGATCTTGTAGTGAGTTCGGCAGCTAAGTCTCTGACTGCTAAGATACCAGAAAGCACCATTTCGTTTCGCAGTAGCGGAAGCCAGTTTTTATTTTTTATTCCTGACCATTTGTACGCGAGTGATGAAATTCAGGAGGAATTTAACGACGTGCTCAGTGATTACATCTCGGCAGGTAACCTAGAGTTGATGATTGACGCCGTAGTCAGGCATAAGAGAAACATAAGCTCCAAAGATATGATGGAGTTACTGACCTCGATGCAAGGCTAAGCTTCTTATATGGCTTAGTCTCGTTTTTATCCCTCCCTACTGATACCTCATCTTATTGGTACTTGTATGTCTACGTTAAGAGTCTTAATAAAGCTGACCAAGCTAAATTTATTAGCTTGGTCAGCTTAGCTTACGTACTAACTTGTTACCCTCATTAATATGTTGGCTTATGAGCCAGAAGAGGGCTTCATTTATTTATTCGGGCTTGTCTATAGGAACTGTTAGTTCAAGCGTATCGGTGAGTCTGTGCTTATTGCAGGAGGTTTATTCAGATGATAATGAAGCAGAGGTTTGGCCATGGTTGTTAAGTCATCGAGCTTACCGAAACACGACTATTGTTTTTGATTTAGTGACACAACCCTTTCGCAAGAGTTTGGTTCTAAAAGCGATTGTTGGTCTAGAATGGCTTGTGGATTATGGTCACGGACAAATTCAATAAACTCAATGTAAGTTAACGGTTGGCTGAATAAATAGCCCTGAATGAGGTCGCAGTTGGCTTTTCGAAGAAGATGATACTGTTCAAGAGATTCGACTCCTTCACCTACAACGAAGGTGTTACAAGAGTGTCCTAAGTTAACCATGGATTCGACCATCTTGCGGTCAGCCTTATCGTCGACGATATTATCGATAAAGCTCTTATCAATTTTAAGTTCGTCAACAGGGTAATGGAGAAGTTGGTTAAATGCTGTGTAACCCGTACCGAAGTCGTCAAGGGAAACTTTTAAACCTAAGCTTCTGATACTCTCAATGGTCTGCACCGTAAGTTTGCTGCTTTTAACGTAGCTGGTTTCGGTAATCTCTATAATGATATTGCAAGGCGGAACTTTATAACGCTCGAGTACCTTCCGAACATTGTCGGCAAAGTTACGGTTGTAGAGCTCCATCGCCGAGATGTTAATGGACAAGGTGCCACTGTATTGGTGAATATCTGAAAGCTCTTTATAACTCTTGATTGCGGAACTAATGACCCACATGTCGAGTTTGGATATCAAATTACTTTTCTCTGCGACTGGAATGAACTCATCTGGTCCTGCCTTTATATCAAATAGAGCTGGGCAGCGAATCAGACATTCTGCTCCGTCAATCTGAAGTGTTTTAGCATTGAAAATAGGCATAAAGCGAAGTTCAAAGTTGTCGCTCTCGCAGCACTCCAATAGTCTTTTTTCGATAACATCATGCCTTTCAAGTGAGTGGAGTAACTCTTCGCCATAAACAATCCTGCTCTCCCCATCGCTGTGATTCTTAGCATTAATCAACATAGCATCAATACATCGGTGCCATACCTCTTCAAATTTGGGGGTGTCGACAGGCAGAACACCCGTTGCAATCGAGAGCCTAAAACCATAGTAATCGAGGAAAGTCGTTCCCGTAAGAGTGTGGTTAATGTTCTCAATTTCTTCGTTTATTGACTGATGATCACCTATTTCTAATATGGCAATGAACTGGTTTCCTCCCAACCTTGCTACTGAATAGTCGCTGCAACTAAAGCCAAAAGAGGATTGTTGGTTCTGTAAGGTTTCTCTTAGTACTTTGGCTAGACTAACGAGCACATTGTCACCCACTTTAGCGCCATATAAATCATTGATTTTACGGAAGTCGATAATATCCCAACAAACCAAGTAACAGTGTGGGCGCATTGAACTTTTTATACGTACATCTAGGTGTCGAATGAACGAGCGTCGGTTGGCCAACTTTGTTAATTGATCGAACTCAGCTTCAAATTTCAATTCCGTTAGTGAATCAATGTAAGCGTTCTTAAGACCATCGATCTCACTTTGACCAGATGAGCGTTTGAAATATCTAAGTTTGAGTCCGCCAATGGAGATCTCGTGTAACAAGTCTTTCAGTGGGCGAACTAATTGATAGCGGACGACCATGTGTACGATGAGCATGATTATGAATAATGTTGTCAAGCAACCAAGTAAGGTCTTCTGAGCGATAATGGACTTTTCTTGATTGAATTTTTTTTCGCGGATATTAACTTGGGCAAGGAAGTGACGGCTGTTCATCTCAACTTTGATACGGTCTTTGGCTTGTTCAAACGACTTGATGACGAACTGCGTATTTTCGATATGTTCTGTGTTTGATGACGGTTCAATTAGTAGTTGCATGTTGTCATCATCGTTGTATTTGTTGAGCAAATTAGACAACTGTTTTAATGGTCCGTCTGCAATTAATATATATCGATTTAGACTGTTGTTCGCGCGCTTGTCTTGCGGGACTAAATAAGGGTCGATCGCGGTAACGTAAGCATATCTAAGCTCACCACTCACAGAGATATAAGAGAAACCTTCATAAGACAGCTCGTTTCTATTGATTAACGAGGTATAGATATCGAAGACTTTTTCATAGATGTTATCTGGGATTTTTAATCCCTCGAAAGGGTCTGATCGTAAAGTAGAAAGCGTTAATTTGAATTTAGGATTTACGACATAGATATTACGTTGACCAAATTGATTAACATGACTTTGGTTTAAGACTCGAAGTACTCTTTTCTCTAATAGAGATAGGGTGGTGTAGTCACCAGGGTTTTGAATATATCTCAAGAACTGTAGGGATGAACCAATATCTTTTACTAGTAAAGATAGGCCAAGTTGTTCGTACTCAGCGGCCACTAGAGCGGTGTTCACGTCGGACTGAACTTCGTCTAAGTACATATGTTTTACGTGGTTGGAGGCTAAGTTATAAGTAACCATCCCGCCCATTGCAAACACGAACAATAACGTGGGAATGAGTACAAAATAGAGCTTCTTTAATACTGACATTAATTATCTTAGACTGTCGACAATGCGGTTACGAATTTGAATACTATTGGGTTCGAGTTGTTCATATAGATGGCTACGCTCTAATACCTCTTTGCTAGGGAAAAGCTCAGGATCATTCTGATATTCTGGAGTGGTCAGGGCTTTTGCTTTTGAACTTGGAGTCGCAAACCATGACCCCATCGCGTTTTGAGCGGCGATCTCGGGTTGAGTTAAGAATGATAGAATTGTTATCGCTTGTGGAGATAGCTCACCGTTGTTAATTGCTGCAATACACTCCAACCATAACGTGGTGCCCTCCTGAGGGACAATATAGGTCCATGAGGCATTAGGGTCGGCATCATTCAGTACATAGCTGTCACCGGAGTAGCCGTAGGCGAGATCTATATCTGCGAGACGTTCAGGTTGGTGGGTATAGTCAATGACGTATTCGCTACTTTCTATATGAGGCTTTTGTGCTTGCAGAGTCTTGTAAGCTATGCGTAGTTCTTGCTCGTTATTAGTGAATGGATCAAACCCATTTGCTAGCAACGCGGTACCCACTAGATCGGTTGGTTCGTAATACATACTTATGCGACCACTGCTGTTCGTGTCTGGTTCAAGAAGAGCTTTCCAAGAGGTAGGAGGGTTTAATTTGTCACTTCGATATAAGATTCCCGTCGTTCCCCAAGCATAGGGGATGCCATACTCGCCACATCCTTCGACCCACCTTGAATCGATGTTATCCGTAATGGATTGTTGTAACTCACTGAGGTTGTGAAACAGGTTCTGCTTGGCTAACGCATTGAGCTTTACACTTTCTATAATCACTAGCTCAAATGCGCCCCGACGTTCGCTTAATAGCACTTCATCTCTGATCGACTCGTCAGAAAAAAACTGCTGTTTCAAATAAATGCCGTACGTGTCGCTTAGTTCGGTCACGACGCTATCGGATAGAAATTCATCCCAATTGTAGAGATAAATCTCATCCTGTTGGCTAAAGGCAGTGCCAGTTAAAAAAGATGATGACGCAAGAACTGAAATATAAAATGCTTTCACTGACGGATTCCTTTCCTACTTTGCTTAACTAAATCGTAGCCCAAATTTTGCGACATAGCTCAAATTTAGGTCTCTAATTTCACTTCAACATCACGCAATGCATCCAGGTGGAAAAATCCTATAACCTAATTGGAGCCAAAAGTAAGCTTTAGCACAACATCACTACGTTAAATCAAGGGGATATCAACCCTTGACCGATGAAAACACGGGATTTGTTTGGTTATTAGGTTACTAGTAAATATATATTCAACTACTTGAGCATTTTTTCGTTATTTATGCAATAGTAGGGCATTAATTGAACGATAAGGAGGTTGGTTTATGGATGCAGATTTAGTTGGAATTTTTGTTACCGTGGCGATTGCTCACTTTTTGGCGCTATTAAGCCCAGGACCAGATTTTGTGATTGTGGTGAAGAGTGCTGTTCGAAATAAGGGAAAAAAAGCCCTAGGCGTTGCATTCGGTATTGCCAGTGCGAATGCGGTTTACATTGCTTTGTGCCTAGTTGGCGTAGGCTCGATTTTGGCAGCATCCGTTTCTATTATGATTGCACTCAAGATAATTGGTGGAGTGTTTCTTGTTTATCTTGCAGTGCAAGCCATAAGAGCGAAGAAATGTAATTACAATAATATGGATGTTACCGAAGGAGATAGCTTCAACCAAACGACTTTTTTTAAAGAATTCCTCACCGGTTTTCTATCTGGAATCCTTAATCCTAAAAACCTATTGTTCTATTTGAGCTTATTCACGGTGGTATTGAACAAAGATATTGGCTTCATGTTTAAGTTTGGGCTAGGTATTTGGATGACGGTGGTTGTCTTTATATGGGATGCGGCGATCATCTTCCTGTTATCTGCGCCCAAAGTACGTCAAGAGTTTACGCGTGTTGCTTACTATATTGATAAAGTGACAGGAGTAATGCTAGGCCTACTTGGTTTGACCATTGTGAAATCTGCGCTAGTACGTCAATAGGTTCAATTTGAGTCATCATTGCTGAGTAACTTCACGTTTGTGGCACGATACAATGCTTATGTGCCGCGAATGTGCGTATGTTTCCTACCTTGTCTGATACGTTTTATCTAGTGCTTGCCCGATATTAAACCTTCTGCTTCATCCACCAATTCTTTTCATAACTCTTTGTTTATCTTTCCTTACTCTTCAAATAACTATTAATAAAATTTCTGTTGAAGACTTGTAGCACAGTGTATTTGTGCTTATTGTAGGCAAAATATTTATCCGATCTCAAAGCTAGGAAACATTGTGAATTTAGAGATATATCAAGTGGATTCGTTCACAACTCAAGCTTTTAAAGGAAACCCCGCAGGGGTCTGTATTTCCAAAGAGCCATTGGGTGAGTCGTTAATGTTTTCAATTGCTGAAGAGATGGCTGTATCCGAAACGGCTTTTTTGTCACTTAACACTATGACACTTAAATGGTTCACTCCAGAAGTAGAAGTGAAGCTGTGTGGGCACGGTACACTGGCAACCGTTCATGTGATGAAAGAGCAAGGTCTGCTCAACACAGGGGATAGGGTCATATTTAATACCTTATCTGGGGAGTTGTCTGCCGCAGTTTGTGAATCGTCTATTGAGCTTGATTTCCCTAGTACACAGTTATCATTGTTTACTGAGCCCAACCTCATGTTGCTCGAACATCTTGGTTTAGAGTCGAACCAAGTCGTTTCATTCCGAGAGTTTGATTCCAAGCAGCTAATCGAAGTGTCTGACGAGCGAGTGCTACTGGGCCTTTCACCAAATTTTGATGCTTTAAAAGGTATTAAAGGGCGAGGCGTTGTCGTGACAGCGCTTTCATCGAATACTGAGCTTGATTTTGTTTCTCGTTATTTTGCACCATGGGTTGGGGTAAATGAAGATCCTGTGACAGGGTCGGCGCATTGTGCATTGACGCAGCACTGGGCAGAAAAGCTAAACAAAAGCAGCTTCAGTGCGTATCAGGCGTCTCGTCGTGGTGGCTATATGTCGACAGAGCTATTAGCTAATGGGCGAATAAAGCTAATCGGTTCTGCGACCACTGTGATTAGTGGTGTGTTGAAGATTTAAAGCGTTATTGGCTGTATCTGTTTGAGCGCATCAAGCGAGTTCGTTCGATGATTGATTGAATGAAGCGGCTAAAGCGTAAGTTATTATTGAAGGAATCACTGTGTCAGCGTTTTATCTATCTCAAGTCTTAGTCGCCATTGCGATTTGCTTCGATCTTCTGTCATTCCAGTTCAAGGAAAGGAAGAAAATCGTCACTTGTCTGTTCTTTGCCGGTGTGCTTATTTCGAGTCACTTTATTCTACTCGAGCAATGGACAGCGGCGAGCCTAATGACGATTGCCACCATTCGCTATTTGACGAGCGTATTTTCTACCTCGTCTAAGTTTAAATATTTATTCTGTTCGATGTCGGTGGTCGCAACGGCCGTGACTTATTCGGGGCTGACTAGCGTACTGAGTTGCTTTGCTTCCGTATTTCAAACCTTCGCTGCGTTTAATAAGGATGACCGCCGCTTAAGAGAATTGATGATCATCGGCACCAGTTTTTGGTTGGTTCACAATTATTTAGTTGGCTCGCCAACAGCGGTTCTTATGGAAGCGCTGTTTATTTGCAGCAACTTGGTGGGTTATTACCGTTTTTACTTCAAAAAGAATGCGATAGCTTAGAGTTTGAATCTGTTGCTACGCAATAAAGTACACCGCATGACGATTATTCAAGATTTAGGAGAGCTCGATGCCAAATATCTACGCTGATATCCCTTCGTCGCTGCCCAATGAGATGTTCAACGCTCTCATTAGTAACGAGAATATTCGAATTGAGCGAATTCTGTCACATGGACACAGTTCACCAGAAGAGGGGTGGTACAACCAAGATGAGAATGAATGGGTAATGGTGCTCGAAGGTCAAGGCGTCATCGAGTTTGAAGATGGACGTGTTGTTACCTTGTCTAAAGGGGATTACATCAACATTGCTGGGAGAGAAAAGCATAAGGTGGTTGGTACGGTGGAAAACGTTGTGACGATCTGGTTGGCTGTATTTTATCGTTGAATCTCTTTGTTCTAGAATCGACTCATTTAGAGAGCGCTTAGGGGCAATACGGTACTTGTCCAATACACTAAATACATGAAAGGATTATGTCGTGGTTAGAATTAGAAATTACCAACCTAGTGATAACAAAGCGTTATGGGAGATTTATTTTCATACCGTCCGTAACATCAACGTTCGCGATTACTCTCAAGAACAAGTCGAGGCTTGGGCACCAAGTGATTTTGATTCGGAACTGTGGGACAAATGTCTTCGCCGTATACAGCCCTTTGTGGCCGAGTTAGACGGGCGCGTTGTTGGCTATACTGACTTGCAACCCAATGGCTTGATTGACCATTTTTTCTGTCACCATGAATATCAAGGAAAGGGGGTAGGAAGAGCTTTGATGGAGCATGTATTTTCAGTCGGCAGAGTTCGCGGTGTTTCTCGATACTTCTCAGAGGTGAGTATTACCGCCAGACCTTTCTATGAACATCTTGGATTCAAGGTTGTGAATGAGCAAGAAGTTGACATGCGAGGCGTAAAACTGACGAATTACGTGATGGAGAAAGTAATCTAATAGCCTGAGCTAACTATCAATAGTGTTGGCGGCTTCGAGTTATGTGCATCTTTATTGGTCTAATCTAAACTAATAAAGACTACATGGAGTGTGGCTCATGAATATTGTACTTAGTAATAAGATCCTCGTCTTAATTTCCTCTCTCTCATTGGCGGCAGGGGTACTGGCCTTGAAGTTCGGCTTCGAAGGGTTATTCCCGATCTTTGTCGTCGTTATTTCTTTCTTTTCTGTCGTTATCAATCTGTATGTGCTGTGTATCAGTCGAGAAGACAAAGATGTCTCCGATTCCTATCAATAAACGAATACAGCTCGTCCCGAAGCATTAACCAAAGGGTTTGAAAAACATAAGAAATAACCGACATGAATGACCGGATTTTATTTCTCATAATTCTCAAATTTGCGACATTTGTTGGTGGGTTTTTTTACCATGTTCTTAAGAACTTTTTCCGGGTTGCATATAGTATGCAGGCTGATTTAGTTTAATTAAGGAATCCAAGTGGGAATAGAAGCTTTGGCGTTTGTAATGGACGCTTTAATCACGGCATGTTGCATGTACATTGCGTCGAAAATGTCATTCGTTGTTGCCGACTTTAAATCCCTCCTTACCATCGCTGTTATCGTTGCTCTAGCGTCGTTGATTCCAACTGTAGGGTGGGCTCTCGGGTTGATCCTTTTTGTATTCCTTCTCGGGAAGGCAACACACGCGAGTATTGGTGACTGTATTTGGGTAGTGGTGTTTACCAAGGTCGTGTCGATGGCGGCTTTTTTGATATTCGGACGTTTGTTTGTCTAGCTGTACACGCAAAAGAAAGTTCGCCTTCTTTGATGACGAAACTCAGTTATCTCTAAACACGAAAAGGGTGCGAACGAGTCACACCCTTTAAAGAATTTTTGAAGGCTTATTACTGGCTTTACCCATTGATTATTTTGGTAGCAGTACCGCATCAATAACATGGATGACACCATTGCTTGCTTCAACGTCTGGCATCACGACTTTAGCTTTGTTGATCATCACACTGCCATGATCAATCCCTACCATTACAGCTTCACCTTGGACTGTGACTGCACTGTTCAGTTTCATTACTTCAGCCGCCATAATTTTCCCAGGTACGACATGATAAGTCAGTACTGCGACTAACTTGTCTTTATTCTCTGGTTTCAACAGCATATCGACCGTTCCCTCTGGCAATGCTGCAAAAGCCTCATCGGTTGGAGCAAAAACGGTAAATGGTCCGTCGCCTTTCAATGTATCTACTAAGCCTGCTGCTTTTACCGCCGCAACTAGGGTGGTGAACGAGCCGTTTTCTGCTGCCACATCAACGATGTCTTTCTTCATACCGTGATGATTCGCGTGAGCGAAAGCTGTGAAAAGAAGTGTTGCGAACAGTACTGACAGGGTTTTGCTTAAGTGATTAAACATATTGTAGTCCTTTGAGTTTGTCTGTTATTTCCGAGAGGTATTACGAAAGCCTAAAAGCGATAGATCAACTTATTGCACCCTCGTGACACTTACTTCAACTGCCAAAGTCATCAGATGGATAAAAAATCCATGTTAAATACTTGTTGTAATTGCATTTTGATACTTATAGTTAGTGGGTGATTATTCAAGTAATGGATGTGAATATGAGGTTTGCTTTACCAGTTGTATTTTCTGCATTGGCTTCAATGCCTGCTTACAGTGGCCTTGCTCCAAATGAAGGTTTCAGCGGTAACTTCAGTGTTTTGGCCGGTTTCTACTCTGACAGTAGTAATTTGAGTACTGAACAAGATTCGAATCAAGCAACCAACACTGAGGAAGGGAATAGCGAAAAGCAAGGGTTACTCGGCTTTTTGGGTACCGTTCAATATACTTTTGGTGAATCGCTGACTCACCAAGTATATGCGGGTACGACACGAGAGGATATTGCAACAGGTACCATCGCGTTTGAGATTGGTTACAGACATCAACTTTCCGGTGGCACCATATTGGATTTTTCTGTTCTTCCTACGCTTATCTCAGGTAAGGCTTGGTCTGATCCTTACGCGGTTGGCGTTAATCGAAACGAAACCGATGTGAAAGGTAATGTTGGGCGATTGCAAATGACTAACATCGGCGGCACTGGTTTTCGAACGGATTTCGCGATTGGTGAATCAGACGTAGATGATGAGCTGTCAGGGAGTTCACTAAACTTATCTGCTGAAGAGATAGCACTGCTCGATAGGGAGCGAACTTATGTGTATGCCAAGGTAGGGTATCCCTTCATCTTGCCTAATCAAGCTGGTGTGTTCGTTCCATCTATGGTGTATTTCAATTCAGATGCGGAGGGTGGTGCACTGAGCTTTGATAGCTACGGTATTGAACTGAATTACGCTAAGAGAATTGGTCGCCATGGTTTTGTGGTCACATTAGATGCCAGTGATCGTCAGTATGATGAAGCAAATCCGATTTATGAAAAAACTCGTGAAGAGAACGAATATGGCGCCTTCTTAGCATACGAGTTTGGCGGCTTGATGGGATATGAAGATTGGTCATTGATTACTTTACTTGGTTTAAGAAGCATAGATTCAAACATCGACTTCTATAATTCTGAACAGGTACTCGCGAGCGTCGGTGTCGACTATAAGTTCTAAAGATTAGATATTCCGAAGCTTTGTATAACGCTAAGATTTCGTTGGGTTTATTATCTGTTTAATTATTTCGAGCACTTATAATCTTTAAGGTTGTAGGTGCTCGTTGCTATCCGTAGTATGAAAGTCGTTCAGTTAAAAAGATCAGATAGTAAGGAAGCGCTTTGGAAATACAAATTAGACATCTAGAACTCACAGACAACCAAGATATTTTTGATATTTATCGCCATCCATCAGTATCAGAAAACACCTCTCAAAAGCCTTTCCTCAGCTCTGATCAAGTGGAGCGACTGTTTGGTCACTCCGACCATTTCACTTTAGTTGCGGAAGTATCCGGTAAAGTAGTGGGCCATATTACTTTATTCATGACCAGCAAGGTAAGAGACAGGCACTGCGCTGGTCTTGGTATTGCTATTCACCCGGATATGCATGGTAAAGGGGTCGGTAAGGCGTTAATGCAAGAAGCGATCAATCAGGCGGATAACTGGCTTAACCTCGTGCGTCTTGAGTTAGAGGTTCATGCTGACAACCACGCCGCTATTGCTTTGTATGAACGTGTAGGTTTTCAGTTAGAAGGCACAAAAAGGCTCAGTACGTTCAAAGGCGGTAAGTACATCGATATGTTACTAATGTCGAGAATACGACCAGATTACCTTTGAAGGCGAAGTGACTCTATATAACTGAAGCAGTTGAAGTAAGATATTAATTAACAGGGTTATTTTAATAAAACCCTCAAATTTTATTTGCTGAGGGTTTTGTGTTTATAAGCATTCGTCACTATCAGATTTGTTGATAAGATCGCTATGGATTATCGATGCCAAAGCCATTTCGCAGTGCAAACTGAATCAGTTCGGTATGGTTGTCGAGTTCCAAAATATCCAACATGCGGTATTTGTGTGACTCAATGGTTCTAGGGCTTAAAAAGAGGATCTCAGCACATTGCTTTGCGGTATAACCTTGTGCCAGTTGAGTCAGAACCGCACACTGCCTTTTGGTCAGCAATAATAGTTTTTCACTCTCGTTAATATTATTGGTTTCATCGCTGGTGACACTACGCGTCATTTTGGAATGCTGCCAAAAACAGAGCCAGATATCACTCAGCAATTTGATTCGCTTCATGTCAGCCTCTTCAATTGGCTTATCGTAACGATTGAACCGTGAGAAGCCGATAGCTCCCCACTGCTGGCCAAACAACGAAAGGCTTACAATCCCATGCCAATGAGCACCTTCTTCATAAAGTACACGTAACGGGTCGAGTTTATGGTTCTTTAGTGTTTCTTCAGGGAACAACTGCCAACACTCTTTTGAACGTAAAAGCTTAAGGTAGTCAAGATAATTGCCTTTTAGAAAGCGTTCCATTTCAAGCGGTGGAGTATCTGTTTGGGATACGGAAATACTTTTTCCTGTATCCAGAAGAATCATTGAGTTTGGAAATAGGGTAAGTCTGTCGAGCTTAAACCAAGCGAGCGCTTCTCTTGCCAGTAAGAAAAAAGTGCTATCGAAATCTTTGGGCTGGCATGCAGTCAAAGTTTTGGTTTGGTGAGAGAGGAGATCCTCAAAGCTCGCGAATAGGTTGTGTTTCATATCGACCGTCTTTTATGGTTTTAGACAAAATAGCGGCAATAACTAAAGTGTGTCAATCTAATATTAGAATGTCGTTCTGAATAAGGTGTGGCGAGTATTCTTAAATGCTACTGAGTAATTTATTAGTTTTATCGAGAAACGATTAGTGAAATTCACACTGAACTCTGTATAGTAGCAACCGTTTGCTTCGTATAACCCCAATGATATGGTTTGGGGGTCTCTACCAGCTCCCGCAAAGTGCTGATTACGAAGGGTTTAGAACACAATTGTGTTCTTACTCTTTGTAATAGCGTTCAAGAAAACCTCCTGTCTATTATTCAGAGTAAGTGCACACCTAAAATCCATAGTAGGTGAAATATGAACGCATTTATTCAAGGGCTTCCAAAAGTAGAGTTGCATTTACACATTGAAGGCTCACTCGAACCTGAGTTGCTTTTTCAACTCGCTCAACGCAACGGCATTGAGCTACCTTACTCATCCCCAGAGCAGTTAAGGCGCGCATACCAATTTGATGACTTGCAGTCGTTTCTGGATATCTATTATCAAGGTGCAGATGCGCTTCGCACTGAACAAGATTTCTATGACCTAACATGGGCGTACTTAGAGCGTTGTAAGGCTGATAATGTTATTCACACCGAAATCTTCTTTGATCCTCAGACACATACTGATCGTGGTATTGCATTCGACACGGTCATTAACGGTATTCATCGTGCACTTCAACAGGGGCAAAAAGAGCTGGGTATTACCTCTCAAATTATCGCTTGTTTCTTGCGTCACCTGACTGAAGAGCGCGCCATTCAAACGTTCGCCGATGTGTTAAAACATCAAGATAAGATCGTCGGGGTTGGGTTGGATTCTTCTGAATTAGGACATCCACCAGAGAAGTTCAAACGTGTATTCCAACAAGCGAAACAAGCGGGTTTCTTAACTGTGGCACATGCAGGGGAAGAAGGTCCTGCTCAAAACATTGTGGATACGATTGAAATGCTCAGCGTGAGTCGAGTGGATCATGGTGTGCAATGCATGACAGATGACGCTTTAATCGTCGAATTGATTGAGACTAAAATGCCGCTGACCGTGTGTCCATTGTCTAACATCAAATTACGAGTGTTTGATGTAATGGAAGAGCACAACATTGTCGAGCTGTTGAGAAAGGGTGTCGCTGTAACCATAAACTCTGATGATCCAGCGTACTTTGGTGGCTACATGTTGGATAACTTCAACGCAGTGAGGCAATCTCATGAGATGACGCAGAAAGAACTGGCACAGTTTACTTTGAATGCGATTGACGCGAGCTTTATCGAAGAGTCATTGAAGCAGCAATATCGTGAGCGTGTTCAAGACTACCTTTCTAAAGCCGATTCTGAATAGTCTCTAGTTTAGACTTCGGCTATAAAAACTCTGTAGCTTAGAGTCTTATAACGACCGACATATGTTGGTCGTTTTTATATTGCTTCTACGCAATTTTTAGGTGAGAAGTAACCTAACTGACTAAGAGGTATGATTTTATTTTGCTAAAAACATCTCCTCTAGCTGTAATGAACTACCTTTAGAAGGAGTGCAAAATGCAGCACTAACGCTGTATAACGTGAACATAGCGATTGTCGGAGGAGGAATACACCGTTGTTAGACCCAACAATCAGTGAACAAATTGAGTGGCCATGTGAATTGCCGCAAGAATTGATCGATAGCTTAATCGAGATTGCTGTTTTAAAAACGAGTGTTCATAGCCTGGAAATTACCAAGAAATTCCAAAATCTGCCTGGCGTTTTCTATATTCTGAGTGGTTCTGCAGGAATCTGTTTTTCTACTGAGAATATGAAAAGCATATCCGGTGGTGTGATTGGAAGAGGAGATTGGCTAGGTGCTTTGTCTATTCATGCTGACTACAACCTCTTTGCTGTGGCTGAGGAGGTCGAGCCTATTACCATGGTACTGTTTCCTGCCAAGAAGGTGTTAGCGCTTGCCGAAGAGCAGTGCATGGTATTCAAATGGTTGTTGCATAGTGGGACCAAAGCACAATCTATTTGGATGCAAGCTTACTTATCCTCGATTCATGAAAAAGAACAGAAAACCATTTACGTCTTGTTGGAGCTTGCTGCACGCCAAACCAATATAGCAGGTGCGACCGTGAGTATAAATATCTCACAAACTCAATTGAGTACCATTACAGGGATCTCGAGACCCAGGTTGAATGAGGTGCTTAAAGGTATTGAGCAACAGGGCTTAGTGAAGATAGAGAGAGGGAAGGTGTTCATCACTGATGCTGAGGGTTTGTATGAGCGTATTTCACCAATGAATTTGATGATGCGCGATCCTGTCGCTGAGATTAAAGCGTGAATCTCTAACAGCACAGCTAACCTTTGGATGATTGGATCTTCAGTGATAAATCAATATCACATGAAAAAATTATGCACAGTGTTCTTTTAGGAACATACACCACAAGAGAATATCTATAATGTTCACTCTAGATTTATAAATTGAATTAGAGCGGAATAGAATTGTTATGAAAATGGCTGTACTGGAATATAAAGTATTGGGACTTGGTGAATGGATTAAAACAAGAATTTCTAGCCGCTGTGCATACTTACTGGCTGAAGAGTATAAAGCGCTAGGATGGCCAACCAGAGTGGATGGCAAAGTGGTATCCACTGAGTCTGCTTAATCTATACGAGCCTAAAGTACCTAGATGAAGACAAAAAAGAAGCTGGCAGTGTGCCAGCTTCTTTCATTTTTAAATTAAGACAGTTGAGTTACTTGTTCACGTAGTCTTTGAATTTCTGCTTTGTTTCAGCATCTGCTTTTTCGTACCAGAAATACAACATCTCTTCAGCTGTATTTGCTGCATTTCCGTCAATCTTTGCTGGAAGCGTTACTGGCTGTACGACAGCTGCTGCTGCGCCCGCACTAGCACCTACTGTAAGTGCAGCGATGCCACCTTTCTGGTTGTATTCTTTCGCTTCTTGCGGGTACTTACGACCAATCTGCATGCCATCTTTGATAAGTTTGTCTTGCTTAACACTGATTGCATTTTGGTTTTCATCAACCAGTTTCCAATCTAAGTTTTGAAGGCCTTTTTTCGCTTCGTTGGTGTTACGGAACTTAGGCATATCGAACGTCAATGCTGTGTCTGTCGCATCAAAAGTAGCAATAATCGTATCGCTATCGACAAACTCGCGGTCGTTACCTTGGCTGAAAGCAAGTTGATATTTGAAAACGATTTGGTTTACGCCGTCTGGCACGGTGATCGTTTTGCTTGAAGAGAAAAAGCCACCCTCAAGAGCAGGCTTAGCTTCGTTAACCGCTAAGACTTCGACTAAAGCATCTGCGCTAGAAGGAACTTCAATTGTTACGTCAGCGAACGCGTGTGGTGCTGCGATAATTGTGGAAAGCAGCGCGATGGATTTTAATGTTTTCATAATCATACAGTTGTTTATGGGCAGTTGAATTACAATCGCATGGTAAGAACTCCAATTCAAGTCATGTCATAAGGATTTGAAAAAATTTGCGAAATCTTAACGCAACGGTCATATATTAAGGTTCACATTGACTAGTGTGAGTTTTTATTTTTGAAAAATGAGAGGGTAGGTTGGGTGTGAATTATACTAGTTGGCGGTTCGCGTCTTATGTTATTTGTATTGGATACTAAAAAGCCGCGGTCACTGCATTCAGTCACCACGGCTTCGTTATTACATTTTTAATCTAGAGTAGCTTATTTAGCTTGTGCTGCTGCAGCTTCTAGTTGCTTAAGTTTACCTTGAAGCATGTAAGCATTCTGGTTGAAGTTACCAGGGTTCAGTACTTGGCTGTTCTGCATTGGGTAGTCAGGTAGTGTGTTCATAAATTCTTGTACTTTGCCGCCTACTGGTACGAATAGCCACATGTTGTCTGCCATCCAACGCAGGTACATGCCAGACTCGTGTGGTGCTTTTTCGAATGGGTCTGCACGTAGGTGAACGACTTGAGGCCAGTTTGGTTGGAAACGCACTGCATCTGTGATGTTACCGTCCATTACAGCGAACGAAATCTTGAAGTCATTCCAACGTACCGCGTTTAACTCAGCGTTAGCAGAGAAGTAAAGCATGCTATCACGAGGGCCTTTCTCTTCTTTACCTTGGAAGTAAGGCAGGAAGTTGTAACCATCTAGGTGTACACGCCAGTTTTTACCGTTGTAAGTCGCACCTTTATCAGAAGCCAGCTTCTCAACCACTTTATCATCACCAGCTGCTGCTAGTAGAGTCGGAATCCAGTCTTGGTGACTCATGATGTCGTTGATCTTAGTTCCCGGCTTGATTGTACCAGGCCAGCGAACTAGCTGAGGAACACGCATACCGCCTTCGTAAGTTGTACCTTTCTCACCGTGGAAGTAAGTCGCACCGCCATCAGGCCAAGATACGGTTTCTGCACCGTTATCAGTAGAGTAGATGACGATGGTGTTGTCTGCGATCTTAAGCTCATCAAGCTTGTCTAGTAGGATACCTACTTGGTCATCGTGCTCTAACATGCCGTCAGCGTAAATGCTGATACCCGATGCGCCTTGGTATTTTTCTTGTAGACGAGTCCACACGTGCATACGTGTTGTGTTGTGCCAAATGAAGAATGGTTTGTCCGCTTTCACTGCTTTTTCCATGAAGGCTAGAGATTCTTCTAGGAACTCTTCATCCGCGTGCTCCATACGTTTACGCGTCATAGGGCCAGTATCTTCAATCTTACCGTCAGAAGTTGATTTGATTACACCACGAGGCCCAAAGTTCTTACGGAACTCAGGATCTTTAGGGTAGTAGTATGTTTCTGGCTCTTCTTCTGCATTCAGGTGGTATAGGTTACCGAAGAACTGGTCAAAACCGTGGTTCGTTGGAAGGTGTTTATCTTGGTCACCCATGTGGTTCTTACCGAACTGAGCAGTCATGTAGCCCTGTTCTTTAAGAAGGTCTGCGATAGTTGGAGCCCAATCTGGGATACCGTGATCAGAACCTGGCATACCGATAGTTAATAGACCTGTACGGAAAGGTTCTTGACCCGTTAGGAATGCAGCACGACCAGCAGTACACGATTGTTGACCGTAGTGGTCAGTAAATAGTGCGCCTTCGTTAGCTATACGGTCGATGTTAGGTGTTTCGTAACCCATCATACCGTTGTTGTATGCACTGATGTTGAATACACCAATGTCATCACCCCAGATAGCAAGAATGTTTGGTTTTTCTGCTGCCGTTGCCGCTGAAGAAGCTGCTAATAAGCCAACACCTAATGCTAGTTTATTAATTTTAGTACCCATAAGGACTCCGATTCACTTTAAAGATTAATGCGTTAGAGCAACACATCGATGAATAAATGTTATTCCCAAAATTCCGCTTCGTCCTTTTATAGTGCTTATAACCAATCGTTATGATGCTCAGTTAACCCATTGATCAATATCATTTTTAGTGGGTTGAATGAATAAGTCCTTAGTTTGTATGTGTGATCCTTATCATGTTTGTTGGCGTTAACCTTATCGATGATTCCGGTGTCCATATCTCAATAAAAATGACAAATAGATTAATAGTTTAGCGAATCTCGCGATCGTTCAAAAAATGGACTATACGTTGTAGGGCAGGATGCAAATAACTTACGAAGAGGTTTCTATGACAGCGAAATATGGCGCTAAACGTCGATTAGCGATTTTGGGTACAGCAATGATGGCCGCGTCTAGCGCCACTTTTGCGGCAGAAAAGCCAAATATATTGGTCATTTGGGGGGACGATATTGGTCAATCCAATGTGAGTGCATACACCTTCGGTCTCATGGGTTACAAAACCCCGAATATTGATAGCATCGCCAAAGAAGGCATGATGTTTACCGATTACTACGCAGAGCAATCTTGTACCGCAGGTCGCTCTACGTTCATTACAGGTCAAAGTGTACTGAGAACAGGCTTAAGTAAAGTAGGCTTGCCAGGTGCAGATATTGGCCTTCAAGCAGAAGATGCAACCATTGCTGAATTGCTTAAACCTATGGGTTACATGACAGGTCAATTTGGTAAAAACCACCTTGGCGATAAAGATGAATTTCTTCCAACAGCGCACGGGTTTGACGAATTTTTTGGCAACCTTTATCACCTAAATGCTGAAGAAGAACCAGAAAATGAAGATTACCCAACCGACCCAGAGTTTCGTAAGAAGTTTGGCCCGCGTGGTGTTATCAAATCATTTGCTGACGGCAAGATTGAAGATACGGGCCCATTAACACGTAAGCGTATGGAAACCGTTGACGAAGAAACGCTCGATGCCGCGCTTGATTTTATGGATCGCGCAGTGAAAGCCGATAAGCCATTCTTCGTTTGGTGGAACGCAACACGTATGCACTTCAGAACTCATGTGAAAGCGGATAGTAAGGGTGTGACGGGCGTTGGTAACTACGCTGATGGTATGGTTGAACACGACCGCCACGTTGGACAGTTACTGAAACAAGTCGACGAATTGGGTATCAAAGACAACACGATTGTTTTCTACTCAACGGATAATGGTCCACACATGAACTCTTGGCCTGATGCCGGTACAACGCCGTTCCGTGGTGAGAAAAACACCAACTGGGAAGGCGCATACCGTGTACCAGCAATGGTTCGTTGGCCTGGTAAGATTGAACCGGGCAGCGTTTCTAACGAAATTATGCACCACATGGACTGGATGCCAACCTTCGTAGCAGCCGCTGGTGATGATCAAATCAAAGAGAAGCTGCTGAAAGGTCATACTGCGGGTGATAAAACGTTTAAGGTTCACCTAGACGGATATAACTTCCTTCCTTACCTAACCGGTGAAGAAGAAAAAGGTCGTCGTCATGAAGTATTCTACTTTACCGATGATGGTGATTTAGCGGCTCTTCGTTACAACCAATGGAAAGCGGTGTTCATGGAGCAGCGTGCAACGGGTACGATGCAGATTTGGTCAGAACCGTTCGTGACGTTACGTCTTCCTAAGCTGTTTAACCTCCGTATGGACCCATACGAAAACGCAGATATCACATCGAATACTTACTATGATTGGTTGTTAGACCATGCTTATATGTTCGTTCCTGCACAAGCGTATGTTGGCAAGTTCCTAGAAACCTTTGCTGAATATCCACCACGCCAAAAAGCAGCAAGCTTTAGCTTGGATCAGGTTATGGAAAAACTTCAAGAGAACCATAACAAGTAAGCTTTGGTTTGTTGAAACTGATAGCTTAATGAAACTGGTAACACAAGAGAGCTCCTAGGAGCTCTTTTTTTATGCGCATACCGATGAGTAAATACCAGTCGTGAATATGAATCACAACTATCGTGCTCGCTGCCACTAAATAATTGTAAATTCATTGTTTTTGCGTCTACCTTATTAAGCATAAGGATGTATAAAAACAAGGAATGTTATGTCTGCATGGTTGTGCTTGCTAGTGAACGGATTGAAACACCAGCGAGTTGCAGTATTATCCGCAATGTTATCTTTACCCGTGTTGTCGATACTTAGTTTCCACACGCATGCCAATGAACAGGCTTTATCAGAAGCTTCGCATGCGAGCTCTCAAGCGACGTATGTCGGATCTGAAGCTTGTATTGACTGTCACAGTGTGGAAGTGGAAGCATGGCAAGGTTCTCATCACGACATGGCGATGAAGCATGCCACCGAAGATTCCGTTCTCGGTGATTTCAATAACCAAACCATCACCCATCAAGGAAAGCCTAATCGCTTTTTCCGCAAAGGTGATGAATTCTGGGTAAACATTGAAGGGCCTGATGGTCAATTCAAAGATTACAAAATCAGCTATACCTTTGCCTTTGAACCTCTGCAACAGTACATGGTTGAGTTTGAAGACGGACGCGTGCAGTTGATTCCTTTCGCTTGGGATTCTCGAGATAAGAGTGAAGGCGGTCAACGCTGGTTTCACCTTTATCCTGATACCACCAACACGGATGAATTCTACTGGACCAATAGCGGTCAAAACTGGAACTTCATGTGTGCTGATTGCCATTCAACGAACCTAGAAAAGAACTACGATAGCGCGAGTAATACCTACGACACCACATGGTCGGAGATTAATGTCGGTTGTGAAGCGTGTCATGGCCCTGCGAGTGAGCACGTTGAACAAGCCCAGCAAACAAATAACCAGCAAACCGCAGCCAAAGGGGGAAAAAATGCCCATGTCTCGGCGCATTACGGCTTTGACCGCGATTTGTCGAAGTCGGTGAAGGAGTGGATCTATCAAGAGGGTAATTCAACACTGCAACCAAAAGACATCATTCATACCAATCAAGTTCAAACCTGTGCTCAGTGCCATAGCCGACGCACTCAGTTGAATGAAACAGGCGACCACGTTAACGGGTCTTTCTTTGATAAGTATCGTCTAAGTTTGATTACTCCTGAGCTTTACCATAACGATGGTCAAATCTACGATGAAGATTACGTTTACGGCTCCTTCTTGCAATCAGTGATGGCAGAGAAAGGCGTTACTTGTACTAACTGTCACGATCCTCATACTGCAGAACTGAAAATTGCCGAAGAAGCCGTGTGTAGCCAGTGTCACATTGCTTCTGAATACACACCTGAAAAGCACACATTCCATGAAGCCAATACCGAAGTTTCACAATGTACCACTTGTCACATGCCAGAAACGACTTACATGGAAGTCGATCCAAGGCGTGACCACAGCTGGCATATTCCACGTCCAGATATTAGCCAACACATTAAAACACCGAACGTGTGTACGAGCTGTCATGAAGACCAAATTGATCAATGGGCCGATCAGCAAATTGGTAAGTGGTTCCCAGATTCTAAGTATCGTAACCAGCAACACTTTGCTGTTGCCTTTTATGCGGATTCAATCGGGCATAGAGGTGCAGAAGATGCACTGGCGTATTCAGCTCAAGACTCAAGTTTAAGTAATATCATTCGTGCTTCGAGTTTAGAACGTTTAGGTGGCAACACGGGCAAGAACACGCTTATCTCATTAGCGAGAGCGGTGAAACACGATGATGAAATGATCCGCTTGGGTGTGGTGCAAGGCTCGTCTGGCTTCCCATTCACTGATCGCTGGCAGATTCTAGAGCCATTATTGAAAGACCCTGTATTGTCGATTCGATCAGAAACCGCAGGCGCGCTAGTACGTTACTGGGGAGAAATGAATCCGCTGCAGAAAGACCAAATCAAGCCTGCATTGGAAGAGTACATTGAGATACAACAATTTAATGCCGACAGAGGATTTGGCCGCACAAATTTAGGTAACGTTTACCGCGATTTAGGTCAGCACGATAAAGCGATTGAGTTCTATCAAGGTGCAATCGAAATCGAGCCTTATTTCGAAAACAGCTACGCCAATTTAGCGGATTTGTATCGAGCGCAAGGTAACGAAGCAAAAACGTTGTCGACGTTGAAGCAAGGCATTGAAGCTCAGCCTAAATCGAGTGTATTGCCATACAGCACAGGATTGTCTCTGCTTCGTGTGAAAGATTACGAACAAGCAACGGACTACCTTAAACAAGCCGCTGAAACTGCGCAAACCGACCCACAATATTGGTATGTGTACGGATTGGCTTTAGAGAAATCGGATGTGCTTGCGGCAAGTCAATCACTGCACAAGGCTTACCAATTTAGCCGCAACCCACAGCACCTGTATGCCCAGTGTGAAGTGTTGGCGCGAAACAGCCATTTACCGGGCGTACCAAAGGCGTTTGAGCAGTGTATTTCATCATTGAGCAAAGTAGCACCGCCGGAAGCCATTAACCAATTGAAATCTAGGTTTAAATAAAGCGATGAGGTGAGCTTGGCTATCGTGCTTGCTGCTTATTCCGCTTGTAACCAATTATCACGTTTATAACTGTTTATCATGTGTATAACTAATAGTTATGGGGCTTGTGAGTAGGATGTACGCAGCCAGATTGAATTAAGGGAAGACCTATGAACCATGCGCAACAAGCAATAAACCAACTGATTGAACAAACAGAAAAAAGTGTTATCGGTCAGAGCCACGTCGTTCGGGCTCTGGTGATAGGGTTATTGACTAATGGACATGTGCTTCTTGAGGGGCTTCCCGGTACTGCGAAAACTCGCTCAGTAAAATCGCTGGCGAATCTACTGAACACCAGTTTTGGTCGAATTCAGTTTACTCCTGACCTGCTGCCGTCAGATGTGACGGGTACGGAGGTGTATCAAGAGCTTGATGGAAAGCCTCAGTTGCACTTTCAACCGGGTCCTATTTTCAACAGTATTGTTTTAGCCGATGAAGTGAACCGCGCTCCTGCAAAGGTACAAGCGGCTCTGCTTGAAGCCATGGCGGAAGGGACGATTACGGTGGGTGGTCAAACTCATATCCTACCTGATCTATTCATGGTGCTCGCTACGCAAAACCCAGTTGAGCAAGAAGGTACGTATCCACTGCCTGAAGCACAGATGGACCGTTTCATTATGAAAGTCACGGTCGACTATCCAGAAGATGAAGCTGAACGCGACATCATTCGACTGGTGCGCAGTGAAGAGTTGGGTAGCGAAACGAGTTCAAAATTAGTCACTCCACAACATATTGAACCTGAATTGGTGCTTGAAGCGCGCCGCCAACTTCCAGACATTGCCGTTTCCGATTTAGTTGAGAACTACATCGTGGCTTTGGTAATGGCGACACGAAAACCTGAGCGTTATCCAGAATCAGACTTATCGAAATGGATTGAAATTGGTTCAAGTCCTCGTGCTTCTATTTCATTGGATAAATGTGCTCGCGCCTATGCGTGGCTGCAAGGGCGTGACCACGTCACGTTAGACGATGTGCGTGCCATGTTACCAACCGTATTAGGCCACCGATTCTCGTTGTCTTACGATGCATTAGCCGATGGTGTTGACCATCAAAGAGTGGTTGAAGAACTGCTTGATAATGTTGAGATCGGATAACTAGGGGGCGTCATGGCGAAGCCAACACAAGCTCCTAAACCGCAAGGCCTTGATCCTCGACTGTACTGTGACTATTCAAGGTTAGTGCGAATTCAGGCTCAAGCTGAGTCATTTTCACTGTTACCTCATTTAAAAGCGGGCAGCGTACTTTCGGGCAGACATAACTCTTTGTTCCGTGGTCGTGGTTTGAACTTCGAAGAATTACGTCATTACCAATTGGGTGATGATATCCGTAATCTCGATTGGAAAGTTACGATGCGAACGGGTAAGCCGCATGTTCGTAGCTATACCGAAGAGAAAGACCGTAATGTGATGATCTGTGTCGATCAGCGCAGTTCGATGTTTTTTGCTTCTCAAAACACCATGAAATCCGTTGTAGCCGCCGAAGTGGCGGCACTGTGTGGGTGGCGAGTGCTTAAAGATGGTGACCGTGTTGGTTTCGTTTTAGCCTCGCACCAAAAGCTCTTTCATACCAAAGCACAGCGCTCACAGTCTGATTTGCTCGCTCAACTTAAACACCTTACTAAAGCGAATCAAAGTTTAGCCGTGAGTGTGAGTGACAGCGAGTGTGTCGGGTTCAGTCAATGGATTGAACTGATCAAACGAATGAGATTAAAACAGTCGACCTTAATCTTTATTAGTGATTGGCGAGATTGCCAAGAACAACACCTTGATCGCCTTAAGCAACTGCAACAACACAACGATATCTTAGCTATTATGGTCACCGATCCCTTAGAACAATCACTGCCTCATGATCTTGCTAGCGCGAACTGGGTGGTGGGGGATGGTCGTTTTCAGCTCAATTTAGATAGCCAATCTAAGGTTAACCTCGCAAGTGAAAGCCTTTCCCAAAAAGCGGAACTCCAAAAACAATCGCTTGCTAAATTGATGGCGATGAAAAACCTTCCTTATATCGAACTAGACACGTCAGGCAATCACATATCACAGCTGCAAAAGCTGGTGGGAGGGCGCTAATGACTGTTGAACATACGCCTCCAAGTACTTACATCCTTCGCGACCTATATGATGTCGCCATTCCCGAGAGCGTGAGCTGGATGCCGCAAACCATTGGTTGGAAGATCCTCGGCGTTATTCTGTTATTGGTCGCTATCTGTCTGGCTTATCGTTTGGCGCAGAGATGGTGGAATAATCGTTATCGTAAAGAAGCACTTAAAGAGCTCATGATATTGGATGCAAGAGACAAGAACTCTACCGAACGAACCTTCAAGGTACTGAAAGTGGTGCTTCGTTACCTAGACAGCAGCAATGCAAAGCTGTTTGGCCAAGCATATGTGAACCGTTTGAACGCTTATCTGCCTGTTGACGTTAACGAGAGTAAAAATAGCAATGCTTTCTTTGCCGATGAAGTTTCGGGACTATGGATGCAGAGTTTAATCGACCCTAAGGTGCGTTTGAGCTTTGAACAGCGTTTAGAGGTGATTCAAACAGCGATGATGTGGCTAAAGCTTCATAAACCGGATGTACAAGTAACGTTTGAGGGGCAAGATAATGTTTGATGCTTTATCTGCAAGCTTCGAATTTGCGCACCCATTGTGGTTTATCGCGTTACCTCTGCCGTTGTTGGTCTACTTTGCCGTACCAGCTTATCGAACTAAGCAAATGGCGATTAAGGTGCCATTTTTTCGAGAATTGGTTGAAGCTATTGGGGAAGCGCCGTCAGAAGGGGCAAGCCAGCTAACACCAAGCTGGTGGCAACGAACCACGCTCATTATTACTTGGGTATTAGTGGTGTGCGCGCTCGCTAAACCAACCATTCTTGGTGAGCCGCAAGTTCGCGAACAATTAGGTCGTGACGTGATGGTAGTGGTCGATTTATCTGGCTCAATGGCAGAACAAGACTTTACCTCTAAGCGGGGCGATAAAATATCTCGTTTGGACGCGACCAAAGAAGTGCTGGCTGATTTTGCGACTACACGAAAAGGGGATCGACTCGGTTTGATTCTTTTTGGTGATGCAGCGTTTGTACAAACACCGTTTACAGCTGACCAAGATGTCTGGCTTGAACTGCTTAATCAAACCGATGTCGCGATGGCAGGGCAAAGCACGCACTTAGGTGATGCAATTGGCTTGGCGATTAAGGTGTTTGAACAAAGCGAAAAGCAGAGTGCTGCGGTTCAAGATTCAAGTATTGATGCGAACGTGAAAGAGAAAGTTGTGATTGTACTAACTGATGGCAATGACACAGGAAGCTTTGTCGAGCCTATCGATGCCGCAAAAGTTGCAAAGGCTAAAGGCGTTCGTATTCACGTTATCGCCATGGGTGATCCCCAAACCGTGGGAGAAGTGGCATTGGATATGGAAACCATCAAACGTGTGGCGCAAGAATCCGGTGGTGAAGCCTTTGAAGCGCTTAACCGCGATGAACTGACTAAAGCCTACGCTCAAATCGGTGAACTAGAGCCTCAGCTGTACGAGAGTACGACTTATCGTCCTAAACAGGGATTACATCATTATTTGATGGCCATTGTCGTAGTGATGTATCTGACTGCGTTTAGCTTAGCGACGATACGCCGAAGATCGCTGCTCGCTTCTTCGGCTAAGAATTTGAAAGGAGAGAGTGATGCCTGATTCTCTCACGATACAACAGTTCTTTACTCAGTTTCATTTTATCCGACCTTTGTGGTTGTTGGCATTTATTCCGATGTTCTTCTTGTTATGGGTTCGTTGGAGAGAAGAGACCAAACCAACGTGGAAAGACATTCTACCTGCACACCTACGTGATGCATTGACCATTGGCGAAACAGGCTGGCGTAAGCAGTTACCATTGAAGCTATTGGTGGTGATTGTAACTATCGCCATCATTATCTGTTCTGGCCCAACATGGCAGCGTGAGGCTTCGCCTTTTGGTGAAGACAAAGCGTCGATGTTGGTTGTGCTCGATAATAGTGAATCTATGCTAGCTAAAGATTTGCCTCCAAGTCGCTTGGAGCGATCTAAGCAGAAAATTAGAGACTTATTGGCCGCGCGCAAAGGCGGTAATACTGGCTTAGTGGTTTACGCAGGCAGCGCACACGTCGCGATGCCCGTCACGCAAGACAGCAAGGTATTCGAACCGTTTCTGGCGGCTATCACACCCGATATCATGCCGGTATCAGGTAAGTCAGCAGAAGAAGCACTGCCACTGATTAATCAGCAACTGTCTGGTGAGTTAGGCTCTTCTGTACTGTTGGTATCAGATGGTGTAAATCCAAGCACCATTAGGGCGTACGAGAGTTTCTTTAATGACAATCCGTATCAGTTGCTCATTCTAGCCGCAGGAAACCGTAATGTGGTGAGCGATAACCCTGTCGACCTAGATTCACTGCGTAACTTAGCGAATAAGACAGGTGGTCGAGTGATCGAGGTGACCGTTGATAACTCCGATATCCAACAACTCAATCAAGCGGTTGAAAGAAACATGCAACTGAATGGTGAGTCTTCAATGCCTTGGAAAGACATGGGATATGGCCTGCTTATTCCAATGGCAATCATCATGTTGTTGTGGTTCAGAAAAGGGTGGTTGGTACAGTGGTGTGTCGTTGGTCTAGTGATTTCAGGTAGCATCTATTCACCAAGCACTTTGGCGAAAACAGTCAATTTAACTGCTGAGAAACCAGTCGTGGTGGAGCCGCTTACAGCTTGGGATAAAACAGCTCAATGGTGGTGGGACTTATGGCTAACGCCTGATCAACAAGGGCAACGTTTATTGAATCAGAAGGAATATCTTGAAGCGGCCAAGCATTTTAAGGATCCAATGAGAAAGGGCGCGGCTTATTACTATGCTCGTGATTTTAAGTTAGCTCACAGTGCATTTTTGCAAACCAAAACTGACCTTGGCTTATACAATGCAGCCAGTGCGTTAGCCAGACAGCGTGAATACCTTGCGGCACGAGACCTTTTGAAATCATTAAGCGAGAAAGAGGATCTGTCACCAGAACTAAGAACGGATGTGGAGAACAACCTTGCTGTGCTTAGTGGAATTGTCGAAGAGGTAAACCGAACCAGTGAAAGCCAGTCTGGAACCACAGATGGCCCTGAGGAGTCTTTAGAACTCGAAGACGATCAGCCTCGAACGGGAGATGGAGCTGAAGAAGAAACGGTAGCGGAATTGATGCTTAAGGAAACGCTTAATGCCAATGAAATCTTAGGCAGCCAAGAGCTTGCCGACAAGTGGTTAAAACGCGTTGAAGCGGATCCTAAGTTCTTCTTGAAGTCCAAGTTCCAAATTCAGTTAAGAGATCCTGCACCTTCCATCGAACAGTCTTCAAAACAGGAGCAAACACAATGAGTCGAGTTGATTTAACTCTTGCAGTGCTTCTAGAAAAAGCAGGGCGCTCGGAGTCTTTTAGACTAACGAAGGCCTTGTTTGTGTCGCTAGTTCTACTGTTTAGCACTGCTTTTTCTACACTTGCTTCTGCGGCTGATATTTATGACCTGCAGAGGACTGGCGATGTCGAATTGATCGCTTGGGTCGGAGAAAAACCGAAGTCTGGCGACAAGATTACGCCTACGAAAGTTAGCGTTAATGAACAAGTGATTCTGAACATTGAGGTGGCGACACCGCGTTGGCTAACTGGGGGAACCCGAATTGGCAGCATCGAAATCCCGAATGTTATTGCTAAGCAGCGCAACCAGCTGGCGACGAACTACACGGAACGAGTGGGCGGCACAACATGGTCACGCCAACGCTGGGAAGTGACGCTTTATCCGATGACTTCGGGCGAATTCGTCATTCCTACTGTGCCTGTTCGAATTCAAGTGTCAGCGCCTGATGGTTCAAACGTTGGTGGCACACTTTATACGCAACCCATTAAGTTTGAAGCTTCATTACCTTCAGGTTTGTTAAGTGATGAATCGCCTTGGTTTTCTGCGACCGACGTGGATGTTGAACAGCAATGGCAGCGTTCGAATGAAGACTTGAAAGTTGGCGATGCGGTTACACGCACCGTGACGATCAAAGCCAAAGACAGTTTGTCTGTGTTACTGCCAGATGTGTTGTCCAATGAAGCGACTCAGCAATATCAAGCTTACCCACAGCCTAATCGTTTAGACGATACACAAGAGCGTGGTGATTACCGTTCTAGCCGCATCGAAGAAACGGTTTATGTAATTCAACAAGGTGGCGAATTTACCTTGCCAGATTTCTCATTTCAGTGGTGGGACAGTAAGAATCAACGTCTTGAAAGTGTTGTCATAAAAGGTGAGGTGTTTGAAGCCAAGCACACGCTCCAATCTTTCATCAAGGCTTATATGTCGGTCTTTATCAGCGTAGGTTTGGCATTAGTGTTGTGCGTTGCGCTATTTGTTTCTTTGATGCGCTATTACAAGAACCGACCAACACCGAGTTGGTTGGTATTCCGTCGTTTGCTCAAGCAAGGTAATTGGTCTGCATTGAGAACCTTTATCTATCGAGAGTTACGAACTGAAACGACTCAGTTAGAACTGGGTAAAGTGAAACTTGGTAAATTGAATGGACAAAAACGTTGGGTGGAAGACAGCGAAGCGCTCCAACAAGGGCGTGAAGATAAAAACGTATTTACTCGCTTGTGGAGAGAGTTACGTAGCCTGCCCAGTACTCAAACAGACTCAAGGCATTCTCGTTCGATTTTCGCCCGCTTGAAAATCCCTAAAGCCTTGCCAGACTTAAAAGATAGAACTAAGTAGCAAACTTTAGTTATTCGCATCGAACATAATCGGCAGGTTCTCTACTATGGGGAACCTGCTTCTTTAATATGGAACTGTATGAAAAGTACCGAACTAAATCTAATTCCTATATTTGTTGCTATCTATGAAGAACAGAACTTATCTAGGGCTGCTAATCGCATGGATATAAGCCAACCAGCAGTGAGTAAAGCACTTGCAAGGTTGAGAGATATCTATGATGAGCCATTGTTTCACCGCACCACATCAGGCGTAGAGCCAACCACATTCGCTATTGATATCTACCCTGCAATGGCCGCTGCGCTTAAAAACTTTACGTCTACCTTATCCGCATCAAGAGACTTCGATCCTAAAACCTCAGGCCGCGTGTTTTCTATTGCCTGCGTCTCGGCGGCTAGCTATGAAATGATGCCAAGAGTGATGCAGTTAATCAGCCAGGTTGCACCCGGTATCGCACTCGAAGTTCACCCTCTGTTTACGGAAGATTACGAGTCTGATTTAAGGCTCCAAAGACACGATGTGATTGTCGATATGACGCCAAAAGGAAGAACCATGCTTAAGCATGAGGTGATTTCTACAGAGGAGCTGGTCGTGGTGTGTAGTAGTGATCACCCTACTGTTGGCGATACAATCGATATGGAACAGTTCTTAGCACTCGAACATGTGGTGGTCTCTAGGTGGCATGCGCGCAAAAGCTTATTGAGCTCTGAACACTACAGTGATCTAGAGAAACGTAGAATAGTCTATCGTGCTGCAGGTGTTGTTGAGATGCTTCCTGTTATCGAAGGCTCTGAGTACATCGGTGTAATGCCTATTTCATCGGTGCGTTGTTTTGCTGAAAAGTACGCGGTCAAAACACTGCCATTACCCTTCGAGTTGGAAGACCTGGAGATGTGTATGATTTGGCATCCAAGCCGTACTAATGAACCAAGCCATAAGTGGTTACGAGCTAAGATCAAAGCAGCAGCAAAAGAGTTATCAAGTTAGCCTATACAAGGACATAGCCATTGAAAGCATTCGCGCGATTTTAAATGGAAAGAAAGCCAACACAGTGGCACTTTGACTATAGGTAAAAGCTGCTTTACTGGTGCGATCTTTGAAGTTGCTTTTTGTTACGGCTGCTTGGCCGGTAGGGCAGCCCGAAGGCTACACTTATTCAGTCAAAAATCTGTGAAGGAACTTAACTCACTGAAACTTAATTAACTTAAGGAACAGACACTAAGCCTCTTTTTGGCTCTGCTCAGAGTTAAGCAAGAAGTAAGACACCCAATCATCAGTCGGCAACGGCCTTGCAAAGAAATAGCCTTGCGCGTATTTACAACCTATTTGGCGCAGAGTCTTTACGTGGTTCTGCGTTTCAAGCCCTTCGGCAATCACCGAGAAATTCAGAATTTGTGCAAGCTTTAATACAGCACATGTGATCTCGTAATCGACCTTGGATGAGTTAATGTCTTCAATAAAGCTTCGGTCGAGTTTGACGCAATCAGCAGATAGATTCTTCAATACCGACAGCGATGAATAGCCTGTACCAAAGTCATCAATCGCAATCTTATAACCCTTCGAGTGAAGTACCTCTATGGTTCTTGAGCAGGTTTCGAAATCTCGCATCATGTCTCTTTCAGTGATTTCAAGAAGCAGTTGATGTGGCTGGCAATCTGTTTCATCCAGTATCACTTGTAGCTGCTCTGCGAGGTCAGTCATATAGAACATTCTTGCTGAGAAGTTGATAGAGAAAATCACACCTTGTAGGTCGATACCTGAGCGTTGCCATTCGGTGATCAGGTTGGCAACCTTCTTAAATACCCACTTATCGATGTCGATAATAAGATCGCTTTTCTCTGCGACTTCAAGAAAATCGATAGGTGGAAGCAATCCAAGTTTGGGGTGACGCCAGCGAATGAGAGCCTCGGCTCCGATGATGTCTTGAGAATCCAAGTCGACTTTTGGTTGGAAGAAGACTTCCAGTTCGTCGTTTGCAATGGCTTGATGAAGCCCCATGTTTGTTTCAATTAAGTCATTGACTTCATGGGTCATTTCATCAGCATAGACTCTGTATTGATCTCTACCGTTACGTTTTGCGTGATACATAGCGGTGTCTGCGTTTCTAATTAAGGTTTCACGATCTAAGCCGTGAGTAGGGTACTCACATACCCCAATACTTGCTGAAACGAAGATAGAGTTATCATCAATATAGTAAGGCTTTCTTAATGCTTGGTTTAGGCGATCAGCGATGGGTTCACCTTCTTCTAAACCAACGTTCGAATACACAACCAAGAACTCGTCGCCGCCCATTCTAGCCACAAACCCCTTATCTCCGACGAGATTGCTAAGGATGTCAGAAACGTTAACCAGCAAGTTGTCTCCAGGTGCGTGACCTAACGAATCATTGATCGTTTTGAACTCATCAATATCGAGATAAAACAATAAAAAGGGCGCTTGGTTCTCGCTTGAGATCTTAATTTCTTTATCTAACTGCTTGGTTGCTAACAATCTATTAGCCAAATTAGTCAACGGATCGTGATGTGCTAGAAAGTCGAAGTTCTTCTTCTCTTCAGTGAGGTCGAGATAGGCCTCAGACAGCCTTGAAGCCATGTCGTTATAGGCTTTTTCCAAGTGAGACCACTCGTCACTTCTGCCCAAATTGATAGGATTCTTGAGGCTACCGGATTCTAAACGGTCGAAGCCATGTCTCAGCGCATTGAGCGGTTGTCGAATATGATGTCTCACCACGTGGTTAACCAGCAACATCGACAACACGACGGCTGAAAAGCTAATAACAATGGCGTTCAGTCTTGATAGACCAATCTCTTTTTCAAGCTGGTCGGTTAGTGCTAAGGCTTGGCTCTGTACGCGTGACTCTGTGTTTTCTACCATCTCTAACAAGTCACCTTGCGCCTCTAATAGCGAAGCCATCACCAACCAACGTTGTTCCAGATTAGCGCGAATCCGTTTTAACGCGGCGTTGTATCGCTTCACGGTACGGTGGATTCGTTTCTTCTCTGCGATAACCACAGCCGTTCCTATATCAACATTTTCTAAGTGGAGTAAGAAGATATCGAGCTCTTTCTCGACCTCGATAAGCAGTACTTTCTCCGTTTCTGGCGTGATGCGGCTGTGAATGTCACCGACCATTTTTCCTGAGGTGAGAAACGACTCTCGTAGCATGTTGATGAGATCTAATTCATTGTTATAACGGATGAAATTAGGTTGGTCTAAGTGCCTAAGCTTGCTGTCGGCTATCGCAAATTCGAGTTGATTAAGTTGCTCGGCTAATGCAGCATCGATTTGATTGGTTTGCTTGAGGATTCGATTCAGTGCTAGCGAACTGCCTAAGAAACGATGGAAGTTATCGATAAAGGCATCGATCTTTTGCGAGAAACCTTCGTTGGTCGACAAATCTCTCAAGCGTTGCAGTTGGAAATCAACGTTGAATGCTTCCTCAGACAAGGTGGTTTCACTGAACAGAAAGGTTTGCTCCAGTAACTTCACACGAGAGGTTAATGTAAATACGCGACGACTGATTTCAGAGTTAACAATCAGATCTGACACGTGTGTTGAGGTTTCCGTTTTGAGCGTCGACTCGACGTAATAGAGTGAGCGGATCACCATGATGACCGCAAGGCTCACAATCAAAAGCGAAACCAGATTCGAAATAATGAGCCTTTGGGTGATGTTGATCTGAGGTAGTTTCATTGCGGCTTCCAAATTTTCAGATACGCTTCACGGTAGCCATTTTTAGGGTCATAGATGCCTTTGTCTGACTGGCTAATAAGCTCTTCAACATTAACCGGTGTAACGAGGTGTACAGGGGCAGAGTAGCCACTAGGAGGCATTTGATTGAAGGCTCGGTTGAGCTCGTCAACAATCTGCCAACCTTGTAAATATAAGGGCTCAGGAACGGTTGCCAGTTGGAATTGTCCGCTATAGATTCTTTTGTAGGCCGCTTTGCTGCCATCACCTGCAGATATGTTCCGCGGGATCATTTTTAACTCTTCAAGGCTCGACTCCAAAGAAGGTATCGCATAGTCGATGTACAAGTCGTTTATGGCCAATATGTGAGTGATTTTATCGTCGTACTTGTTATCAAGGTCTTTCAATGTCGCGGGCATTTGCTCAGCAATTTTGTCTAAAGGCAGGTAGTTGAGCTCAAGGACATCACAATTGCTGCAACGCTTGATGGTGTTAACCATGGCGTTGGCTTTGATCATCGCGATTTCATAATTAGGGTCGGTAAACACCACGGTCTTAGCTTGACCCTTGGAGTTGACGATGGCGAGCAGGGCTGCTACCTCAGCCACATCAAGCGGGTCAGTAGTGATGTTGGTGTATAAGCCGATCTCTGGGTTTCCGCCAACAAGCTCCGTCGCGTGCCATCCGATGACAACAATCCCGAGATCTTCTGCTTGTTTCAAAATGGTTTTGTGACGAACCGCGTCAATGCCACCTAAAACAATGGCATCGGGTTCAAAACCGATTGCTTTTCGGATCGCGGCACCTTGACGCACTTCAGAACCCAAACCATCAATGAACCTAAGGTGCCAATTGATGTTAGAGATGGCTTCAGATATGCCTTTGCCAACGCCATATACGCCACCATTACGTAAATCAGACGCGACGAAAATAACGTTCTTTTCATGACGCACTGCTGGACCTTGTGTTGGACCATCCCAGGTTCGTTGGTTGGAAACCGCACGCATCACTTTTTCTTCTGCGTAATGGAAGAAATTGTTCTCAGGATTACCCGCAAAACTCGGTGAGTTGCAAGTAGTAGCGAGCAACAAACTCGCAAAATACACTGTTTTATTCATAAGGGTTATAAAACGCTTTAAATTATTATCGCTATATATTTATAATATTGTTAATAAACATTCAAACATTTGGTAACAGTTATGCCGGGTCAAATTTATAAAAACGTATTACCAGCCCTACTGACAGCTTGTTTTATCCTTCCTTTTGACGTATACGCTGATGGGGTAAGGTCGGACTCAGATGTAAAGAAACTCGAAAAATTTCAAGAGACTGTGAGTGGCGAGCCGATTTCGTTAGCACCAATGTCGGTTGAGAAACCGGTCAGAATTGCCCTAATTTACCCAAGTGCAGATATTTCTGACTTTTGGAGACGAAATTACACTGCATTGAAGGAAAGGTTGATCGCTTTAGAGTTGCCATTCGAGATCAGCGAGTTTACCTCAAGACAAATTGAGCACTCTTTGCAGACTCAATATACGGATCAAGTGTTGAATGCTGACACACCTTATGACTTCGTGATTTTTGGCCCTTCTGAACTGGGAATACAAGCTCAGAACATTCAAAAGCTATCGGCTTCGACAGAATTCAAAACCTTTATTTGGGCATTTCACACGCCAAATGAACAATGGAAACATCAACCAGACAGTTGGTTTGACTTCTCAAGTGCAATGGGCGCGGAAGTGCTGTGTGACCATGTGGTGCAAGAGTTGGGGAGTGAAGTCGAGTTCTCTGCCAATCGCGGGATCCCGGGAATCACGGACACTCAACGTTCACAAGGCTTCATTGATTGCGTGGAAGAGAAAGGTGACTGGTTAACGGTTTATGAGCATTTTGGGCAATATCAAAAAATAGGCGGCGCAGACGGGATCCGATTAGTGCTAGGTAACTTCCCTGAGGTGACCATGGTTCATAATGCCAATACGGCGATGACCATGGGGGCGGTCGATGCGTTAAACCAAGCTGATATGTTGTCTGAGATCTATGTAACGGGTTGGGGCGGCACAGCGATAGAGATCGAGAAGATTCGCTCTGATGAGTTAGATGCAACACCAATGCGCATGAGTGATGACCTTGGTGTAGCGACTGCTGAAGCGATCAAGTTTCATTTAGAAGAGAGAGAAGCTGAAGTTCCGCTGGTATATTTAGGTCGTATCACGGTTGTGCACAATAAGATGAATGACGACCAGTTGAACCAACTCACCAGAGAAGCGTTTCGTTACTCAGGAAAGAATTAAGCACGATTCAATCTATCCTGCATGATAAAAAGAGCCGCTTATTCAGTTTAATCAGAATAAGCGGCTCTTTTTTATGTTAGAGACTCTGTGAGCATGTTTGGTTCACAAACCTAATAATTGTGATTAGTCAGTAATCTCTTCTAGCACTTGCCCAATCGAACCACTTGGTTGAGTGATTCCGAGTTTGTTCGAAAGCGTCGGTGCAATATCGTATGGTGTGATTGGACGTGAAACCTTCTTAGCGTCCACATCATAACCTGCGAAAATCACTGGCACGTGCGTGTCGTATTTCCAAGGGGAACCATGAGTCGAGGCAATTTGCAGGCCTTCCATATCGTTAATGTAGCTACGCGGATCAAATACCACATACACATCGCCTGAACGAGCGGGGTGGTAGTTGTTTTTGATGAGCTGCATCACATGAGTGTCAGGGACTCGGTTTGCTGCAATATCACTGCTTGATACCGCAAACGCAACGCCTTTCAATTTGGCAATTTCATCAGCAATAGCTTCTTGTACCTTAGCCAGATCCAGTTTCTTCTGAGCGATTAAGTCGTGATTAAGATAGATATAAGGCTGAGCGTACAAACGAATTGCGTCTTTGGTTAAGCCAAAATCATCTTTTAATCGTTTCTCTACACCACTCGATAGTAGTGCGTCTTTGTCGAAGTACTGAGCTTGACTGAAACCTAGAGCATTTGCCGCAGGTGAAGATTCAGGAACACCGTGATCGGCAGACAAGACGATTAAGGTGTTCTCTAACCCAACTTGGTTGTCGACGGTTTTGAAAAGCTTAGCGAGAGTCTTATCAAGTCGGATAAGGTTGTCTTCTGTTTCTAGGCTTTCAGGGCCATAAAGGTGTACCACGTAGTCGTTTGATGAGAAACTCACTGACAGATAATCAGTCACGTCACCTTGACCAAGCTTCTCTTGCATCAACAAGGTGCTAGCGAAGTTTTCCGTGATCTCGTCACCAGCAGGGCTCACGGTTAGCGTTGTGCTGTAGTACTTGTAGCTTGCCGGGCCGTATGGGTGAGGGAAGGTGCGTTGGAAATCACCGAGTTTCACTTTGTGTTCGGTATCATTTTCTTGCAACGTGTATTTATCACGCGGTAATGAGAGCTCCCACTTTTGTTTGGAATACTGAGCAGCAATCGCTTTCTCGTTCCAGCGTGATACCCAGTCTGGATACTCGTCGTAGTAATAGTTACTCGTGACGAATTCAGATTGTGCTTTGGAGAACCAGAAGGCTTTACCACTGTGTCCTGCCAATGAGATAGCACCGCGGTCTTTCACTGATACGCCGAACACTTTTGATTTGCCACTATTGGAAATCGTCAGCTCGTCACCAAAAGTGGTGGCGAGTATTGGCTCCGGAGAACGACCGTCACCTTGCGCTGTCTTCTGTGTTGGGTCAATCTCGGTGGCTTTGTCGACACCCGCGCCAGAAGTCAGCATTTTGTAGTTGCCATCTTCTACGTTATACACCAAGCGTTCTTCGCTACGGTCATACCAAACGTTACCTACCATACCATGTACGCTAGGTGGAGCGCCTGTTGCAAGCGACACATGGCCAACAATGGTTTCTGTGTTGCCGTGTTGGTAGTTCGCATTGGTGTAATAAGTACCGTCATCCATTAAGTAGCGAAAGCCACCTTCACCAAAATTATGCTTGTATCGTTCAATGAGGTCAGCGCGTAGACCATCAACCGTGATTTGAAGGACAAGGTCTGGCTTTTCTGCAGCCGATGCAGGAAGAGCGCAGAGTAACGCGAGTGTAAGTCCTGAAAGCTTGGTGTATTGCATAGGGTTTCCTTATTCACTGTTGCCGTAGCGTTCTAACGTGTGGTCAGATTTTTAACGTTGAGATAGGGTTATTCACGTATCTAGTTCGTATCTTTAACCAACCGCAGTCCCATGTCCGACATGGTGATGGATTGGCTTGCGAAATCACGACGGTAACTTTCCGATTCATTTTCGTCATAAGCAAAACTGCCACCGCGAACAGACTTGTGCGATAAGCCTACGTCGCTGTGTTTAGCGTTATTTGGATTGTCTGTTGGCCCGAATCTGTAGAAGGTGTCATCGAAAGCATCAATGACAAATTCACCAACGTTTCCTGTCATGTCATATAAGCCTAGTTCATTTGGCTTTTTTAACCCTACAGGATGCGCGCTATTTTTCGAATTTGCTGAGTACCACGCAACATCATCTAAGTTGTTGGAACCACTGTAAGTATAGCCTTTGCTTTTGTTGCCACCCTTCGCTGCAAATTCCCATTCCGCTTCAGTCGGTAGGCGGTATTCTTCACCCGTTAATTCATTCAACTGCTCAACGAAATAGTTCGCTTGTTGCCAGCTAAGGTTATTGACCGGAACTTGTGGGTTTTGGAAATAACTGAGAGATGAACCCATCACCGATTCAAACAATTCTTGAGTCACCTCAAACTTCGCAATGTAGAAACTATCTACAGTTACTTCACGGGCTGGTCGTTCTGCTTTGGTCGCTTCCGGGTTGTTTGAACCCATGGTGAATGTTCCGCCTTCAACCAACACCATCTCTTGGTCAATTTTTTGAGCGATAGGGTGTGTAGGCACGCTTGCACAGCCGCTTAGGAAAATAGTCATGGTGACGCCGCTAACTGCTGCTAAATGTTTGTAATTGATAAATTTCATCACGTGCCTCAAATGTTCGAAATAGGGTGTGATTCTAACGTTTTTGGTCATTCCTATTGGTTATAAAGGGTATAACATGCCACTGACTTAATTCGGAATTATGATGGGAACAAGACACTAAGATAGGTAGGTAAATCATGCACATTACTCAAGGTCCACAATATAACGGTAAAGCGTCTAAGCGCCTGCATGTTATGGCTAAGCCGATTGGCGCAGCGTGCAACATTGACTGTAAATATTGTTATTACCTAAGTAAGCAAGATTTGTTGGAGTACAAGAAAGGCAGTTCTCCAAGAATGGATGATGAGACGCTAGAGACTTACATCCGACAATACATCGAAGGTCAAAATACGCCTGAAATTATCTTCTCATGGCAGGGCGGCGAACCGACTATGTTAGGTTTGGCTTATTTTGAGCGTGTGGTTGAGCTACAGAAAAAGTATCAGCCTGAAGGTGTGTTAATTTCAAATGACCTACAAACTAATGGCACATTATTGAATGACGATTGGGGTCGATTCTTAGCAAAGAACAACTTCCTGATCGGTTTAAGTATTGATGGCCCTGAAATGCTGCACAACGCTTACCGTACCAACCGCGCGGGTCGTGGCACATTCAAACAAGTGATGGCTGCTGTCGAGCTGTTGCACAAACACCAAGTTAAATTCGCCACGCTTACCTGTGTGAATAACCTGACCAGTCAAAACGCATTAGAAGTGTATCGCTTCTTACGTGACGTGGTGAAGTCTCCACAAATGCAGTTTATTCCTATCGTAGAACAGAAAACCTTTAGAACCGTTGCGCCGCAAACCTCTCAAGTCAGTGAGCAACTCAAGCAAGGTGACAAGCGTCTTATCCCGGGTCATAAAGATTCGATCATGGAATCATGGTGTGTATCGGACTTAGCGTGGGGCAACTTCTTGATTGCGGTGTTTGATGAGTGGGCGAAGCAAGACATCGGTAAAGTGTTTGTTCAGTATCTTGAAGCGAGCTTAGAAACGTGGATTGGTCGCCCGAACCCGCTTTGTACCCTGAATGAGATTTGCGGTAAAGGCTTAGCGATGGAGCCAAACGGCGATGTGTTCTCTTGTGACCACTATGTTTACCCTGAATATAAAATTGGCAACATCCATCACGAGAAGCTTGATGACCTAGCATACAGCGCACCACAACAAAAATTTGGTTTCGCTAAATCACGCACACTGACCAGTCAGTGTCAGCAATGTGACTACAAGTTTGCTTGTCATGGTGAATGCCCTAAAAACCGCTTTATCAAAACTCGTGCGGGTGAGCCGGGATTGAACTATTTATGCGCGGGCTGGCACAAGTTCTTTTCTCATGTTGATAAATCGATGGCGTATATCGCGCGTGCGATGAGACACCCCGTTGCTCATGGTAAGTACAGTGATTCTGTGATGATGGCGCGTCGAGCAGAACTGGCAAAACAAACGACGTTTGAGACAAAGTTTTAAGTCAAGTTCTAGGTTTAGAGTTATCGATCCTAACGAAATTTAATCAGATATGAGTCTAGGGACGGGCTAAGTTCTCCAACTTAAGGTAATACTATGATCAAGAAGAGTTTAGCGACAGCGGTTGCTTTATTGGTTTCAACGTCCGCATTGTTATCAACGTCAGCAATCGCAGCCAATGGCGTTCAACAAATCGTTGATGCACCAGCACAAAATATCAATCAAGTGCTTGAAATGACGGACACTCAAACCCGTATTCAACAGTTGTCTTACATGGCACAAGATCAAAACCAGTCTATCGAAAACCGTACTGGTGCGCTGCAAGAATTGGCAGCTTACCCAAGCCAAAACGCGCTGGTGGCTGTTGCTAGAGGCATAAAAGATCAAAACCCTGAAGTTCGTGAAGCGGCAGTGATCGGTTCTGAACCTTACCAACTTGAGCATCGGTGGGCATTGGTTTCACCACTGTTAAAAGACACCGATACCATGGTTCGTCACACGGCAACGTCAAATCTGATTCGTGACTTTAATACCTTAGATGAACAACAAAAAGGACAAATCGAGCCACCAGTAAAAGAGCTTATCAGTTTCCTAGAGACGCAAGAATCAGAAAAGTACCAATTATTGTTTGCTGATGTACTTCGCTGGCACAACGAGTGGGATAAGGCAGAAACGGTTTATCTAGAACTCATCAAAACGCATCAAAAAGAGCCACAAGTTTGGTTAAGTTACGCTGATAATTTCCGAGCGCAGAAAAAAGACCAACAAGCGGTCGATGTATTGGATCGCGGCTTGCAACATGTACCCGACTACGCAGCTCTACATTACTCTAAATCATTAACTTTGGTTCGATTAGAAGAGAAGGGCGCCGCAGCAAAAGAGATTGAAGTTGCTGCTGAGTTAGCGAAAGACAACAGCTATTACTGGTACCTCAATGGTGTATTGCAAGAAGATCTCGATATCGACAAGTCGACAAAGTCATTTGAAAAGGCGTATTTGATTTCTGGCGCTCCAGAGCAACTCTACGCTGTGTGTGATATTTACGTTCGTTACGGCGATGAAAAAACGGATGAATGTTTGACTGAGCTTAGTAAAGTCGCACCTGACTATGTGATTGAACAGTTGAAAGAGAAGCGAGTAGCGCCAAGTTCGTAGTAATTGCGTTAATCGATAAACTAAAGTGAGTTATTGAAAAGCCAGTCGAAATGTTCGACTGGCTTTTTGCATATGGAAATGATTTTAAAATGTGTGGTTAGAGCAAGAGATAAATCAGAGGCGTTAAATTGGGTGAGCTTAGTGACTCACCCATAAAACTAATTATTCGCCTATTGAGCTGGATGCTCGACGACGGTCTGTTGCACCGTAGATCTTGCCATCTTTGACTTCAATTGCGTTACCACCTTGCTTGAGTATCGAATACCCAGTGCTGCTTACGTATGGGTTTGTCGCACTTACCATAAACTTCTCGCCACTTTCGTCGGACGTTATTGGAAAAGGGTTTGGTTCAGCCGCGAAACTGACTGCTGAAACCAAGCTTAAAGATAAAGTCGCTATTCGCATGCGTTCTCCGTTTAAGGTGTCTGTTTATTCGCTCTAAGGCTGACCGAATAAAAAAGAGGAAGTTCTGTAGCCTGTTGCCTTCTTACACGATACTGACGATGTTGACAGAGTTACTAAATTGTAGGGCATATGGAGAATTTAATTATTGGGGTGATCGTTTGAATCAGCGTTTTTATATTTTTCAACTCGACACAAAGCCTATGGATTACAAGCATCCCCAAATAGGGTGCGAGTAATGCTCCTAATAAACATTAAGTTTTAAACAGGTTATTAAGTTTGAGGTTGAGTTGTATTTGATAAAGTTAAAAATTAAAACTCATGATTTATATGGTTATTTTTTGATTGCTACAATCTATAAACAATATTTACATATTTATCACTATTTTCATATTGACCGATTGAATAACTGGTCAGATCTGTTATTGTTCGGAAAAATACTAGTGCGGTTTGTCATACTGTTTAGCAAGGAAGCTTATGTTTACACTATCGATTAAGAATCGAATTTTGGCGCTATGTTTAGTGTCGTTAGTCGGGTTTATTAGTATTCTATTTGTCGGTGGGGATACGCTCACTAGCAATACCAAGCAGGTTAATAGAATTGACCAAGTCACTTATCCCGTCATGAATTCTGCTTCGCTAAATAGTGTTTTGATCTCTCAATTAGCAGAGCGCTTTAATTTAGCGGTCACTCTTGGTGATGAAGAGATCTTGGAGATGAATAAGCAAACGCTTACTGCGATTCAAAGTAACTTCAATATTCAAATTTCATTGGACCCGTCTTTACAAGGTTCGTCAGCACTTCTACAAAATCAAACCAATCAATATTTCGATCTGGCTTATCGTATCGCGCAAGGTATGATTGACGAAGAGATTAGTCTTAGTGAGGCGGGTCGTCTCGCAAAGCAAAGCACTGCAATCTTAGAAGAGCTCACTACGGGGATGAGTGAGTTTTCGTCGGCTCGTCAGTCAGAGTTTGAGAACGCAGTACAAGAGTTAGAATCAAATAACAAAACAGCTAACCAAATCATGAGTATTTCAGGTGCATTAGCCATGCTTGCAATGTGTATCTTTGGATGGTTCGTGGTGAAAGGAATACGCAAAGATTTAGCAAATATCAGTGACAAAATGCGCGATATTGCGGAAGGGGATGGTGATTTAACGGTTCGCTTACAACACGAGAAAAACGACGAACTAAAACCACTCGTTGAATCATTCAATAGTTTTGTTTCTCATCTACAACAAAATGTAACGCATACAATCGAGAACGTCACTCAATTGGACACTATTTCTAGCGCTTTGGTGAGCTCTAGTCAGGTCACGAACGAACTTTCGACCAAACAACATCTTTCTATTGAAGAAGTATCTAGCTCATTAAATCAGTTGTTTGTTGCTGTTAGAGAGATTGCGACCAACGCGAATGATGCTTCGACTTCAGCTTCGAGTGCCAGTGAGCAGGCGACTCTAGGAGAGCAGCAGGTTAAAAGTACCATTTTAGCCGTGCAAGAACTGACGCACGATGTAGGTAATGCTTCACAAGTGGTTAAGCAGTTGAATGACAATACTCAAAGTGCCGGCTCTATCTTAGAGGCGATCAGCGCTATTGCTGAACAGACTAATTTACTCGCGCTTAATGCTGCAATTGAAGCGGCGCGCGCGGGTGAACAAGGTCGTGGCTTTGCTGTGGTTGCTGATGAAGTTAGAACGTTAGCATCAAGAACACAAACGTCGACACAAGAAATCCAATCTGTACTTTTACAGCTACAAGAACAAGCAAAAACAGCCTCTACAATCATTTCGGATAGTGTGACGAAAGCTGAAACCTGCGTAGAAAAGTCACTTGTTGCTGAAAATTCACTACAAAAAATCACTTCTGAGATCACTGAAATCAGTCAGCGAAACGAAAGTATTGCCGCTGCAACTGAAGAGCAGGAGCAAACCTCAACTCGTATAGAAACTTTTGTCGAAGAAATTAGAAAAATGGCAGAAGGTACAAGCAACAGTGTTAAACAAGTCGACGCAGTTGCCCAAAATATTCAAGAAGTTACTCGTAACATATCAATATTAACTGGCCATTTTAAGGTGAGTTAAGCCCCCTAGAATCATTCCTTCTCTCTTTCTGGCTATGCCTCAAGGAGGGCGGGAGTATGCCCAAAATTTGGGTTAATTACATAAAAACAAGAAACAACATAACAAATTGGAGTTAGTTATGAAGAAGACAGTGGTTGCTGCCCTAGTAAGTATGGCGTTTGGAGCAAATGCTGCAAATATGGATAACCTTCGTATTAGTGGATTTGGTTCTGTAGGTATCGGTAAGTCAGATAACGCAATCGGTTATGCTGGCTACACGGACGAAAAATTGGATTGGGAGCAAGAAACACTAGCGGGCTTGCAGTTTGATTTTCAAGTTAACGAGCGAGCGAAGTTTGTGACCCAAATTGTTGCAAACAGCCGTTATGACTATGAACCAAAAATTGAAATGGCTTACGCCTCTTATGATTTTGATTCATTTACCGCTCGTGCAGGTAAGCTGCGTTTACCTCTGTTTTTCTACTCTGACTACACCGATCTTGGTTACGCATATCCTATGATCAGACCCTCTCAAGAATTGTATGAAAACATTGTTTTGAAGGGTTACACGGGTGCTGATTTATTGATTCCAATTGAGCTTGAAGACTCAAGCATTCTTCTTCAGCCAGTAGTGGGTATTGGCACTATTGATGAAGATGACTCAATTGTGGGTGAAGTGAAACTGGATAAATTATTCGGTATCAGTGCTAACTGGAACGTAGATGACTTTACCTTCCGTGGTTCATATTTTGTTGCTGAATCTAACCCATCTTGTGATTTCCAAAGTTCACAAGATCCGTACTGTCAGCTAGGCGCATTGCTAGATGGCCAAGATGGCCAGTTTATCTCACTTGGTGCTCAATATGACAATGGTGATCTTTTGGTTAACGTAGAAGCTGCAGACGTCCAATTGGAAGGGCAGTTTTACGACTATCAATCGGTGTCTGGCTTGGTCGGCTATCGAGTCAATGAATTTACACCTTACGTTTCTGTTGGTTGGGTTGAAACTACTGATAACGAAGATCGTGAAAATATGACAAGCACAGCCATCAAAGAGTCGATGAATTACGAGCGCCTTTCTTACTCTGTCGGTAGCCGCTGGGATTTTGCCAAGAATATGTCTTTGAAAGCAGATGTCACTTATGTGGATTACCGAGATACAAGCGGTGGCTTCCAAAGTAATGTTGAGACAACGGTGGATCCAAGAGTTGCGACTGGTAACTACCTTGAAGACAGCTCTATTGTTTATTCAGCACGTCTTGATTTCGTATTCTAAGGAGGCAACATGAAAAGTTTACTGGCAGCAATAACTATAGCGGTTCTTTCATTTAATGCTTCTGCAGGAATGGTCGTTATTGGTAACAATGCAGGTGTTGATTCATTATCAAAATCTGATGTTAAAAAACTCTTTATGGGTAAAAAGAGCAAACTATCAAATGGAACGAAAGCACAAATTGTCGAACTGGCTGATGGTTCTGAGGGGCGACTCGCCTTTCACGAGGTAGCGACAGGGCGCAGTGAATCACAGCTTCAATCAGCTTGGTCACGACTGGTCTTTACAGGTAAAGCCGAAGCTCCTATTCAGGTCGCTGACTATAGTGCCGCAATTACAACGGTAGCTTCTAAAACTAACGCTATCGGATATGTTGATGAAACGGCAGTGACAGGTGACGTGAAGGTTCTCTTTAAATACTGATCCGTTGTTACTTATTCATCATAAAAAAGCCCAAGATTACGTGAGTACCTTGGGCTTTGATTTGAATGACGATTGAATTCTAGGTTAGAAAACGAAACTCAACATGATTGTGTAAAGGACGGCATCTTTGTCATCAAAGCCAGTGAGCGCGTTAAAATCTTCGACAAACGCACCGTTTGACTTGCGAGCTTCGAAGTATTGCACTTCACCATTGATAGACACGTTTGGTAGCACGTCGTAATCAACACCAATTAAATAGCTGTTACCTGTTAGATGTTCATTAGAGTCAAACTCTGCTCCGTAAACGACGTATGGAGTGAATAAATCTAGTCTATAGCCCAAACTAGCGTATATCGAGGACGAGAAGTCACTGATTTGTCCTTCACTTGCAAGCACCGCTTGACCTAATTCATACTCAGTACCTAAGGACCAAAGTTGAATGTGTTGGTTGTCTTGTTTGCTACTGAATGGAGCTGTTATCGAAGTTCCAGGGATTGTAATCGTGCCAGAAACGGTTTGATCAAAATTGGAGTCGAGGAATGATAAGTTCCAACGATAGTTTTCACCGCTCAATTGAAGATTGGCACCGAACATTCGGTTGGTTTCAAATTCCAGCTCTGTACTCGAATTAAAGTCGACTTTGTTTTTGTCTTTTACACCGAAGAAAGGTGAGAGCAATAGCGTTGCTTCATCACTGACATCATGAGTCCAGCTCACTTTTATGCCGTTGAAAGCTGTGATTCCGAGAACGCTGTTATACACCTCTGTCGGTGGCCTTGCTGTCATATAGGCTTGGCCTACATAGTAGTACTCAGAGGCAAGGAATAGTGGCAGTCGCAATCGACCAACGCTTACATCAAAGTCATTAAATTCATAGCCTAAATAAGCCCACTCTAGCTGCGGTTCACTCCAGTCATATTGGGGTGGCTTGACAACTTGCACGGAAGCTTTGAATGAGTTGTAGAAGTAATCGAGTTGAACACCAAATGTGGTATCGCAGTCGTAACAGCTCTCATCAGTAAAACCGCGGTTGATGATCAATGGATTATCGTTATCCGATGTTGCCCAAGATGTTGAACCAAAACCACTTAAAGATAAATTATCGGTAAGTTCAATAATGGCAAAGGCCGGAGAGGCAATCGAAGCACATAGCACTAACGTAATTATTTTTTTCATATTATTTCTCCGAACTTATAACGTAGAGAATGTTGGCATTTTGAGGAACCGAAGAGAGTGGGGAGTAACCAATACGGTTTGGTTTTTCGTCTAGCCAGTCGACTAAACTGTCGGTTGAAGCCGTTTTGATTTCTCTTGGATAACGAGCTTTTCCTGAAAAAGATAAGCCAGCCCAGTGTGCGTTCATTTGAGCGGCGTTCTTCCCAAGTAGAAGCTGATAAAATGCCTCTCTTTCGGCGCTGTTTTCAGGCCAATCAGAGAGTTCTACACGCTTGCCGTTGAGACGTTTGGTTTTACCTCGATATAGCTTTCTCGCTTTGTTGATTGATATCTCTTCAAACCCTGAGTCTAAAGAGAATATGGCGTATTCTTCTGCAGCATGAGCGGGGCTGAGAAGAAGTAAGCTTCCAAACAACCCTACCACTGCTGGTAACAGCGCTCTGCTCGAGAGCGTTTTAATTGTTTTGATCCAATTCATTGGTTTCTCCTAACAAGTCGCACTTTCTATTTGGTGGAATAGTTTTTCTTTTCTTACGGGCTTCGCTACGTACCCATCCATTCCGGAATCAAAGCACTTTTGAATATCATCATCGATAACACTGGCGGTTAACGCGATAATAGGAGTCTTGCTTAAGCCTAGGTTTTTCTCGTGTTCTCGAATCTCCTTAGTGGCGGTGAAGCCATCCATCACCGGCATCATGCAGTCCATTAAAATAATGTCGAAACTGCTGTCATTCCGATACATATCAACGGCGATTTGCCCGTTGTCTGCAATTTCAAAGGCGTAACCGGCCTTTTTGAGCATGACTGAAGCAACTTTCTGGTTTACGCGATTGTCTTCAACCAAAAGGATCTTCTCAGATTTGCTTGGCACAAAGTTAGGCTCAGCTTGCTCTGGTAATGTTTTCTTGGCTGTTTGTGCACTATGAATAGGAGTAACGGTTGAACTTGTTGATGCTGCTGGCGCGTTATGTGTAACTGGCAGTGGCATTGCTTCTACAGCCGCAAGCACTTTCTCCTTCAACATCTCGAACTTGAATGGTTTTGGTACATAATCATCCATACCTACGTCGAAACACTTTTGAATATCGTCATCAATCACACTGGCGGTGAGGGCGATAATAGGGATGCGGCGCGTGGCGCCAGTTTCTTTTTCAAATCGTCGGATGTTGCTTGTTGCGTTGAAGCCATCCATTACTGGCATCATGCAATCCATGAGTATCGCAGCGTAATGAGGGTTGGCGGTGAACATGTCGATGGCCTCTTGACCATTATTCGCAAACTCGAATTCAAAACCACTTTTACCGACGTGGAGTCCAGCAATTTTTTGGTTGATCTTGTTGTCTTCGACGATGAGGATTTTGTGTTGGATGGTCGTAGTTTGTTGGTTGGCTTCTGACAATTCAGCTAAACCTTGCGTATCACAGAGCTCAACCGCTTTAATCAAACGTAATCCAAGTAGGGGCTGCGATACCTGAGCAGTAACGCTGTTACCGATGTCAGCTGGCTCACTTAAGAAAGAACGAATCAAACAGATAGTGATGCCGTTTTGGTGCAGCTTATCTAAATCAGTGGTGTAGTAATTGGCTTGGAACGCGTCATCTTCAGCAAAAATTACGGTGATTGGTTTATTGTGTTTTTGAGTTACGAGCTGTTGTGTGATCGTAGCTGTGTTACTCACTTGCTGAGTAACCTTCAAGCCGTAAAGGTTAAGATCCCATTCTATGCGTTTAGAGAGCATGTTCTCGTTACCTAGAACATATATGTCAGCTGTTGCTGTGCTTGGTTTCGGTAGCATAATATCGACGGGTAATTCTAAGTCGAAGTAGAAACAGCTGCCTTCGCCCTTGACGGAGTCGAGCTGAATCTGGCCACCCATCAGTTCAACCAACTGTGTGCTAATGGCTAGGCCAAGACCAGTACCTCCGAATTGACGTGTGGTTGAATCATCTTCTTGAGCAAAGGGTTCGAATATTTGTTTCTGTTGTTGTTTGTCGATCCCAATACCGGTGTCTCGTACAGCAAATCTAAGGGTGACACTATTTTCTGACTTGTCGAGTGTTTGAATTGATAGGGTGACACCGCCTTCTGCAGTAAACTTCACCGCATTAGACATGAAGTTCATTAGGATCTGTCTTAAGCGGTGATCGTCAATCATCACACGAGCAGGTGTGTCAGGGCTGATATCAACGTTGACTGAAATTTTTTGTTCTTTCGCTTTTGGCGCCACAATAGAGGCGATGTCGTATATCGATTCTCTAACGGATGCTGAGTGTGGACTGATCATTAGCATGCCAGATTCAATCTTAGAGAAGTCCAAGATGTCGTTGATTAGGCTCAGTAGCAGTTGGGACGAGGTCTCAATCGTATCAACATAATCGCGTTGGGTCGGTGTGAGAGGGGTGTCTGCAAGAATCTCAGAAATACCAATAACGCCATTGAGTGGGGTACGAATTTCATGAGACATATTAGCTAAGAAGCTACTTTTCGCTTTGCTGGCCTGTATTGCGTGATCTTTCGCTTGTTCGGCGTCCTCTTTGGCTCTCTCAGCGTCTTCTTTGGCTAGTGTTAGTTTCTCTTTAGCGAGCTCTCGCTCGATGGTCAATCGTTTAACTTGTTGAGCAAATAGGCTGAGCTCATCTTTACCCTGAATTAGTTTGTCTAAAGAAGGGCGCTGTTCAGCGTTTTCGCTTTTTAAGAAAGCCAACACCAAATTGAGGTTGTTGGTTACTTGTCTCGCTAAACTTAAGGTTAGCCCCATGACCATGGCTGCGAGCAGGGCAACGATGGAGATAAACAGTGTTCGTTGCACTTGCGCATCTGAGATCGCTTGCTCAACTTCTTGTTGGAACTCTTGCTTGATAACATTACCGAGGCTTTGTAATAAGCTGAGTCGAGCACTCATCGCCTCTAACCCAACAGAAACCTCTTGGGGTGTCAGTTGGCTAATGGCGTTTAGATCAAGCAGTGCGTTTCTGATCTCTTGGCTCTGAGCAAACACGTCGTTTCTAAATACCTCAACCATCAATGACACTTGATGTTCGTTGGCATTCAACGATACAAAGCGTTCGAGGAACAGTTGCTGTCTTTCACTCAAGGTTTCGATCTGTTCAGCAAGTTCTGGGTCGTACTCTTGGCTAGTTTGGAATATCTCAATCAGTGAAGTGCCCAGTTTGAACTCTTCGTTCGACCAGAACATCAACCATTCGAGTTGTTGTAATGCGGTGAGATGTTGTTGAATTTCGCGCTTGGTATTTTCGAATGGGACTTTTTCTATCTCAAGCAACAGTTGCTTGTATAAATCACTCTGCCATTCAAGAGCGTCCAACTTATCGTAAGTGTCAGTCGCTTCCATCGTGGATAGGGTCGCTTCACTGAAGTCAGCCACCAGTTGATTCATATCATCCGAAGCGTCTAAAAAAATGATGGGTGACAGCGTTTTTAATTCTGCCTTTACTTGGCTGCTTTGCGTCGCGAATTCTTCAGGGCTAGAAGCCAGAGTGCTCCGATATAAGACCGAAATATCTTGAAGATACACAGATAACTGATTGGTTCGTTCAAAATCGGTTAACTGAGTCGTTAAAATATATGCTTGTCTGCCTGCTAGAAAGAGCAGTAGTGAAATGGGAAGTAGAACTAAGCCAAAGAGTTTATGTTTGACTGAAAGGTTATTCCAGACCGTAATCGCCATATAAGGATCCATCCAACTGTTTTTATATAAAAACAGTAGAATAAAAATGCGGATATGGAAACCTTGAAACGGTAAATTTAATGGAAGTGTGGGAGGGGTATAAGTTCTTGTGATTCCACAGCTTATTTTGAAATATCTTCTCTTACTAGCAACTTATAGCGATTGTCAGTCGGTTTAATTTTTATGCTTATTGATGAATAGCTTATAAAGCGAGTTAATGAGGGCGCTTTTTATCGAGACTTAGTTCAAACAGAAGTTGCTCTAACACGGTTTTTGCTGAGGGCTCTAACGCCCAAACCCCTAGCATTCTGTTTAGCGCGGCGCGATACACTCTGTTTTTGAGTAGGAAAGCGAGCGTACTCGTATCGTTGTTCAAAACATGTGTTTGTATGACGGTTAGCTCAGCTTTGTTCTCGATATCGACTTTCTGAAGGTTGAAAGCGGGTAGAAAGGCACACTCATACCAAACCTCAACGATCTCTCGAAGTTCGATCTCCTCTTCAGGCACATCGCAGCCCTGAAGTTGATGGTTTTCAGGAATTGCGGATAAGTAAGCGACATCAAGCTTGTCTGCAACGAATGTGTACATTTGCTTCCTTGTTACATGTGATTTCAGATCGAATCATCTCTCTCACTTATGTTTTTGTCAATTACATCCATTTATTGAACGAGTAATCTGTGAGTAAGCATCGTCGTGTTTAACTTAAACTGTTTAAGTATTTGTCTGTTAAGCCAAAATATTTCAAGTTGCCATCAGGTTCTAGAACCAAACTCATATTGGAAGTAGCGATCAAACCGGGATCATTGGTTGAAAAAATGACTGTTTTATTCAGCAGCTTATCGCTGAACAGGCGGTTAAAATACTGCGCGTTTTCATTTTCAGCCCCGTTGAACGGTTCATCAATGATTATAAGAGATTGTTCACAGTTACCTAAACCAAGCGCCAAACGCAGCTTTTGTTGAATGCCATTGGGAAGACCTTTGCACTTATCGACACTCAATTGAGTCGCCAAGCCTTCTGGCAGCCATTCGTCTAGCTCGAAGAAGCTCACCATCTCCTGCATTTTCTCTGTCGGAATCAATCCATTGTGTAAAATGAAATTGGTCTCCAAAGAACCTTCGAAAATGTGCAAATTGAAAGGGATGTAGTTAATCGACGTTCGATAGCGATAGCTGTTGAATTGCTTAATGTTATAGCCATCGACAGACACCGCGCCCTGATAACGATCTTCTAAGCCAGCCATGATTGAAATCAGCGTGGTCTTTCCGCTGCCTGTCGGTCCACATATAACGACTTTTGCACTGGGCGGTATCTTGAAGCCAAGGTTGGTTAACCCTGTTGCTGCTCCTGTATAACGGTGACTCACACCACTGCCCACAATAGTGCCTTGGAATAAGCGAATAGGCGGGCTCTTCTCTAAGGTCAATTTATCGTCATTCATCGACATCAAGTTGTTGATCTGTGCCGACGAAGCCTTGATGGATTGAAATTTAGAAATTGAGTTATAGATGCCCATTATCGGGCCTAGTGCTTTCCAAACGAGAATAACGGTTGCAAGCATCGCACCCGCATCAGAAGTGCCTTCCATTACTCCGATTACTGCGGTCACGATACTTGCCGTACCAATCACCTGAATCAAACTACCGCCAGCCGCCTGAATTTTACTGTTGGTTACAGCAACGTTCTCGGCATCACTGGTGCTTTGCATATGGGAGGCACTAAAGCGAGATTGAACCACACGCAGTAAAGGCAAACCCTGAATGGTTTTAATACCACGAAGGATTTCATTCCATTGATAAGAGACCATCGCATTGGCGCGAGAGCTTTTGGATGTGGCTTGAGAATAGATATAGCGTGAGTATACACAGAACACCAACATCAAGATTAAGCCGCCCATCACCACAAGCGCTGCCGTGCCAGACATTAGGGCAATCGCGATGATAAAAACAATCACAAACGGCATATCAAAGTAGCTGAGGGTTGATTCTGCGGTTACTAAGCGACGGAAGGTATCGATATCTTTCAATCGCGCCAGTTGAGATGAAACCCCTGCAGTTGATGTCATTGCGTAAGGTAGCCAAAGCAGTTTCGATATTACGGCTTGAGATATGTGAACCGCGAGATCTTTACCGGAGGTAGCAATGATGTTGACTCGCATCTTTTTAAAAAAGTATTCCGAAAAACCCACAATAATGGCAAATAAGGTCAACCAATAGAGTGTCGCTTGAGAACTCGAAGTAAGCGCGAAGTTATACACACTCATGATAAAGAATGGCTGTAATGCGCCCAGAATACTGATCACGAAGCTAAGAATGATCAGGCTTTTAAGTTCATTGTTATAACGATAGAAAGCGTACTTTATCCAATTGCTTCTGTCCTGAGATTCCGGTGGTGGTTCACGAAACAGGCGAGAATATTCACTAATTGCAATCAACAAACAGGGCTTCTTACACATTGGATATTCAATGGTGTTGTTGTTCGTGTAATCAAACAACATCAGCTTTCCATCTTTGGTACCCAAGAAGATGGCGCTCAGATTTTCTATCTCAATAAAGCATGGGTGAGGGTACTTATCGATATTCTCTAGCGTTTTTAACTGGGTGACATCACACCGGTATCCAAGACGTTCTATGGTTGCAGTAAAGCTGTCGCTGTCTTTTGGCTTGGGAATAAAGGCGTCACTGAGTATAGAGGGCGTACCTTCCCATTCAAGAGCAATCAAGGTATAAGCCAAGCCGCGAATCAGAGGTGAATGACTGTAACGCTCGTCATAACCGCTTGCTTCAAAATCCGAAACACGTTGAGAGACGTTGTTGAAGTCCACAAGGATACTCATTGGTTACCTCCCGTAAGCTTGACACGTTTGAGGCGGTGGTTAAGTTTGTCCATCTTATTGCTGGCGATGATTAAGATTTTGTCATTGGCACGATAGGCGGTACTGGTCAGCACGACGCGCGCAAATTCCTCATCAAAGACACAATCTATATCGTCGAATATCAATACACGTTTACTGGCGAGCAGGGCTCTGACTAATAACAGAGCATATCCAACTTGGCGAGAGAATGGATTGCGCATGTGCCCTTTGAGTTCCGTATAAAAACCAGCAGGAAGTCCGTCAATTTGCGCCTTGATGTTCATGGTTTCGCATAAGGCGAAAGCGGTGTTATTCAAGCTTGGACGGAAACACGTTAGGTTATCAATAATGGTCCCTTCCACGAATGAGCTTGTTTTATCGACCATCAGCACGCTGTTACGCCAAACGTTGTAGTTTACGTCACTCAGAGGCGTGTCATTAATCATGATGTCCAGTTTGTTATCATTGTTCTGACGTGTAATACAGTTAGCAAGGTGGGTCTTACCGGAGCCACTTTCCCCGGTAAGCAAATAGGTTTGTCCGAGTTCAAATTCGATACGCTGCTTTTCAGAATATTTAACAGAAATACGTTCTACTTCGGTCGTCTCATGTTGATGTTCAACCGACGCGGCCAGTTCAAGAAGCTCGGCGATGCGCTGTATATGGAGTTTGTTTAGTTCCCAACGGCTCGCGGTAAGCATCACTTGTTGGTATGGCGCGAAGTAACGGTTGGTCAGCATGATTATCGCGGCCATAATGCCTTGGCTTGACTCCATATTGATCACGGCTGTTGCCAATACCACAACAACACAAGCAATTGATAGTTGTTGGATGAGCGCTAAGATCAAGCCAAAATTCGATTCAATCTGTTCGTATTTGATGTTTTCAACTTCACGTTCCTCGACCATTTGTGTCATCAGGCTTTCAACGCGGTATTCCATGTTTCGCGCTTTGATGTCCAGCGGGCTTGAAATAATTTCAATGATTTTGGACGTCGTTAAGCCCTCTATATCGGACTTGTTCTGTAAGCTGCCAATCTTTTGTTTAGAAAGGCTCCAAGCGAAAATAGCTAAAATGAGCGAGGCAATCAGAAGCGTCACGCCAGCCCATATGTTGATTAGACCAATAATAAGGATGGTTATTACGCTGACGGTAAGGTTTATCAGAGCTCGAACCGATTCGCCACCAAAGAAGGTTTTCAGTTCAGGAATGGTTGAGATTCGTTCGAGGTATTCGCCCGGTTCTAAGCGGCGAAATTTAGAGATCTCAGCCAAACAGATGGATTGGAATACCTTGTTGGTTAAGTTGGTCTCAAACTGCCTCATGATGACGGAAGATATCTTCTCTTCCTGATTTTTCAGGTGGTAGTCGAGGAAGATAGAAATCAGGATAATCGCGAACAGCAAGAACAAGGTATCTTGTGCTTGGTTGGGTAATACTCGGTCGAAAATGATTAGAATGGAGAAGGGCAGTACCAAGCCAAATAGAGTGGAAATTATTGTAGAGAAAGTCAGATAACACTTATCTGCCATATTGATCTTTTGAGAAAACTGCTCAGTTTGCATTACGACCTCCTGTTTTCAACGACTCAGTTGAGAGAAGGTGTTTAGGTACTAATTCTTGATTGTTTCGTCCTTCGATATCACTCATCAATTGCATGATGCTTTCGATAGATTGAATCGAGAGTACGCCTTTTGTTTGTTCAAGCTTAATGGTTTCGATGATGTAGTCGTATCGTGCGCTTTCATAATCTCTTAAGGCGCTGAAAAGCTTACTTTCTGCGGCCAATAAATCGGTGATCGTACGGGTGCCTAACTGGTATGCCCTTTGAATACCTTTATAAGAGGCATAGTTGGCGCGAATGATGTTCTCGTAACTGCTTATAGATTGCGAAAAATCGTTAATGTTGAGCACTGAGGTGTTCACGCTGTTGCGCGTGGTGTAAAGCGAGTCTTGATAAAGCAGCTCGGTACGTTCAATCGCCGTCGAGGATTTTTGATATCCGTAGTAATCAGAGCCACCAGACAAGATAGGCAAGGCTAGGTTCAAGCCAACGCTGGTTGAGTTGCTTTCGCCTGTTGCTGTGATGTCGGTTTTATCGTAGTTATTGGCGTCATCGTGACGATAACTGGCTGAAAGCGACACGGTAGGTAAGAAGTTTGTACCGCTCTCTTTTAAGCTTCTACGGCTTCTCTCGACGTTTTTCTTCGCCACTAACAAGTCGTTGTTGAGCTTTAATGCTTGATCCATGATTGAGTGTTGTTCGCTTTCGTTTATCTCTTTTAATGGGACACTTTCGTATATATCTTGTGATGGAGTGATAGGGTACTGAATCTGAATGGATAGTCCGTTGAGAATGACACGGCGATCTTTCTGCAAGGTTCTTAATCGATTCGACACGCCTTCTTTTTGAGCGATAACTTCGTACAGTTCACTTGCGGCTGTGTTCCCCAATTCTACGTTACGTCGCATCTGATGTTCACGTGTTTCAGACGACTTAAGCTCAACCTTGGTCGCTTTAATCTGTGCATTGTTTTTCAAATACTCAAAGTATTGAGAGCCGATTTCTGAGATGGTGCTTTGGGTTTTGTTCTCGTGTTTAATTTCTTCAATATCGAAGTCGAGCTTAGCTGTTCCATATTTGAAAATATCGCCCAGATTGAAGATCGACTGGGAAAGAGAAAGGCTGTAGCTGTTTGAGTTATAGCTAGAGGTTTCATCTGGTACGCTCGATAACAAGGTCTCATTCTCGTTCCATGTGGTATCTGCTGCGCCATTGAGTGAAGGTAGAAATTTAGAACGACTGATACCTATGTTGTACTCGTTTTCTTCGACACCTTTATCACTGGCGCGAAGGGATAGGCTGTTTTGCAGGCCGAGTTCGACCGCCTCAAGCAGGGTTGTCCCCGATGCTGAAGGTGTCGTGATTAATGTAAGTGCAGCTATGATGCTGCTAGTTAAGTTTCTGTACCGCCACATACTTGTTGATCACCTTGATGATTTGGTCGCTTTTATAAGGTTTGCTGATCACGTAATCCATTCCGGCCTCAATACAAGCCTGGTGTTCGTTACTGCTGGTCAATGCGGTTGCACCTATGATGGTACAAGGGTTTTTCTCGTTTTGTTGTTCAAATTGTCGAATACGTTTTGTCGCCTCAATGCCGCCCATCCCTGGCATGATGCAGTCCATAAAAATGATGTCTGAGCGTTTATTCATGAAGTGTTTCACTGCGTCAGCGCCATCGCCAACCATGTCTGGTTCATATTCTTGTTTGGTAAGAATCCGTTTAAGTAAAATCTGCTGAACTCGGTCATCCTCTACGATAAGGAATGAGCTGTTTTCCATCTGCTCTTCCGATGCTTCTGCTTCCATAATGGTGAGTAAGTTAGGAATAAACTCATAGGGGATGGCTGGTGAGTTGATGATCTTGTCGACGAAGCTATGACATTCTTGTGCTTGCTGAGTACTGGTTACTGACAACAGTAACTTGGTATTTGGATGATTCTTTAGCTGAGATTTCACCGTCTTACTCAACGACGGCAGCTTGTTGGGTTCAAAGGTATCGGTGAGCATAATCGCGTCGTAATCACCGAATGTTTTCGCCGCTGAGAAAAGCTCATTTGCAGTGCGAATCTCGGTGATGTCTAGCCCCAAGTTGCTGAGCATCTTCTTCATCACATCAATACGGATTTGAGTATTGGCACACAACAGCAAACGCTTGCCATCAAAGCGAGTCTTCTCTGTGTGGAAATTCTTAGCCTTGAGATCAAGTTCGATCTGAAAACGTTCCTGAGCCCCGGATTGGAACCAGTGACTCTCGTAATATCTGTAATCTTTCAAAACGCTTTTAGCCAAGTCATCTGTGTTCGCAGTATGGTCTTTGTGAGCGCTCCAATGGAGTTTATTTAGCTTAGCTACAGAGACATCCAACGTTGAAAGGAAATTCAGGTTGATGGTGACACGGGTATTTTCCATATCAGAAGCCGCGCCAAACTCTATTGTCACGAATAACTTCTTGTTTGATTTAAGTTGGATGGCATTAGAAAGCTGCAGGAACAATATCCAGAACAAGCTGGTGGATTGGCCTGCAACACGGTTCGGCAAGTTGTCAGAGATAAAGCAGTCAAGTTGACCTTCGTTCCTCTGAACTTTGGCGCTGATATGAATCATCAATTCAGACAACACGTTCAGTAGAGAGAACTCCTTCGACTTACTTTCCGTACCCTGTGAAATCAAACGGTTATAGTTTTCTGCTAACTCAGATAAGGTACTACACGCAGAGGTAATATCCTTCGCCATCAATACGCCGTTTTCATCGGTTTCTTGCACCAGATATTGGACACCACCGTTGATGGTGTTGGTGATTCCGCGAATCTCATAGCCGATTAGCGCATACAGCTGTTTGTAGAGATCGTTATTGCGCTTTTGGTCTTCCAATTTACTGAAGATCAGTTTGAGATGAGAGTAGATCTGACGCTGCTTAGGGTTAATGCTCACTTCGTTAAGAAGCTCTTCAAGCCGTTGTAAATCGAGCTGCTTCAGCTCTTTGTATAGAGCGTCGAATTCATAGTCGATTTCGCGTTCGTTCGAGCTGGATTTCTTCAGTTTCAACATAGCAACTGAGTTGGATAGAATAGTAATCACAGCCAATATCACGACCACCATAAACAACCAGATAAAGAACTCGTTTTTCTTAGACATTAAGTCATTCGCATGGTTGTTAAACATGGTGCGATAGTTGTCATCCATCTGAAGGTAGTTATTGGTCAGTGAAAGGTACAAGCCTAATACGTCGTTACGTGTTTTAGGGCTATCAGAGAAACGATTAATCGCTAATTCCAGTTGCGTGTATTCAGTTGCTCCAACCAAGCTGAATTCGGTTTTGTTCAACGAGGCTAAAGAGCGAAATTCATCAATTTCACGCTTCAAGTTAACTAGATTGAATGCGTTAGTACCGCAAGTGTTGGTACTTAAGCAGAGCTGCAGAGTTTGAATATCTTGTTCTATGGTCTGATTAAGTTTCTGGGCTTGTATGAGCAGTGGGGCACTTTGCACTTGTGCGACTGAGTCTACTTTTGACCAAGAAAAGTATAAATAGAAAGCGAGTGCAGCCAAGACCATGCTAAATAGTATGCTTAGGCGTACAGCGGGTACGGAAATATTGTACGAAGGTTTTCTGCTCATTGATTACCTCTCATCGAAAGCATCCTCGATGGCTGACATCACAGGTTTCGCAGCGTATTCGATCACGCGACGCGAGCCTGTTTTTACATCGGCGGTAAATTCCATGTAAGGTGATAACTTGTACTGAGTGCCTCCTCGTTCAAGAAAGTTTCGGTCAATTTCAATCTCTGCTAAATAGAACTCAGCGTCTTCCTCTTCGTATGATGAACGGCTGATTGAGGCGATGGTTCCTTCAACAAAACCGTATTTTGCAAAGTTATAGGTGTCCATTTTTACTTTTACCGCCTGACCAATTTCAACGAAGCCCATGTCTTTACGTGGAATTTTCGCTTCACCGTGAAGGGAGTTATTGATGGGTGCAATATCGGCGATACTTTCACCTGGCGGAATCACTGCGGAACGGAAGTTGAAGTGAAGTTTGTCGACTACGCCATCCACTGGAGAGTAGACGATTAGGCGATCAACCTTGTCGGAATGCTGTGGTTGTAAGATTCGCTTCAACTTGAGGTCTTTATTCGCTTGAATGATTTGCGCTTGATACTCAGAGTTTCGGTTCTCAACCAAGTCACGGTGTTGCTTTTCCAATTTGTCGAGTTGGAAACGCTCATTCATCACAGACTCGTCAAGGTTCTCAATCTCACGAACCATATTCGACTCTTGTACTTTCATGTTAAGAACGTCGACATAAGACGCCATCTCTTCTTTATAGAGGGTGTTTTTGATGTTGAGTTGCTTACGAATCAGAGATAGTTGATTTTCTGAGCTTTTGCGACGCTTTAACATTGAACTAATTAACGAGTTCTTGTGCTTAATATCGTGAGTGATGAGTTCTTCATTTGAACGGTTTTTAGAGAACTCTTGCCTCCACGTATTCATGTTGACCTGAACTTGTTCAGGGTATTTTTCAATGAAAGCATCGAAGTTAGGCTCTATCATGTCGCGTAAGCTTTCATAACGAATCTTGTCGAGCTCTATCTGAATAATTTCAGTATTCACGGTATCAAGTTGAGTGTTGCGGTCGAGTGAGCGTATTCGAGCGATAGGTTGGCCCTCATAAACGACTTCACCTTTTCTGACTAACAATTCTTCTAATATCCCGCCCTCCAGATGTTGAACCTTCTCAACATCCGATTCCAATAGCAGTTCGCCACGTACAGAAACAACAATGTCGATACGTGCTTGTGACGCCACTGCGATAGCGACCAAAGCGAGTAAGAATATAATGAGTAACGTTTTGTGAACGCTGGTCATGGCACTAGCAAGCACAATAGTGTCATCAGCTGTGACCTTAGAAGCCTCGTTATTGGAAACAAGTGCTTTTCTGAGGTGATGTTCTATTTGGTTATTGCTCATGACTGACCTCGGTTACTTGCCATCTATTACTTGCTTAATATCCAACAAGTGGTTGATTTGGCGATTGACGTTGTGCAATTCAGTTTTTACATCCTCTATTAGATCTTCCGGCGCAGGGAACTCGTGTCTACTCAAGTGTTCCAATTTGGCCATTTTGGGCGGAAGGTCTTGGTCGCAAAGCAACGTTAAGATGGTCTTCAACTTTTTTGAGTAACTGTTGAGTTCATCAAAACGATTACCGTTATGAAGCGCTTCTATATTTAGGGCTGCGTCAGAAAAGTCGTTGTAAAAGTCGCCTAATAGCAATTGCAGCCCTTTGTGGTTGTTGTCGATCGAGCGCAACAAATTCGTCATGTCTATCATCGCTCCACTGCCTTAATTGCTTTAATCACAATAACTAAGGATCTTTAAACGCAGTTTTCAAATTTTTTTTGATTCTTTCTCTTTAAAAAGAAGCTATGAAAAATGTTGTATAAAAAATTGGTTTTTCAAAATGATGTCCTTTAATGCCTCTATAAATACGATCAGTTAGCTAGTAGCAACGGAGGCTGTAATGGCAGGCGAAAATAACCAAAACAACCAAAATGAAGATCTAAATGACGCGGTAGAACAAACGGATACGAACGACGCGGGTACGCCCTCCCAACAGCAGAATCAACAAAATCAACAAAATACGATTGCGTCGACAATAGCGACGGGTGCTGAAAATACGGATGCGGCAGACGAAGTTAACCAGGCTTTAGACGACAATCCGAGTGGTGCAGGTAATGCTGAAGATGCCTCGGCTTCTGGTGCGGGTGTGCAAGAAGATACGCAAGAAAGTGGTAGTGATTCAGACGCAGCACAATCCAATGTAGTTGGTGGGGCCGCTTCTGAAGCTGGCTCGGATAACGCTGCTGGTAGTGGTGGCGGACCTGGAGCGGGCGCACAAGCTGTAGGCGGTGATAACGCAGAGGCTGCGACAGGTGGCGCAGACGCAGAAGGTAATGAAGAACAAGGCCAAGCTGCGCGTACTTCAGCAGCGCCGAGTGCGACATCTTCAGAGTCAGGTGACCAACAAGTTGGTGATGACCTCGATTCACAGACCGTAGAAGAGACATTCGCAGTAGATGTTCAAGCTTCTGACGAAGAGACCATTAGTGAAGTAGAAGATGACTTTGATTCTGAGACAACAAGTGAAACGTTCAAAATCAAAGTGGAAAGTGAAAATGATGCGCCAGAAGCTGAACAAGATCTGGCTTACATCATGGATGAAGATGGATCCATAACATTTACCCAAGAACAATTACTCGAATACGCAAGTGATGTAGATGGGGACGAGCTTGTTGCTTCTAACGTTCAAGTTGGTGCTGATGCAACAGTTCAAGACAATGGTGATGGTACTTTCACCGTTGTTCCTTCAGCTGACTTTAATGGTGAACTTGACCTTACTTTCGACATCAGTGATGGCCAAGAAACGATCAGTAGCGCAATTGACTTAACGGTACGTCCGATTAATGACGCGCCTGTTCCTGAAGATAAAACGTTTGAAATTGAGGAAGATGGCACACTTGTTTTCACGGATGCAGACCTCCTAACGGGTGCAACCGATATTGAAGGTGATGATTTAACGGTTGAAGGCATCAGTTATGAAGGGACTGATGGGGTACTGACAGACCATGGTGACGGCTCATACAGCTTTGCGCCAAATGAAAACTTCAATGGCGATGTGAGCTTCAGCTTCGATGTGTCGGACGGCACCGATACGGTGTCTGCAAACATTGATGTTAGTGTGACTCCTGAGAACGATCCGCCAGTTGCGGGTTCAACGTCTTACACGGTGAATGAAGACAATTCGATTACCATTTCTGATGCACAATTGTTGGCAACGTCTTCAGATATCGAAGGCGATGTATCTATCGATAGTGTGACGTATTCAGGTAGTGACGGTGTATTGGAAATCAATGGTGATGGTACATACACTTTCTCGCCAAATGAAAACTTCAGCGGTGAAATTGCACTGGATGTGGTTGTTGCTGATGAAGATGGTGCGACCGATGCGACGACCGCTGGTATCAATGTTCTTGAAGTGAACGATCCACCAGTTGCAGGCCCAACGTCTTACACGATTGATGAAGACTCAGTACTTACATTCAGTGAGTCACAAGTGCTACTTAACGCTTCTGATGTTGAAGGGAATGTTGAGCTTGTCGGTATTAGCTACGACGGCCCCGATGGTATCTTCTCAGTCAATAGCGACGGTACTTGTAGCTTTGCACCAAATGAGAACTTTAATGGCCAAGTTAAACTTGATGTGACCATTCGTGATGAAGATGGCGCTGAAGTTGATACGGTCATCAACGTTGACGTACTGCCAATCAACGATGTACCAGTATCGGGCGACTTGGCTTACAACGTTAACGAAGACGGCTCAATTACCTTGAGCCAAGAACAATTATTGTCTCAAGTATCTGACGTTGAGGGTGATGACCTAACGGCGAGCGACCTAACGGTTGATGGCAACGCTACAGTAACCGCTCATGATGATGGTAGCTTCACCCTTGTTCCAGATGCGAACTTTAATGGTGACGTTGATATCCAATTCAACATCACGGATGGTACTGACACGGTTCAAGCAACCGCCGATCTTACGGTTAATCCAGTTAATGACTTGCCGGTTCCTCAAGATCAACAATTCAGCATTGAAGAAGACGGTACGCTGCAATTTACAGATGCCGATCTACTTACCGGTGCCACCGATATTGATGGCGATGACCTAACTGTTGAAGGCGTTAGCTACACAGGTGGTGACGGTGTATTAACAGACCATGGTGATGGTACTTATACCTTTGCACCAAACGAAAACTTCAATGGTGATGTGAACTTCAGTTTCGATGTGTCTGATGGCACAGAAACAGTCAGCGCTAACATTGTTGTGAGTGTGACTCCTGAGAACGATCCGCCAGTTGCGGGTTCAACCTCATACATGGTCAATGAAGACAATGCCATCACAATTTCTGATGAACAGTTGTTAGCTAACTCTTCGGATATTGAAGGTGCCGTGTCGGTTGATACTGTGACTTACAGTGGCACTGATGGTGTGTTCCAAGATAACGGCGATGGCAGCTATACCTTCCTTCCTAATGAAAACTTCAGCGGTGATATCAGCCTTGATGTGATTGTTGCAGATGAAGAAGGTGCAATTGATGAAACCACAGCAGGTATTACCGTTCTTGAAGTGAACGATCCACCAGTTGCGGGTCCAACGTCGTACACCATTGACGAAGATTCGGTTCTGACGTTCAGTGAATCTCAGATTCTTGTGAATGCTTCGGATATCGAAGGCGATGTAGAACTTGTTGGCATTAACTATGATGGCTCTGACGGTATCTTCACTGTAAATGGTGATGGTACATGCAGTTTTGCACCCAACGAAAACTTCAATGGTCAGGTTCAACTGGGTGTGACCATTCAAGATGAAGATGGTGCAACGGTTGAAACACACATTAACGTTGATGTATTGCCAATCAATGATGCGCCAGTATCGGGCGATTTGGCTTACACCATCAATGAAGATAGTTCTATCACGTTAAGCCAAGAGCAATTGCTTGCAAGAGCCGATGATATCGATAGCGACAACTTAGAAGCTATCAACCTTTCGACCGATGAGAACGCGACCATCCAACAAAACGAGGATGGTAGCTACACCATTACACCAGACACTGATTACAACGGCGACCTAGACCTGAGCTTCGATATCATCGATAACGATGGTGGTGAGGTTCAAGTTGGTCTTGATATCACAGTGAACCCGTTGAATGACTTGCCACAAGCGCAAGATCAACAGTTCACGATTGAAGAAGACGGTACGTTACTCTTCACCGATGCTGATCTACTTGCAGGCGCGTCAGATATTGATGGTGATGAGCTGTCGATTGAAAACGTGCTCTACACGGGCGCTGATGGTGTTCTTAGTGATAATGGTGACGGCACTTACAGCTTTGCACCAAACGAGAACTTCAATGGTGATGTTCAATTCTCATTTGATGTTTCTGATGGCACGGGTTCAACAGCTGCCCATATTGATGTAAGTGTAACGCCGGAGAACGATCCACCTGTAGCGGGCTCGACAGCTTATACAGTTCAAGAAGATGGCCAAATCACAATCAGTGATGAACAGTTATTAGCGAACTCTTCAGATGTAGAGGGTGATGTTGCTCTATCGAGCGTTACTTACGCTGGTGACGATGGTTCGTTCGTTGATAACGGTAATGGCACCTACACCTTCACGCCAAATGAAAACTTCGACGGAGACATCTCACTAGACGTTGTCGTCGTTGACGAAGACGGTGCAACGGCGACAACGACAGCGGGAATTGATGTCATTGCTGTGAATGATGGGCCTGAAACGTCCGGTATTGAAGCCGAAGTCGATGAAGATAATTCAATCACGATTACTCAAGAACAGCTGCTTGCGAATGCTACTGACATTGAGGGTGATGAGTTAACGGCATCTAATCTTCAAACCAACGACCCTGACGTGACAATTGTTGCTAATGACGATGGTTCATTCACCATCACGCACACAGAAAACTTCAATGGCGAGTTGGAGTTCACATACAGCATCAGTGATGGTGACAATGAAGTTCTGACCACGCTCGACCTAACGGTTAATCCAGTTAATGATGCGCCAGAAGCGGGCGAAGAGATCTTCATCCAAGCGCAAGAAGATCAAACGGTTGGTGTGACGCTTCGTGAAGAACCTGCACTACGTTTAGACCAAGCGCCAGAAAACGGCATCATTGAAGCGAATGTTAATGGGGAATGGGTGGTGCTGGAAGTAGGGCAAGAAGTTCCTGCCGACACAGAAGTACGCTTTGTACCAAGTGAAGACGCTTTAGCTGAAGGCACGCATACCACACAAATTGGTACTTTCGACGATAACGCGAGCGTAGACGATTGGGGTACAGAAGTTGACCCTTACACTCGTGAGTTCTCAGATGGTGACTTAACGGTTACGGTTCAAAGTAACGATGATCCGCTTGGTGCGTGGAATGGTAATACGCACATTGGTCATGGTATCGGTGACACTGACCGTCAAGGCTTGAGTGGTGATGAAAAACTGACTATCTCGGTTGAAGGTCAAGACATCAATGAAATCAGCTTCCACCTAGATGGTTTGGGTGGCTGGTTCATGGAAGAGTCGCGCCACTTTACTGAAGTCGAAATTCGCGCCTTCAATGAAGACGGTGACATGATTGACTCGATGACTTACCACAAAGAAGATCGTGGTACGTTCGAGACTGACTACACACTAACGGTTGACCAACCAGTGTCTTACTTTGAACTGGGTACAGTGCAAGGTAATGGTACTTACGTTGTACAAAACATGACAGTGTCACAAACGTGTCATGATGAAGCTGTGTTTACATCGATTGGTGTCGACGGTTCAGAAATCACTGAAACGGTTGAATTGAACATCCATGCGGGTGATAACGAAATCGAACTAACGGCTGATCTGCCTAATATCACTATCGATACTGAAGGTTCAGCTCAGTTTGCTTCTGTTGTGATTACTGAAGAGCAGTTATTAGCTCAAGCATCAGACATCGATGGTGATGATCTTGATATTCAAAACCTAGAGCTGGTGGGTGAAAACTCAGAGCATGCAACACTAACAGATAATGGTGATGGCACTTGGACAGTAACACCGGATGAAAACTTTTACGGTGAAATTGAGCTAGGGTACCAAGTTAGCGATGGTGAGTTAACTGACGACAACATTATCAATATCAACTTCGAATCGGTGAATGATGCGCCAATCGTTTCTGGCCCAATTGTTCTATCGACAGATGAAGATCAAGGCATCACGTTCAGTGCTGATGACTTGTTGGCGAACACCACAGATATAGAGGGCGATACGCTGTCTATTTCTGACATCACTTATGGTGGTGATGACGGTGACTTAGTCGACAATGGCGATGGTACATTTACCTTTATGCCGAATGAGAACTTCAACGGCGAAATCGACATCGACTACAAGGTATTCGATGGCACCGATGAAGTAGCAACTCACCTAGACCTAACGGTTGTGCCTGTTAACGATGTTCCAGTTCCAGGTGAAGCGCTACACACCCAAATGCTCGAAAATGGCTCGATTTTCATTGAAGTGAAAGACCTTCTATCTGGCGCGACAGATGTTGATGGTGACATTCTCCATGTCGAAAACCTTCTACTTGCAGACCAAACGCAAGGTACGCTAACAGACAATGGCGACAACACCTTTACCTTTGAACCTGCTGAGAATTTCTATGGTGAAGTGAACCTGACCTTCGATATCAGTGATGGTCAAGCAAGCGCACCAAGTACTGCAAGAGTCGACGTTGAGATTGTCAACGAAGGCCCTGAAGTGAGCGGTCCGATTGAAGCGGCGGTTGATGAAGATGGCTCAATCACCATTACTCAAGAGGACTTGTTAGCGAACGCGACGGATGTCGATGGCGATAACCTAGAAGCCGTTAATCTTTCAACGAACGATCCAAATGCGGTTATCGTAGAAAACTCAGACGGTAGTTTCACTATCACACCAAGCGAAGATTTCTTTGGCGAGATTGAGTTTACTTACGATGTCACTGACGCGATTGAGACAGTCGCTGCTGATCTTAACCTAACCGTAAACCCAATCAACGATGCGCCAGATGTGCCGGACATGTCTTTCTCTACGGAAGATGGTCAAGCCATTACGATTACCGAAGCTGAGCTATTGGCACAAGCGACAGACGTTGAAGGTGATGAACTATCTGTGGTGAATGTGACTAGCGCGAGCGACACAGTCGAAGTTACGGATAATGGTGATGGAACATACACACTAACGCCAGAACAGGGCTTTTTCGGCAATGTTGATCTAGCGTTTGATGTGAGTGACGGCACCGATGTGGTGGCTGTAAACATCGACCTAAAAGTTGAATTCGTCAACGATGCACCAGAAGCAACGCCAATGGTGGCAGATGTCGATGAAGATGGTTCAATCCTCGTTACACAAGAAATGCTGTTGGAGAACGCGAGCGACCAAGATGGCGATGAGCTATTTGCGAGTGCTCTTGAAACCAACGATCCAAACGCAAGCATCGTAGACAATGGCGATGGCACTTACACGGTGACACCTTCGGAGAACTTCAACGGTGATATCGCATTCACTTATGAGGTGAGCGATGGTGAGTTAAGTACCTCTAATGACATGACATTGACCGTGAATTCGGTGAATGATATTCCAATTGTTGCTCCAGGTATGTACCACCTCGAAGAGGATGGCATCATCTTGTTCACTCAAGAAGATCTATTGAGTGGTGCGATTGATATTGATGGTGACGACCTAAGCGTTACCAGCATTAACTACTCTGGTGATGAAGGCACAGTAACCGATAACGGTGATGGCACGTTCAGCTTCGTTCCTGAAGAACATTTTAGTGGTGATCTACAGTTCAGTTTTACAGTGACCGACGGCACAACTGAAGTAGAGCAAGACCTTAATATCCACATTGAAGCGGTAGCGGATGCGCCTGACTTAGTTATCACGGATGGCGATGGTGTTAATGTTGATGATGAAGCGATTTTGGTTGAGCCTGGCGGCATTGTTGAGCTTAATATTGCGGCTGCACTGGTAGACCAAGATCTATCAGAAACACTGACAGTAACTGTGGATGGTGTTCCTGAAGGTTCGGTTATTCAATACGATAACGAAGGTGTTCTTAATGACCAAGAGAACGGTATCACCAGTTACAACGATACTGAAATTACAGTAACGTTTGAAGGTGAAACCGCGGGTTACCAAAACGCAGCGGGTTACTACAAAGTTGACGAAGACGGCAACATCACAGGTGTTGAAGTTGTTTACGAGAACGCATCACAAGTTGGTGGTGGTGGTGACCTTGTCCCAGGGCAAGATCAATTCAGCTTCCAAGTTGCAGAAGGTGAAAGCTTCAACCTGTTCTTGATTCCAAACGGACACCAGCACAACGACTTTGACGCGATGCAAGATGGTCAGTATGAGTTCCGTGCTGAAGATGGTTCTCCAGCGAACATGGATACGGTTGATCCTCAACTTGTGTTTGTTGCTGCCGATGGCACTGAAACAGTGATTCAAGGCCAGAATGGAGATGCGATTTTCCACGGAGGTTCAAGCGCACAACTAAACCAAGATGGTATCGAACATACTCGTACCACAGTTAATGAAGATGGCGAGTTGGTTTACGGATTTGAAGATCTTTATGGCGGCGGTGACGCAGACTATACCGATTTCAATTTCACGATTGATGTGGGTGAGGTGAACAGCCAAATCTATAGCGGTGAAGTTACTGTTGGCCCAGATGGCGCGGTAAACCTACCAATAACAGCGTTCGAAAACGAATTACAACTCCAGTTACCAGAAGACTTTAATCAACAGTTTGAAGTTCATGTAACGGCTACCGCGACAGAATTATCAAATGATGACTCTGAAGTGGTCTCTCAAACTATCTACATTAATGCGACGGGAGTGTCAGTTGATCATGCTCCTGAGGCTCTACCTGTCGCTGCTACCGTTCAAGAAGATGGCTCCATTGTGATCTCGCAAGAAGATCTGCTGGCCAATGCCAGTGATCTAGATGGCGACCAACTCACAGCGCTCAACCTAGCGACTGATGATGACAATGTGACCATCACGGATAACGGCGATGGTACTTACACATTAACGCCAGATGCTGACTTCAACGGTGACGTTAACTTCACCTTCGATGTATCGGATGGTGATGATATTGTCTCTACCAATCTAGAGCTAACCGTTTCACCAGTGAACGATGGTCCAGAAGCACAAGACCAGACATTCACAATCGGCGAAGATGGCGTGTTAACTTTCAATGATCAAGACCTATTAACAGGTGCAACGGACATTGAAGGAGACGACCTAGGTGTTGAAGGTGTAACTTACACTGGCGCCGACGGTGTCCTAACCGATAATGGCGATGGCACATACAGCTTCGCGCCAAACGAAAACTTCAATGGCGATGTGAACTTCTCGTTCAATGTATCAGATGGTACCGATACGGTAAGCGCTAACATTGATGTGAACGTGACACCAGAGAACGATCCACCTGTTGCAGGCAGTACGTCTTACACAGTTCATGAAGACAATTCGATCACCATCAGTAACGAGCAGCTATTAGCGAACTCTTCAGATATCGAAGGTGAAGTCGCGATTGATAGCGTGACTTACAGTGGTAGTGACGGTGTTCTGGAAATCAACGGCGACGGTACATATATCTTCTCTCCAAATGAGAACTTCAATGGTGAAGTTAGCCTAGATGTTGAAGTGACGGATGAAGACGGTGCGATCGAAGCAACCACCGCAGGTATCACCGTTCTTGAGGTGAACGATCCGCCGGTTGCTGGCCCAACGTCTTACACAATTGATGAAGATTCAGTACTGACGTTCAGCGAATCTCAAGTGCTGTTGAATGCTTCTGATATTGAAGGTGATGTTGAGCTTGTCGAAATTAACTACGATGGTCCTGACGGCATCTTCTCTATCAATGGAGATGGCACATGTAGTTTTGCACCGAACGAAAATTTCAACGGCCAAGTGCAGTTGGATGTGACCATTCAAGATGAAGACGGTGCTCAGGTTGATACCTATATTACGGTTGATGTCTTACCAATCAACGACGTACCAGTATCAGGCGACCTGGCATACAGTGTTGAGGAAGACGGTTCGATTACCTTGAGCCAAGAGCAGCTTCTTTCTCAAGCGAGTGATGTAGATGGCGACGACCTTACTGCTTCTAACTTGATTGTTGATGGTGACGCGACGGTTACGGCTAACGATGACGGTAGCTTTACCATCACACCAGATGCGAACTTCAATGGTGACATTGACCTAACGTTCGACATTAGCGATGGTACAGATACGCTTGTTGCGACGGCTGACCTAACCGTTAATCCAGCCAATGATCTTCCACAACCACAAGATCAAGCATTCACTATTGGTGAAGATGGGGTTCTTAACTTCACTGACGCTGACCTGTTAACAGGTGCAACGGATGTTGAAGGTGATGACCTGACGGTAGAAGGTGTGACATACACGGGTGCTGATGGTGTTCTTACTGATAATGGCGACGGAAGCTACAGCTTTGCGCCAAACGAGAACTTCAATGGTGATGTGAACTTCAGTTTTGATGTGTCAGATGGCACAGATACGGTTCAAGCCAACATTGATGTGAGTGTGACTCCTGAGAACGATCCACCAGTGGCGGGTAGCACGTCTTACACTGTGTATGAAGACAACTCAATCACGATCAGTAACGAACAGCTATTAGCCAATTCTTCAGACATTGAAGGTGAGGTTGCGATTGATAGTGTGACTTACACTGGTAGTGACGGTGTGTTCGAAGACAACGGTGACGGCACTTACACCTTCTCGCCAAACGAGAACTTCAATGGTGATGTGAGCTTAGCGGTTGTTGTTACCGATGAAGAAGGAGCAACAGAAGCGACCACAGCAGGAATCACCGTACTTGAGGTGAACGATCCGCCAATCGCAGGTTCTACCAGTTACTCAATGAACGAAGATGAAGTTATCACCATCAGTGCAGAGCAACTGTTGGCGAATGCTTCTGATATTGAAGGTGAAGTGGCGATTGATAGCGTTAACTACACAGGCGCTGACGGCATCTTTACTGACAATGGCGATGGAACATTCAGCTTCGCGCCGAACGCAAACTTCGACGGCGATGTTAGCCTCGATGTAGTTGTGACCGATGAGGATGGTGCAACGACGGCCACGACGGCAAGCATTGATGTTCTTCCAATTAACGATCCACCAGTATCGGGTGATTTGGCATACAGCATTGATGAAGATGGTTCGATTACTCTAACTCAAGAACAGTTGCTATCTCAAGCCTCTGATGTGGATGGCGATGACCTGACCGCAAGCAACTTAAGCGCAGGTGATAATGCTAACGTTGTTGATAATGGTGATGGCACCTTTACGGTAACGCCAGATGCTAACTTCAATGGCGATATCGACCTAAGCTTTGATATTTCGGACGGTACTGAGTCAATTGTGGCGAACGCTGACCTGACGGTAAACCCAGTCAATGACTTACCAACAGCCGCTGACCAAAGCTTTACCGTTGAGGAAGATGGAACGCTAACCTTCACGGATGCAGACTTACTAGCAGGCGCTGCAGACATCGACGGAGATGACCTGTCTATTACGGACGTGTCTTACACTGGCGCAGAGGGTGTGTTCACTGATAACGGTGATGGCACTTACAGCTTTGCTCCAAACGAGAACTTCAATGGCGATGTAAACCTTGGCTTCACAGTGTCTGATGGCACTGAGACAGTCGATGCCAATATTGGTGTGACGGTAACGGATGTTAACGATGCGCCAGTAGCGGGTTCTACGTCTTACCAAATGAACGAAGATGGCACCATCACAATCAGCCCTGAGCAGTTAATTGCTAATAGCTCTGACGTTGATGGTGAAGTGTCGCTTGAAAGCGTGACTTACTCAGGCTCTGACGGCACCTTGGTTCAAAACGATAACGGGTCTGTGACCTTCACGCCAAACGAGAACTTTAATGGTGATATCAGCCTAGATGTGGTCGTGACCGATGATGACGGTGCAACTGCAACAACAACGGCAGGTATCGAAGTTCTGGGTGTGAACGATGGACCTGAATCTGAGGATGTGAAACTAACCACAGCCGAAGACAGTACCATTCTTATCACACAAGACATGTTGTTAGCTCAAGCTACCGACATCGATAACACCGCAGACGAGCTATCAGCTTCTGGTCTACAAATCGACCCTAGCTTGGGTGAGTTGCTAGATAACGAAGATGGTACTTGGTCATTTACGCCTAACGAAAACTTCAATGGCGATGTGCCAATGACCTTCAACGTTAGTGATGGTCAAGAAACTATTTCAGTCGACGGCAACATCGACGTCACGCCAGTGAACGATGCCCCTGAAGCGCCTACGATTGAGATGCAAGGCGAAGAAGATGTGGTCATGGTGATTGACCCAGCTTACATCGCGGATCAAGTGACGGATTTAGATGGTGACGAGATCAGTATCGAAAGCATTACGGTTCGTGCTCCAGCTAATGCGACTTTAACTCAGCAGCCAGATGGCATGTATCACTTAGTGACTACTCAAGACTTCAATGGCTTGGTAGAACTGGGTTATCAAGCAACTGATGGTGAAGAGGTGGTTGATGGTTCGCTGAATGTGGATGTGATTCCAGTTAACGACGCTCCATTTAATGTCGGTAACGCAATGATGACCACAGACGAAGATGGCGCGTTCACCTTCGATGCTGGCGACTTGATGAACTTGTTCGGTGACATTGATACGGCTGACCTTGTGGTTTCACGCATTATCACCGCCGACGGTGAAGATGGCGGAGAAGTAACAGACAACGGCGATGGCACTTGGACATTCACACCAACGGGTGACTTTGCAGGCGTTTCAGACCTGCAAGTTGTCGTAAGTGATGGTGAGTTTGAAACGGTTCTCGATGTTCCTGTGTACGTTCGTCCTGTTGCGGATGGCGCGGTAATTACCACGGACCATGACGGTCCGCTAGTCTTCGGTGAAGATGAAACGGGTCACTTGGGACTGAACGTTGGCCTAGTCGACGACTCAGAAACACTAAGTAACCTAGTGATGACAGGTTTCCCTGTTGGATTCGAGGTAACCGATGGTGTGAACACCGTGATGATCACTGAGCCGGGTCAATACATCGACCTGTTCGACTGGGATATCTCAAACATTCAAATGACACCACCGGAAGACTTCCATGGTGAGTTCTTCGTAACCGTAAGTGCAACAACGGTCGATTACGGAGATGAGCCCGAAGCGTTCGAAGATGGCATCGATTCAGGTGATTTCGAAACGGTAGCGGGTGATTCTATCATCCTAACTGCTGATGACCTGATTGGGTTGGTTGAGAATGTAGATGCAGACAGCGACGATGAAGTGAAACTGGTTCATCTAGCAGACCGCAGCCAAGGTGAGATTGTCGATAATGGCGATGGCACTTGGACATTCACACCAGCACCTGGCTTTACTGGTGAAGCAGACATTGCTTACGTGGTTGATAAAGATGGCGTACTTCATGATGAGCAAACTGGCGTAGTCGTGAAAGAAGACGACTCACAAGAGAATGCAGCACCAGAAGTTAACAGCATTACGACGACGGAAATCGCAGCGGATACAACCTTGTCGTTCACTGATGAAGATATGTTAGCGAATCTGAGCGATGCAGAAGGTGATAGCTTAAGCATTGAGTCAGTAAGCTTGGTGGAAGGTCAGGGCGTCATTGAGAGCGATAACCAAGGTAACTATCAATTCACACCAGCTGAAGACTACACCGGCGATGTTCAAGTTGGATTCATAGCGACCGATGGCGAAAATCGCATCGAAAGCTTCTTCAATGTGGATATCCAAGGCGGAGATGAAGCAGCGGCGAGCGAAGGTTATGCCTTAGCTGATGATGGTTCACTAATTATCACGGATGCACAGTTGGTGGATGAGTTGGGCGTGAGTGACTCTGCACAAGTTGTTGATGTTGCAGACGCGAACGATGCTGGCTTCTTCGCGGAATCTGGTGAAGGTGAGTGGACGTACTGGCCGAACGAAGACTTCGATGGCAATTTAGCGATGAATGTTGAAGTTAACGACGGTGGTGAAGTATCAAGTCACAGCGTAAGCATCCAAGTAGCCGATGATTCAGTACAAAGTGATGAACCACAAGTTCAAGCAGCTCAAGCAACAGAAGAGCAACAAGTGGAAGTGGCGCAACAAGCTGATGACCAATCTCAAGATGTTGAAACTGAAGACAGTACAGCTGATGTAACCGCGGCACCGGGCGATACCATCTCTATCTCGATTCCAGATGAGGTGAGTGGTAACGAATCGGTTGATTACGCTGATATGTCTGGCTTACCTGAGGGCGCTACTGTGAGCAACGCACTTGATAACGGTGATGGTAGCTTCACAATCAGTGGCAACTTAGAGCAGCCTGTATCCGTTGAACTTCCAGAAGGTTATGAAGGTACTAGCGAGATCCAATTCCAAGGTTACGACGAACTGGGTAGCTCAATAGACGGTGCTAGCGGTTCTGTTGAAGTTGAGGTCGATGACCAATACACCATGCAAGGTTCTACGCAAGAGCAGCAACCGGACATGGCGGGTATGGAATCTGGTGGCAGCGACTGGACAAATGCGGGAGGTCAAGACCAAGGTGTTGACTTCACGGACGACTCTGGAAGCTTCGATTCAGATTCTCAAACTGGAACCGATCAAGGCAACGACTTCGACCAAAGCTCGATTTAATCGAGAGGGCTTAGTTTTAGTCTAAACCAACAAGTAAATAGGGCAGCGTAAAGTTGCCCTAATTAAAGCCATGTAGAGTTATTGATACATGGCTTTTTTTAATTTGTTTTTTGTTGCTTGTTTCGCTAATTAAACTTGAGAACAGGTAAATATGTCCTTAATTATTAGAAGAGTCAGCTATGAAGGAGGAACGACATGTATCGTTATGTCAGTTCACCGCAAGCGTCGAAGTACATAGTGCCGCCACCTCAACATCGAGAGTTATCTAGCGTGGATGTGCCTGAGTCTGAATTAGAGATGCGAGAAATATTGAATAATTGGTTTGCTGATGGTTTAGCGCCCATTATTGAAAGTGAAGATGACTACATCTCTGCGAGCGATCACGTTCGATTTGAAAAGCTTAGCTGCACCGTTGGGATGCTGTTGAGAAACAAAGACTATTATTTTGCGGCTAAACGGATTTTATCAGTGTGGGAACAAGATTGTCTTGAAACCACTTATATCAATTATCTCATTTTGCGCAGCGAGCGAGTCACTCCTCTAAGGTAAGTTAATGCAGTAGCACTAGCCATTAGCGATTTTAGGGTTCGCGTACTTATCACCCTTTTGTTTTCTAGCGAATCAGGTAAACAAAAAAGGGCAAGCTTGGAAGCTCACCCTTAAGGTACTTTACTTAAAGTTGTTGTTTTGGCTTAACGTTGCTGTTTTTACTTTACGTTATCTTCATCTAATTCTAAATAGGGCGGTGACTTAAACCCAACCATCAAATTTGAGCCGTTTTTGAATCCTCTCGACTGCTTCTTTCTGCATCTGTCTAACACGCTCACTAGACACATTCACATCCAACATTTGTCCAACCTCAGATAACGTTTTTACTTTGTTATCGAAGAAGCCGAAACGGTGAATAAGCACCTTTTGTAATTTCGGAGGAAGTGTACTGATGATCTGTTCTAGAGCTTGGGTAAAGGATTGATCTTCACAATCTCGTTGAGGGTCGGGGATATATTCACTTTCGCATTGATCAAGCACCATCGGTGCATGGTTAGTTCCAACCGTTGTCGTCACGTCAATAAATCCGCTTAACGCCACCAGTTGATCGACGCGTTTGGTCTTTACACCTGAACTGTCTGATAGCTCAGAGATCGAAATCTCTTTACTCATTTTTTTGCTTACATCGAGCTTTTTTGAGGCGAGACTGTTTATTTCTTTACAGACATGAGCTGGCAATCGTACGGTACGACCTGTGTTCATTAATGCGGCTTCAATGTTTTCACGGATCCACCACACAGCATAGGTTGAAAAACGATAACCTGGTTCTGGATCGTATTTGTCGATGGCCTTAATCAAGCCAATGTTACCTTCCTCGATCAGATCGAGCAGGGTGAAACTATTGCCTTTACGTTTTAGGTAACTCTTTGCGATTTTCACAACAAGGCGTAGGTTTGATTCGATCATAACATCACGCGCTTTTTTATCACCCGCGCGATTCAATTTTGCGTAATACACTTCATCTTCGCGCGACAGCAGATCAATGCCTACAATATCTTTCACATAATGAGCATAAGGGTCTGCACTTGTAGAAAATGATTCGGTAATAGGGGTTTCCTCCGTGAGCCCCTGAAACGCAGCAAAACTATCCTTGTTCATTTCCTTGTCCTTCTCTAGCCGACCGAACGTTTTATCTTATTATTATGCCACCAAGTGATTAACGCTTGGTTTCATTAGAGTGTAGATAACAGTTTCTTCTTTACCAATAAATAAAATGCAATTTCGTATGTTTAAGTCACAAAAAGATATACAAATATTTAACTATTTTGCATCTAATCAAGTGTGTTGGTTTTTCATTTAAAACATCAATATAGCGGGTTTATAAAACGCGCGTTATGCATCAGTTCATCTAGATAAATAGGATGAATTTATAGGTATGGGCTGGCTGTATAATTGATAGGGGAAATGAGGAGAAAATTGCAAGAGTCGAGGTTCAATGTTTCCAAGTACCTCAACTCTTTTAGTTGTTTAGATTATAAAGTATCGCCACGTAAGTCTTAATTCTATCGGCTAATAAGTGCTAAGAACCTCATCGATTTGCTGATTGATGATCTTCATTTCGCTGTAGATAACGGAAAGATCATCATCTTGTGGTGCAAGCTTGTTGAATGTGTTTTGTTCAACTCTTTCTAATGCAACAGTCGCCGTTTCTTCCCCAAAACTGGCTAGGATGCCTTTTAAGGTGTGCACGGTAAAATGAAGCTTGCCCCAATCCTGTTGTTGAACCAACTCTTCGATCTCTTGTAGCGAATTGCCATGGTCTTCTTGATATGTAGACAAAACGGCGTAAATGACTTCTCTGTCGTTGTCTAAGTAGGCGTTTAAAGCATCAAAGTCTAGCATGTGGACTCCTGTCGGCTGCATGTTGAAAATGGGCTAGGCGGCTTAGTGGAAAAACCATAGCGTGATGAATCACTAATCCATTGGTTCCATTTTGGAGGAAGTTCTAATTGTAAGATTTCTTCTAAATAGTCGTTGCTAAGTTTCTCATCTATATGAGCTTTATTGACGGCATATATATAGTCAAGTTTGGCGGCAACTGAATATGGGTAACTGTGAATGTAGTCTTTTAATTCCTGGATCGAGCCAAAGTTTTCAATGTTTATACAAGTTGAAGGGTCGACATTTTTGGACTCAAGTTTGTGGCTTATTGCTTCTCCACGAGATTTTAGACATTCCACGGCTAAATGATAAAGAGAGTACTCACCAAAGTGGGCGAGCAGTGGTAATAGTTGAGCAAGCAAATAAGTTGGTTGGCTGTGGAAATTATTCGCTAACAGTGTCGAAGCTCGAATCACTTTTTTGTGGGCAACCTGAGGGCTATTTTCGATGAGCAATATGCTGCTCTGAAATAGGGCAAGGCTGGCCAAAACTTGCTGCTGTTGTTTTACCGGAAGTTTCAGGTTTACCAACTCTGTGAATTGGTTGGCGTGCTCAAGCAAAATACGTTTGTACTTTAGTTGCGTCTCGCGTTGGTAAGTTGCTTTTAACGAATTAAAGTGCGTACCAATGGAATGGATGACATCAATGTCAGCAGCTGAAATGTGGGTCGCATACATCTCACCTAACTTGATGATCATATGTGTGTTATCTGCGTTCTCAGCTAAGTCGATCGCCCTAATTGCACGATGGCTGATACTTGGTGTCATTTCAAATGCACGAATCGCCAATTTAAGAGCAGGCAGCAGCATCTTATGTTTTTCATAGATACAGCTTAAGCAATCAATAACGCTCAATGAGAGTGGCTGCGCTATCAGAAAATTGTGGAGCTTATCTATGGCTAAATTTGGCTTGCCTAAGCTGTCGAGAATTAGCGCTTCAGCCACTAATTTTGTTGGGTGCATGTTGGTTTTCGAGTTGTTAATGACGTTAGACAGCAACTGCCATTTCTTACCTGCTATTAAATGTTCAATCAATGTCGCTTCGAACTGGACACTGGTGCCATTAGGGGAGACCGCCAAAGCTTGAGCTAATCTCTCTTGAGAGGAGATTGGATATAAATCATTAAGTTGGGTGAGTTTCTTCGACACGGACACAGCACTTTGGATCTTTTTACCTAACCTCTGAGTATGAATCGGTTTAGATACGAAATGGTGTGCCTCACCTGAAAGGGCAGTTAATACCGTTTCTTGACGCATATCCCCAGAGAGCAAGATTGTCGCTACAGTGTGGTCTATTAGGCGATTTCGATACAGAATCCCCAAAAGCTCAAACCCAGTGAAGGATTGCTCTAAGTGATAATCGATGAGGAGTACATGAAAAGAGTGCGTTTCGACCGCTTTAATGGCTTGTCGATAGTCGGTCGCAATAAAGATGCAATCATGTGAAATGCCTAAGCTCGAGAGTTGCTGCTTTATAAGAATAGTAGCACTCTTGGAGTCGTCGACAATTAAAACTCGTAGGTCAGGTGGTAAGGTCAAATCCATTTTCCTCAATACCAAATGTTATTTTTAATTTAGGTGTCAGGTTGCACAATGTCAAGGTGCCTGTATCACATACAAACACTCAATAAACTATTGGTAATTAAAACATTTATGAAAGCCTTCAAACACAGGTTACTTTTACCTGATTTTTGTTAGGTTATACGTGTTTTAGAAATAAAAAAGAGGCAAGCCGATAAGCTTACCTCTCTATTTCATTGTTCGAGTTTATATTCGAATGCTGTTCTATGTTTGAAGTTTTAATTACCAAAACTCTAGCGCTAATCACGCATGTTTAGAATCAATACTGCAGCGAGAGCCAAGAACGCCGTCATCATTAAGAACACATCGTTGTAAGCCATGATCGCAGCGTCACGTTGCATTGTGCCGAGCAAGCTTGCTTGTGCTTGTTGCATCGCAGTTGCGGCATCACTTCCTGACTGAATGAAAAACGCTTGTTGTTGCTGAAGCGTCTGCCAACCAAGTTGACTCACAGAAGGTAATGACTCCTTGATTTGTGCCAAGTGCTCACGCGTTTTGTTATCGAGTAGCGTAGCGATAATCGCGATGCTGAAAGCACCACCTAGGTTTCGCATCACGTTGGTTAACGTTGATGCGTCTGACGTGTCCATTTTACTGATGTTTTTCATGGCAACCAAAGACAGCGGAACCATAATAAATGGGCTACCGATAGCCCGCAGAACCATAGACAAAATCAGCTGCTGGCCACCAAAATCAATCGTCATATGTGTATTCACGTAACAACTGAAACCGAACATCGCGAAACCAAAGGTCACTAAGTACTTAGGCTTAATGATTTGCGTCAGCTTAGGGACGATTGGGAATATCAACAACTGTGGGAAACCCATCCACATCAAGACTTCACCAATCTCCATCGCATTGTATTGTTGGATTTGAGTTAGATACATAGGCAGCACATAGATAGAGCCGAGCAATGCCATCCCTAGAATCAAATAGGCGATACAAGACATAGCAAATTGCCCATCTCGCAATAGCCGTAAATTCACCAGTGGCTTTTTGTGTTGGAGTTCGTTTATGACGAAGTAAACTAAGCTCACTGCAGACACAATACTCAAGCCTATGATGAAGCTCGAACTGAACCACTCTTCACGGTTACCTTCTTCTAACACTACTTCTAGACAGCCCAATCCTAACGCCATGGTGGCGATACCAAACCAATCGGCTTTTTTCAGCGTACCAAGGTCGAGCTTTTCATCATCCAAGCCATATCGGATCATGGTGATCACCAGTAAAGCAGGAGGAATGTTGATATAGAAAATATAGTGCCACGAGAAGTTCTCGGTCAGCCAGCCACCAAACGTTGGGCCGATTGACGGAGCAAACGTCGCCGTTACACCAAACAGTGCCATACCCACAGCGCGCTTGTTGACAGGCAATAACTGAATCACCAACGAGAAAGCAAGCGGGATTAAAGCACCACCACTAAAACCTTGCATTGCACGGAACACGATCATCGAGGTCATGTTCCAAGAGAACGAACACAACAAAGATGAAATGGTGAAGATGGCCGTCGTCCACGTGATATAACGGCGTTTTCCAAGCGCTTTAGAAAGCCAACCACTGAGTGGGATAGCAATCATCTCTGCGACTAGATAAGACGTAGAGATCCACGAGCTTTCATCTAAGGTGGCAGATAGCGCACCTTGAATGTCTTTGAGAGACGAGTTGGTGATCTGAATATCCAAAATCGCCATAAACGCGCCAATCAAACCGCCAAATAGGGCGATCCAATGACGTCTTGAAACCTCACCATCATCATTAGTGTGGGTGACAACACCAGCGTTACTCATGGTCTAGCCTCGTTTATCGATGGTCGCGACCACAGACAAACCAGGAAGCAATCGACCTTTCAACTCTTGCTGATCTGGAATGATGATTTTCACCGGTACACGTTGAACGATTTTAGTGAAGTTGCCGGTTGCGTTTTCTGGTGGTAGGAGCGCAAACTTGGCGCCAGTCGCAGGGGAGAAGCTGTCGACCACACCTTCAAGTGGTTGTCCCGGGAACGCATCCAGTTCTACTTCAACCGTCTGACCTTTATGAATGCCACTTAGCTGTGTCTCTTTGAAGTTGGCTTCAATCCACACTTGGTTGTTTGGCACCAAACTCATCAATGGTGCACCTGCTTGAATCAACAAGCCTTCACGTACACTGCGTTTACCAATCACACCATCTGCTGGCGCGTAAACTTTGGTGTAATCAAGGTTAAGTTGTGCTTGATCTCTTTGAGCTTTAGCTTCTGTTACTGAGGCTTTGGCTTGCTCAATTTCGCTAGCAATAACGATGAGTTGGTCATTAGTTGCGACAAGGTTGGCTTTAGCTTCTTCTAAGTCTGCTTGAGTCACTTTTTGTTGTGCGACCATGCTGTCGACTTCATCTTGAGAAGCGTAATTGCGGTTTAACAAGCTGCGAGAGCGCTGTACTTGTTGGATAGCACGTTCATATTCTGCTTCTGCGGAATCGACGCCACTTTCTGCTTGGTTAATTTTGCTACGTTGTAACGTCTGTTGTGCGATTAAGTTCTTTACGTCAGATTGTACGACGGATAAATGGGCATTAGCTTGAGCGAGTGCTGACTGGTAATCTCGGTCATCGATTTGAACCAACAAATCACCTTCTTTTACTGGTTGGTTGTCACTCACGTAAGACTTAACAATATAGCCAGATACCTTAGGACTAATATTAGTGATATCGCCTTGCAGGTAGGCATTGTCAGTAGATTCAAAGTACTGGCCATAGCCGTACCAGTATCCAGCGCCGGCTAAACCCAATGACAGCATGATCGCAGTAGCAATAAGCGGAGCTTTTTTACGTTTTTTTGTGCTTACTGTTTGCGAAGCGTTGTTGTTCTCTGTCATTTCTTATTTCTCATTTTGTTTTTATTTAGATGTAACGAATTGTAAATGAATTCGATTGATTGATAAGATAGGAAAAAGGGGAAACACTGTTGCAATAATCTTACTAATAGGGTTTTGGGAGAAGTACGATGGACTTAAATGCTGTGACTGTTTTTACACAAGTTGTTGATTGTGGAAGCTTCACGCACGCAGCTGAGGCATTGAACATGACCAAGTCGACCGTCAGCCGAAAGCTTGACGAGCTGGAACAGCACCTAGGTGTGAGGTTGATCACTCGTTCGACACGAAGTTTAGTCTTAACGCCGGAGGGTGAGCGCTTCTATCAATCGAGCGTGCAAATGCACGAGATCATGAACCAAGCTGAGCTAGAGGTTTCTGCCAATCAGGATTTGATCCGAGGGCAGTTGAACGTTGTGTTGCCTGTTGAATTGGGGCATCAAGTATTAGCCACATACATCCACAGCTTCCTAAAAGAGCACCCAAACGTGACTCTGAATTTAGAACTGACGAATCGAGAAGTCGACATCATTGCGGAGGGGATCGATCTTTACGCGCAAATTGGTGAGCTAGTGGACTCGAGCTTGGTTTCTCGCTACCTCACAACATCAAAGCGTGTATTGGTAGCCAGCCCTGAGTATTTAGAACAGTTCGGTGAAATCTCTTCGCCCAATGACCTTAAACCGCCATTCCGAATGATTGAGGTGGTAAATAAGGCGGCGCGCCTGCCCAAGTGGCATTTACAATTGGAAGGCGGTGAGTCGATTTTGATCGATCTGCCGTGTCAGTTGCGGGTGAATACTATCACGGCATGCTTAACAGCGTGTGTTGATGGGCTTGGCTTAGCGGTGCTTCCTGAATTCATTTGTCGTGAGCACTTCAAGACAGGTAAGCTGATTCGTTTATTACCTGAATATGAGATGCCGGAAGTTTCAGTAAGCCTAGTGTATGCCGACAGGCAGTTGATGCCGAAACGTAAGAAGGTCTTTATCGACTACCTACTGACTGCCTTTCAAAATAGGAAGCACAAGTAACGGGCTGAACATTAGCGGTTAAATAAGTACTTAAGCTTCCTATTATTCAATTTTGTCTAAACCGTATTGAAGCTAACTATGATTGGGCTGCCAGATGACGACTTGTCCATTCGATAATATAGCTGGCAGTGGTTTGAACCTATCTTTAGTTGATAAACACCAGATTCGGGTTTGATGAACATTTCATTGGTTTCAATCTCTTGATACTCATTTTTGGAAGCGAGTTGTCCATCAAGAAGGACTTTTCCTTTAGGCGATACCAAAGAAAGAGTTTGGGCTTCTAAGCCTTTGTTGAGTTGCTCAGCAGAGACTTTAATTTATAACCGTGCGATGACAGGCCTGTTCATAAGCTATTTCCAAAATACATCGGGTAGGATTGCGGAGAATAATGAGGCGGCCGTCAGCATGTTTTATCAAGTGTTCGACAATAGTCAGGCCGATGCCCATATTGTCTTGCTTGTGAGTTTTACTTGGCGTGACACTGGACATGAGTCGTTGTATGGGCGAAGGGAAGTGCCCCTCGTCTTGCACTTCAATAGTCAGCTTGTCTCCGAGTTTGACTTGCACCAAAACTTCACCTCTACCATGTTGTTTGGCATTCTTTATTAGATTATCCAAGCAGATCGTTAGCCAGTAATAAGGCAGGTTCAGTTCAAGTTCACGCGCTTCACATTGATAAGAAATATTGTGCTTTACACACACATGATCGAGCCATTCTTCTAATGATGCGTTTTGCTTTAACAAAGGCTCTGACTGATCCGAACTTAGGTACACTTTGCTGTTTTCTGTGAGCTGAGAGAGCCTTTGATAGTCAGATATTAAACGCCAAACCGCGCTTTGAGTTTCATCAGAAAAGTCATCGTAGCGATTTCTGAACATCTCAACAGTTAAGCCAAGGCTAGCAATGGGCGTACGCAGTTCATGAGTGAGAAGCTGCAAAACGAACTGCCTCTCTTTGCGTTGTTTTGTTCTTAGGTATAAGACTCTACCAAGTCCGGAAAGCAACGTTAACAGCAATGAAAAGATCAACGTTTTCATGATTAAGTTGTCATTGCTAGGTTCGCTCAAGCACATGTTGCTGTAACGAAAATTACAGGTGTCACCCGTCAACGATAGTTCTTGCTGCTCTGCAATAGGTTGCCAAACATCTAAGGGAATGGCTTTCCAGCCTTGTTCGCCACTTAGCCAAAGTACATCGTCTTGTTGCCAAGCGCGGTATCCATTGAGCAGTGCTTCTTTGCCTTGTGCGGTTAGCGTTTTTAGCTTGGAATATAAAGGGTGCTGGGGGGTGGCAATACTCAAAAATGGGCGTATCTGCTCGCTTACGTCGGGGTAAACTGCTAAATAACGATCAGCAAAACTGCCACCTGCAGGGTGTCGTTTGGAGTGTGCTGCAAACCAAACGGAATCCAATGCTTGTTGCTGACACAAAGTGAGTTCGAACTCGATGGCGTCATGTAATGAAGGATTATTGTTTTCAATCGCTCTGCAGTGATCTTGTATTGAGGCTAACGTTGCGATGTCGTCCCAACTGAAATGGTTGAAATTAGGATAACGGCTACTTTCATGAAGCAGAACTTTTGGGTACTGAGCCAACTCTTGTTGAGATATTAAAATTGGGGATGATTGCCAGGTCAGTTGATACAGGGTTTGCCACTTGTCTTGCAAACTTTGGGCATTGGCTAAAGTTGGGAGCCAAAAGGTCAAGCAAAGGGCTAAGGTAAACCTGCGCATCCAATCATTCTCATTAAAAGTCGTGAGGCGAGTCTAAAGACTTTTGGGTGAGATTTGTAACCTGAATGTCAATAAGTGCTCCCTTAACAGCAAACTGTCGAGTGGATCATGCTTTTAAATAATAAGATGAAATTACAGTAAGTATCATTTGATTCCGATAAATTAGATAATTATGTACTTATTGTCATTATTAAGCATGTGGGAAGGACTATACTCAACTCATACCAAATAAGAGGAACCATCATGAAACTAATCATCAAATCAGTATTGGCAATCAGTATTTTGGCTGCGGGCTCTGCTCAGGCGTTCGAATTAACCAGCAACGATATTCAAGAAGGTCATCCAATGGCGAAGACTTTTGAATACTCAAGTTGGGGTTGTGACGGCGATAACCTATCACCACAGTTAATGTGGAAAGATGCACCAGCAGGAACCAAAAGCTTTGCGATCACGGCGTATGACCCAGATGCTCCGACAGAAAGTGGTTTCTGGCATTGGGTTGCGTTTGATATCCCTGCGACTGTTAACGAGCTACCTCGCGGCGTCGATATATCTAAAGTCGGTGGCAAAGAAGGTCGCATTGATTACGGTACAGTTGGCTACGGTGGCGTCTGTCCTCCTGAAAAAGATGGCATGCACCGTTACCAGTTCACGGTTTGGGCATTACCAACGGATAAGCTTAATCTAGACGAAAATACGCCGTCGGCAGTGGTTGGATTCACGTTGAACAGTATGGCTTTAGACAAAGCGAAACTGACTGCAACTTATACGCGTTAATAGCTTATACACGTTGATAATAAGCAAACAAGGGGATGAGATGAATCATCAATACCAAGTGACGATCTTTCGTGCCGAGCAGTTACAAAAGCTACGTAATGTGAGGATTCTATCCCCTAGTATCATTCAGATCATTACAGGCAGTAAGCGCCTGTTTTGGAAAGACTCAGCGGCAGAACTCTCACATTCTGAGCTGTTGCTGTGTGAGGCATCAGCTTCACTAAGCTTTGAGAACATGCCCCACAAAGGGCGCTTCTTGTCGCGAGTATTCAGCTTTCAATTCCAACCTTCTCAGGCGATGCTTGATTTAAGTGAGGAACGGTCGAATGAGCTGGGGTTGCCTACGGTGCAAGCGGACCGAAACTTACAAGACTCATTTAACGCGCTGTTTTCGTTTGATACACAGAACATGAGCAAAGAGACTCAACAGTTTTGGTTGCAGGGCTTATACCAGCAACTGGCTGAAAAAGGGGTGTTGCATCGACTCTTTGTCAGTGCCAACGTTTCGTTTAGCCAAAAGCTCAGCCATTATCTTTCACATTCACCAGATGAGAAGCATCCGTTAGAGTCGGTGGCGGAGCGTTTTGCGATGAGCCGCGCGACACTGATCCGAAAGCTAAAACTGGAAGGTATGCAATATCGTGAGGTATTAGCAGAAGTGCGTTTAAGCCATGCTTTGTATCTTATGCAAAATGGCCAACACAATGTCACGATGCTCGCTCAATCTTGTGGTTACCAGTCTGAAGGACGTTTTAGTCAGCGCTTTAAGGGTAAGTTTGGTCTGTCGCCAAGTGAGTACATCAAGACGGTTGCCTCAAGGGCATAGTAAGGGAAATACCATCCTATTGACGTTAGACATAAGTATAGGTTATTGAATCATTTCTCGATTACGGCTCTAATAGGCTGCACACCAAGTGATTGAAATAGCGCAGAACGCTAAATACCAGAGAAGGTAGCCCATGATCGAACTGAATCTAAATAACCTCACCAACGACTTTCCATTACTAAATAAGCTTATGGCGCTCGAAGAGGTGGTTTGGTTTAACCCAAATGTCACAACACTAGACCAAGGGTTACCTTATGTCGGCTTGGATGAGAAAGACATCCATGATGCGAGCTTGAGGTTACAAAGGTTTGCTCCTTATCTAGCCAAAGCATTTCCTGAAACTCAAGTGACCAATGGCATCATCGAGTCTGAGCTTGTTGAGACCCCATCGATGAAATCAGCATTGGAAGCGCATTATCAGCAGCCTATTAAAGGGCGCTTGATGATGAAGAAAGACAGCCATTTACCGATTTCAGGTTCAATCAAAGCTCGTGGTGGTATTTATGAAGTACTAACGCATGCCGAAAAGCTAGCGATTAAAGGCGGATTACTGTGTGAGAGTGATGACTACAGTAAGCTGTTTGAACCTGAGTTTCGTGACTTCTTTAAGCAATACAGCATAGCGGTAGGTTCAACGGGTAACCTTGGTATGTCGATTGGCATCATGAGTGCGAAACTCGGCTTTACGGTTTCCGTTCATATGTCGGCAGACGCGAGAGCGTGGAAGAAGAACAAATTGCGTGAGCATGGTGTCAATGTGATCGAGTACGAACAAGATTATGGCGTTGCCGTAGAACAAGGCCGTAAAGAGGCACAACAAGATCCTCGATGCTTTTTCATTGACGATGAAAACTCGCAAACCTTGTTCCTTGGTTATTCGGTGGCAGGAGAAAGACTTAAACAACAATTTGAACAACAGGGCATTGTGGTTGATGAACAGCATCCGTTGTTTGTTTACTTGCCATGCGGCGTGGGTGGCGGCCCAGGTGGTGTTGCATTTGGTTTAAAGATGGCTTTTGGTGATGATGTTCACTGCATTTTTGCTGAGCCGACTCATTCTCCTTGCATGTTGCTGGGTGTTCACACTGGTTTGCATGACGAGATTGCAGTGCAAGATCTTGGTATCGATAACCTCACCGCTGCTGACGGTTTGGCGGTAGGACGGGCATCTGGCTTTGTCGGTCGAGCCATGGAACGTTTGCTTGATGGTTACTACACATTAACTGATGAACGTATGTACCAATTGTTAGGCGTATTGAATCAAGCCGAGGGTATTCAATTAGAACCTTCTGCACTGGCTGGTATGCCGGGGGCTATTCATGTTGAACACAACAGTGAATATCTGGAGAGGTTAGGCATCACTGAATCAACGTTAGCGAACGCGACTCATCTTGTTTGGGCAACCGGTGGAGGTATGGTTCCAGAGCAAGAAATGGCAGCGTATCTGGCGAAGTCTTCGTTGTAAATCGAATAGGAAAACGAGCGCTGGTGGATGATTTGCGCGTTTAAATGAAACAATAACTTGCGCAGAACGTTACCTTAAACACAGATTTTATAAATTAGACTTCATCGTTGTTATAACTGTCAGTTAGGTTGAGTGGCATTCAACTTGATAGGGACATAATGATGCAAGCCGATAAAACGATTCAATCGAGTAAACAAGAAACGCGAGAGGTGGTCAATACACCAGAAAAACTACTACAACGTTTAGATGCGATTGGAGGTTCTTTAAGAACTTCTGGTAAGGCACATGCCTTGTTGGGGCTTGGCTCAGTTGGCATTGAAACGGAGCGACTGGATCAATATTCAGACGTCGATTTCTTCGCGATAGTGCAGACCGGACACAAGCAATATTTCTTAGACAGTTTGCATTGGTTATCTGACATTCACCCAATCGACTACGCGGTAAGAAATACGGTCGATGGCTATAAGGTGTTCTATGCAGACGGGGTGTTCTGTGAGTTTGCAGTGTTTGAACCACATGAATTAGCACATATTCCGTTTGCTGAAGGGAGAATCGTTTGGCAGGAAACTGACTTTGATACTCAGTGTTGTATTCCACCACAAAAGCGGGCAGCAGAAGCTAATTCGCAAGAGTGGATTATAGGGGAAGCCTTAACCAACCTTTACGTGGGTATGTCTCGCTATAACCGAGGTGAAAAGCTGTCGGGCAGTCGGTTCGTCCAATCTTACGCACTCGATCGTTTGATCGATCTTGTGGGTCAAACGGAAAGCTCACAACCTGAATTCGTCGATGAGTTTATGTCTGATAGAAGGCTAGAAGCGCGCTTCCCTAAGTTTGCTCAGTTACTGCCAACCTTTACTCAAGGCTACGAACGCACGGCGGAATCGGCTCTGGCACAGCTTGAGTTTTTGAACGTTCACTTTAACGTCAATCAAGCAATGCGTTCTAGAATTATTGGTTTATGTAATTAATACATTTGCTTACGATATGCATCTTTAATAGTTTGCTGTTTTGAAACGCCTCGAAAAGCGATTTCGGTACGTTAGTTTTATTACCTACCAATAAAAGGGTTGTCGTTAACCCTTATTGTTGGTAGATTTTAATAATGAAATTTACTTCTGCTTCAACTTCAATTTTCTTTTGGTGGTGCTCTATCTAGAGCAGCACGGAATACTCACATTCTTTAGCTGCTGGAAGGTAGTTAAGAATGTCACCAAGAATGTCGTTTCTTTTTATCTCCAGTAGCTTTTATTACTTGGAGATACCCCATGAAAACACCTCAAAATACGAACAAACCGGAAATTATTCTTACTGGCGACCGAGCGACTGGCCCTTTGCATTTGGGGCATTATGTAGGTTCACTTCAGCAGAGGACTTCATTGCAGCATATTCACGACCAAACGATATTGGTCGCTGACATGCAAGGGCTTACCGACAATGCACATAACCCTGCCAAGGTTTCGTCTAACATCCTCAACGTTGTTGCTGATTATCTAGCGGTAGGTATCGACCCAACAAAAACCACGATTTGCCTCCAGTCTCAGTTACCAGCACTGGCCGAACTCACCATGTTTTACAGTAACCTTGTTTCTATCGCTCGTTTGGAACGCAACCCAACAGTTAAAAGCGAGATTCAAAACAAGGAGTTTGGTCGCTCAATTCCAGCTGGTTTTCTGACTTATCCGATTTCACAGGCGGCTGATATCACGGCGTTTAACGCGACCTTGATTCCGGTGGGTGACGACCAATTGCCAATGCTAGAACAGACCAACGAGATCGTGAGAAAAGTTAACTCACTCGCGGGCAAGCCAATTTTAAATGAGTGTAAACCTCTGCTTAGCAATGCCTCTCGTCTTCCGAGCACCGACGGCAAAAGTAAGATGTCGAAATCAATGGGCAACGCTATCAACTTAGGTGCGACAGAGAAAGAGATTCGTGCCGCAGTCAAATCCATGTATACCGATCCAAATCATCTACGAATCGAAGATCCGGGCCAAGTTGAAGGGAACATCGTGTTTACCTATCTTGATGCTTTCCATACTGACGCTCAGTACGTTAATGAACTAAAAGATCACTATCGCAGAGGCGGGTTAGGGGATGGCCAAACTAAGAAGGTATTGGAAGAGTGTCTACAAGAGATGATTCGCCCGATTAGAGCACGCAGAGCTGAATTATTAGACGACAAAGCACAGCTCATTGATATTTTACGCAAAGGTACACAAGTATCGAGAGAGAAAACAGAAGCCGTTTTATTCGATGTAAAGGACGTGTTTGGGCTGAATATACTCTGATTGACGGCAATGGCACTTGTTAAGATAGCCAACAATAAATTGGTCATTTGCATGCTTAATAAACACTAGGTTAAGTCCGCACGCTAGGTAATACACCCTTATTACGATTTTGCACGAAACCGTCTTTAACTATTTTCGGGCTCTGAATCTAATAGGGGTGAGTTGGCGCCGTTATTTGAAAATCGATATCGAACCTTAATCTCGTAACGATTCGAAGCATGAAATTTCCGAGTATTGTCGGAAATTAGATACCCCTCCATATTTTGCGTCGATTTGTTGAGTTGTTGCTAAGTGGCGGAAAGTATGGGTTTTTTGACTCCCCACCTCACTTTTATTTTCGTGAAAGATTATCTTCTGAATCAATGTCACATATAAAACTAAATGCATTTAATCATGCGCATAATCTATCGTTAAGATGCGCGCTCATCCAGTGGGTGAATTTATAAAAACAAAAATTATAAAGGTGATGTATGCGTGGTACACATTTACTAATGCTATTCCCAATAGCGTTTACTTCTCAAGCTGCCAATGTAGTGAATTATTCCGATGTCGATCTATCAATCATTCTAAATCAAAAAAATCAGGGCTTTAGTGCTCTAAGTCAACCACTTGCTTACTATGAAGCAAGTCGAGTCGATACCGGTACAACGACACTCCTGCGTAAACAACAGCTCCACTATGGCATTCCGGTTTATGGTCAGTCAGTGGTGGTTGATCATTCTCAGCAAGGCATTGCTCAAGCAATAGACGGGCAAGTTTTAACGGGTATCGAAGCTGATATCGGTTCTACTTTGCCGATGATCAACGCTCAGCAAGCAATAGCGATTGCTAAGTCACAGCACAAGGGCGTGGCTGCAGCTACGATTCGTAATCCAAATGCTGACCTCCTCATTTGGCTTGATGAACAGCAACAAGCACACCTGATTTATAAAGTTGATTTCTTACAAACAAAAGGTATGGGACCTTCACGACCAATTACGCTTGTAGACGCTAAATCTGGCGAGCTACTCGACCAGTGGGAAGGTATTGCGTTCATTGATGCCGAAGGCCCTGGTGGAAACGAGAAAAGCGGTCGTTACTATTTTGGCCCGAATACTCAATACGGTGGTTTCCAGGTTAACTCATATTGCCAGATGGACAGTCAAAACGTTGTTACGATGAATATGAATAATCGCCAAGACTATGGTCAGGTTCATCAGTTTGCCTGTAATGGTAATTACGGTAGGAACGTCAATGATTACCGTGCGATTAACGGCGCGTATGCACCAATGAACGATGCACATTACTTCGGCCAGCGTGTTTTTGACATGTACAAAGAGTGGTTGAACACTCGTCCTATCCAGCAAAAACTAACGATGCGTGTGCACTACGGTTCGAACTACGGCAATGCATTCTGGGATGGCCAACAGATGACGTTTGGTGATGGTAACCAATCTATGTATCCATTGGCTACGTGGGATGTGATCGCGCATGAGGTAAGCCACGGTTTTACTGAACAAAATTCAAACCTTGAGTACCGCGGTCAGTCGGGCGGCATGAATGAGTCTTTCTCTGATGTTGCTGCAGCGGCTTTAAGCGAATATGTTCATGGCAGCTTTAACTGGAAGATGGGTGAGCACGTAATGAAGTACAGCCCTGCGATGCGCTATTTCATTCAACCTAGCCAAGATGGTATGTCTATCGATCACGTTAACCAATATTACAACGGGATTGACGTTCACCATAGCTCGGGTATTTTCAACAAAGCATTCTACCATCTAGCCACCAGCAACGGTTGGGACATTAAAAAGGCGTTCATGACTTACGCTACGGCAAACCAACTTTATTGGACATCAAAATCGAACTTCCAATCAGGTGCGGAAGGGGTTTGTAAGGCGGCACAAAAGCTAGGTTATGAAGCATCTTCGGTGCGTAATGCGTTTAGTCAGGTCGGCGTTAATGTCCAAAACTGTGGTTCTGGTCAGCCGAATCCAAACCCTAATCCACCGACACCGACACCGACACCGGGCATCAACAATTTAGAATTGAACGTTCCTGCGCCTGTGTTGAGTAGCGGTAACGATCAACAGCAGTTTGTTCTGAAGAACAGCTCTGAAGGTGATGTTTGGATCCAAACTTACAATGGTTACGGTAACGTCGATCTATATGTTGCTATCGGTCGTCCAGCATCATCAAATGACTACGATTGTTCGTCTACTAACTTGGATAACAACGAGTACTGTGGCTTTGGTGGTATACAAGGGGATGATATCTACGTAATGGTATCGGGTGCGCAAGGGTCAACAGACGCTTATGTAGCGGTCAGCACTGTACTAGAACTGCCAAACCCTAGTCCTCAACCTGATCCTCAGGACATGTGTGTGGATGTGCCAGAATGGAGCCCGAATATTTTCTACCCAGCTGGGGCGTCGGTTCAATATTGGGGCAACCGTTTTACGTCTACAACAGATAACTGGGGTGCTGATCCGTTTGAAAACTATTGGTACTGGACGCATGAAGGTTTATGTCACTAATTTAACCAATCAATTTAGTTAGAATAACGTTGCAAAGGGAGCACTTAGAAGTGCTCCCTTTATTCGTTGATAATGGGATCTATAGCCGTAAAAGGCTGTTGTATCACTTTTCTAAGCGTTAGATTATGAGTGAATAACGCTCTGGATTTTTATCAAATCTTGTAGAGGAGTTAATTAGCAGGCCTGTCACTTACGGAGAGCAATCATTTATGGATATCAGTCACTTAGATCACCTTGTATTAACCGTTAAAGATATCGAGATAACGGTAGACTTCTATCAGAGAGTGTTGGGGATGAAACCGATTCAGTTTGGTGAGGAGCGCTGGGCACTGTCGTTTGGTAACCAAAAGATAAATCTTCATCAGCAAGGGCAGGAGTTCGAACCTAAGGCTAAGCATGTACAAGCGGGGAGTGCCGACCTATGTTTCATCACCAACACACCGATTGATGAGGTATTCGATCATATTACGGGACAAGGTGTCACTATAGAGGAGGGCCCTGTAGAGCGAACCGGTGCAGTGGCCAAGATCACCTCAATTTACCTCCGCGACCCTGATGGTAATCTGATTGAGGTATCAAACTATTAAGGTCAGTCATCACTACCTATGAAATTATCTTAACGAACTTTAAGTTTAGCTGAGAGTAAACTATTGATTCATCAAGTAGTAAGTAATTATGTACACATCTGGTTACGACAAAACAAGCGTGTCACTGGAACTCCTAGCATAAGTTACTTACAATCGAACAATGTTTTATTAATTCGTGATTTATCATTATGATGAGAAACTTACTCATATTCATCGTTAGCCTGTTTTTCTTAACAGCTTGTTCTTCAACGAGTAATCATCAACTAGACGACGAGACATTGAGCAATGAAGATGCTATGTCGAAAAGCGTAGAGGGAAAGAGTAGCCTCGAGACTTCAAAGGATACAAATGCTGAGACCAGCGTTGAATCTTCGCATGAATCAATCGTTAATCATCAACCACTCGCTAACCATGAATTAAACCCAAACCTTGATTCAAATAAGGACTCGATAGTTCACGTTAATGCAGAGCCAGAATCAGGCGAACCTTCTCAGGTAGCAGCGACAGAAACATCTGAAAGCGATGCTAAGAGTGGCGGTGAAAAAGGCATCGGAAGCTATTTTATTCGTCATAACCAACCGACTAAGACTGTGATCAAATCACTAGAGGGCGTGACAGATGCATTGAACGTCATGACGTTTGGGATATTTGCCACCGGTCACGGTTAAACAAGTAAGCAATAGCGCACTCGAAAGATTGAATGAAGCGAAGAAGGCGAGCCACGTGGTTCGCCTTTTTTGATCTTGCAAACCTTGTCATCGTCAGACTTGTATTTGTTACTTTCTAATTAGCTCTCTGAGTCAGAGTTCTGTCAACAAAGTGGGAAATTATTAGTTCTGGAAGGGACTAGCCGTATTCATGGTGTTTAACTTGTTATGTGCATCAAGGGTTCTAATACTCATCCCAAAGTAAGCGATGAAATCTAATCTTACAAAGACAAGGCTTATATTCATGTGTGAGCATAGTAAGATGTTTGCTGTTAAGTTTGGTTTAAGTTTAATTATCAACATTCTAGGGAAGAAAAATGAACAACAAGAGTGTGTTTTTAAGCGTCGCGATGGTGATGTTATCTGCTCAAGCAAACGCATCAGACGCGAACCATGAGTCTGTTTCAGATGGTGTTATCGCAGAACAAAGAGCGAAGCTTTCTGAAAATACCCAAGGGCAAGGTTTTGGTCCGCAAGCGCCTCGTGATCTAGGTTCAGTAGAAGGAACAAACGCTCGATTGTTTTCTGATGCGCCAGATTCAACAGCCATGAACCTATGTAATATCCACTTCCATAAGAACGCAGAGCACAAAGGTGGCGAGTTTACCCAATACGCTGGTAACGGTGATGGCAAGGGTTTCCAGAGTGGCTTTAAATACACTGGTAAGCTAAGTGAGGCTGAACTAAAACCATTTGAGGGCAAGGTTTGTCCGAGCGAGCATGGTTCTTTGCATTCGGGCGATACCATCGAAGTGCATTACGTGTACTCGACTGCACAAGTTGAACCGGGTGAAACACTGGGTGCTTGTTTTAACGACGCGATTACCAACCCGCAACTGCGTGTTGAGACCCAAGTATACGTATTAGTGAATGACGACAAAGCACTCGACTTCGAAGCATTGGCTAAGCACTCAAAAGTGAATGGATTGCACCAAGCAACCAACATCCCACAAGATACTGGCTCTGCGATTCAATACGCAGGTTCAACAACGGGCCCAGGTTACAACGAGCAAGGTTCACCTTTCCAAGTAACATGGAGTGTTCGTCCACAAGTAGCGAAAGTAAACATCGCGACAGTGGGGAGCTGGTGTGAAGGCAATGACTTTAACGAAGATCACGCCCACGGTGTGAGAAACTTGGTGGTTAACCCTGCGTTGTTGTCACCAATGGCGAACTAATCTTGTTACCTTGATTTGTACTCAATATTTTGCAGAGGCGAGCCACTAGGTTTGCCTTTTTTATGCCTGAACGAAAAACACGTTGGGTTTACGGGTATTGCTTGGTGGGGAAATTACGTGTGACAGTTATTCAAACATGAGCTTTTTGAATCATCGTGGATCAATACGTTCTTTACCTGAAACGAAACTTCATGATACGTTCGTGATCAATCATGTTGGGTTATAAGTAAGGACACGCCAATGTCATTAGAAGGCGCAGTTACATTCTTTATTGCCATGTTTATATTTGGCATTACTCCGGGTCCCGGTGTATTTGCGATTTTGGCTCGTGGTATGGTCGATGGGTGGCGAAAGTGCATTTCTCTTTCTGTAGGAATGATATGCAGTGATCTGATTTATCTTGCGCTTGCCTGTTTTGGCCTAGCGACGATTGCTGAGAACTGGTCGTTTGCTTTTGAGGTGATTCGCTACGTTGGTGCCGCTTATCTGATTTACTTGGGCTACAAGATGTTTAAGAGCCTACCTGAAGTGCAAGGTTCAGCGGAGCTCGCAGCCAAGCAAAGTCAGAAATCGGAACTCGCCAGTTTCGTACAAGGCTTTTTGATTTCAGCATCAAACCCGAAAGTGATTTTGTTCTATATTTCATTCTTGCCAACGTTTATTGATCTGACTGTTTTGCGTTCACAAGATATCGTCTTGGTTTCTGGCTTAGCGGCGGTTGCTTTGATGTCCGGTTTAATGATCATTGCAATGGGCGCGGGCAGATTGGCAAGTTTGCTTAAAACGCCACGCGCCCATAAAAGATTAAACCAAAGTGCTGGTGGAATAATGATTGCGGCTGGCTCATATTTGGCGATAAACAGATAAACAGATAAATAGATAAACACAGTTCAATTTAGATAAAAAAAGCGCGTTATTGCCGAGTAGCAGTAACGCGCTTTTTTGTATTAGATTATTGGTCTATCTTAGTTTGCTAATGCAGCATCTGCTGGTGGCAAGTCACGCTGCTTAATCACGTATCGCAAGCGAATTAACATCAGCGTCGCTGAAACGCTCAAGCCCGTCAGAATACCAATCCAAAAGCCTTCTTCACCCATAGCAGGAACAATGTGGTCTGTTAAGCCTAATACCATGCCCAGTGGTAATGCTAAGCCCCAGTATGAAGCGATGGCTAAGATCATTGGGATCTTGGTATCTTTATAACCACGTAATGCACCGTTAGCAGACGTTTGTAATGCATCGCTGAACTGGTACATCGCAGTAAAGGTCAACAATACTGCTGCCGTTGCACTTATCGCAGGGTCGGTCGTGTAAAGTCTAATGATCCACTCAGGGAACAGCAGGAACATCGCAACTGAAAGTAATGAAATCAACGCGGCAACCAAAATGCCGACTTTGCTGCGTTCAATTGCGCCTAGTTCGTCTTTCTCACCTAATGCATGTCCAACACGAATCGTAATGCCAAACGAAATACTCATTGGTATCACGTAAGTCAGGCTCGATATATTCAGTGCAATTTGTGCGGCTGCCACGTTCTCAGCACCAATACGGCCAATCATCAGAGCGATTACCGCAAAGATACTGCCACACACCGCGATGTTCATCCCGATAGGTAAACCTAATCTTAGGAGGTGAAGCATCTCTTTTGGTTTTGGTTTTGCATCGGCAAAGCTAATAATGGTCTTGTAGTGATGATGACCTTTGATGTAAGAATACAGCATTCCCGACATTAGCCAGTACACCAAGCTTGTCGCCCAACCACAACCTACAGCGCCCATTTCAGGGAAGCCGAACTTACCGTAGATAAGCACGTAGTTGACCGGAATATTTACCAACAAACCAACCACAGAAATGATCATTGGCACTTTGGTGTTGTTCATACCCTCACAGAAGCCATTCAAGGTATAGAACAGGGCAATACCCGGAACACCAAAGGCTAGGGCAAACGCATAATCGCTGCCGATAGGAATGATCTCAGCGGCAACCCCAATCCATTCTAAGATCGGTTTCGCACTCACCAAATAAGCGATGAGGAGCACACTCGCTATTAATGCCAACCAAACCATCTGGAAGAATTCAACAGAGATACTCTGGAAGTCACGTGCGCCGCGGTGGTAAGCGACAACAGGCGTTAACGCCATAATCACGCCACGCAGTAGCAGTAACACAGGGATCCAAAGGCTGGTGCCGAGTGCAATAGCGGCGAGATCGGCAGGGCTTACTTGGCCAGCCATTGTCGTATCGACAAATCCCATCGCTTGGGTCGCTATTTGAGTCAAAATGATTGGAATCGAAAGATGCATAAGTGCACCCGATTCACGAGTAAAAGGACGAAGTTTCGTTAGCATGGAAGTTCACAACACCAATATAAATACACGAATGATGGCAGGATGGCCGGTGTGTATTTTAGGATGTGCCCGTTGGGCGGGCGACAATATAAACACCTTACCGTATAGGGTCAAGCTTTGGGTTAAGTTAGTCGGATTGTTAAAATATAGAATTAAATTCTATGAATGCTATACAAAGTTCAATCATATTAATCAATGATTGATAACGCTCTGAACTGGATTAAACGTTTATTTTTCAAATGAATATTTATAAATTTGACATCATTCAATGTTATGTAATTACAAGTAGATGTACAAGTAGATGTACAATTAGTGGCATAGGGTTTTAAGAAGAAGTCTTTACCTTCAAGTACACAGATTCTGTGGCTATTCATTACAATTAGATTAAGGGTAAAAATGAAAAACAAAAAGGCGCTTGTCGGCACTCTGTTAAGTGTTCTAGTTTCTGGCAATGCTGTTGCTGGTGTTTACACCGATGAACTTACGAAATGTTTGGTGAGCTCAACAACTAAAGAAGATAGGGTTGAGCTTGTAAAGTGGATGTTTTTAGCTGTGTCTGCTCATCCTGCTGTAGACAAAGTTTCTGCAGCGACTCCCAGTCAAATGGATGAGTCAAACAAAAATGTCGCTAAGTTATCTATGCGCCTGACAACTGAAGCTTGCTTGGAGCAAACGAAAGACGCAATCGCCTATGAAGGAGATGTTGCGTTGGAAAAAAGTTTTCAAATCTTGGGTGAAGTGGCAGGTAAAGAGATGTTCTCACATCCTGAAGTAATAAAAAGCATGGCGGGACTAGATAAGCATTTAGATAGCCAAAGAGTAATGGCTCTTTTGAAGTTGTAATAACTTAAAGAGGATATCACCAATAAAAGTATTCTAAATGAGGTGTGGGTAACTATTATAAGCCCTCCTATGCGCGCGCGGAGAAGAGTTAATTTATCACCCGGGCAACAAACAGTTAGAAGCTATAATCTTCAAGCTTTTTGGAAGTGAAACATTTATCTATCTACTGCCACAAAGCCAGCAGAAACACAAAAAGACCAATTCCAATCGTGACTTTTAGAAGCAAGCCAAGAGGGGCTCCACCTTTTGGCGCTTTGTTACAACATCCCATCATCGTTTCCTCATTCATCATTGGATTTATTTTACCTTAAACCTTTCCCTTACGGTAAGGTCAACCCATTTATTGGTCTTGAATTTCAGACAACAAAAAGGCGAACCGTTTGGTTCGCCTTTTGTTATGTTTCGCTGCTTAGCGCCGCTACGAATTAGTCTTCGTAGTTATCGATGCTTGGGCAAGAACAGATTAGGTTACGGTCGCCGTATACGTTGTCTACACGGTTAACTGTTGGCCAGTACTTCGAGTTCTTGGTTGCTTTCGATGGGAAGCAAGCCAGTTCGCGAGAGTAAGGGCGATCCCATTCTGCGCCAGCTAGGTCAACTTGTGTGTGCGGTGCGTTCACTAGAGGGTTGTTGTCTAGTGGCCATTCACCCGCTTTCACTGCTGCCATTTCGTGACGGATTGCGATCATCGCTTCACAGAAACGGTCTAGCTCTTCTAAATCTTCAGATTCAGTTGGCTCTACCATTAGTGTGCCAGCTACTGGGAAAGACATCGTCGGAGCGTGGAAACCGAAGTCCATTAGACGCTTAGCAATATCTTCTTCGCTGATGCCTGTGTCTTCTTTAAGCGGACGAATATCGATAATACATTCGTGCGCTACGCGGCCGTTAGTGCCACGGTAAAGAACAGGGTAGTGAGGACGTAGTTTTTCCATCACGTAGTTCGCGTTCAGAATCGCTACTTTCGTTGCGTCTGTTAGGCCAGGTTCGCCCATCATTGCGATGTAAGCCCAAGAGATAGGTAGGATAGAAGCACTACCTAGATCTGCAGCTGATACCGCGTAGTCAGAACCTTGTACACCATTTTCGATGTGACCTGGTAGGAAAGGTGCTAGGTGAGATTTAACACCGATAGGACCCATACCCGGTCCACCACCACCGTGTGGGATACAGAATGTTTTGTGTAGGTTCAAGTGAGATACGTCTGAACCGATGAAGCCAGGTGAAGTTAGGCCTACTTGAGCATTCATGTTCGCGCCGTCTAGGTAAACCTGACCGCCCGCTGCGTGCACTTGTTCACACACTTCTTTCACTTGCTCTTCGTATACGCCGTGCGTAGAAGGGTAAGTGATCATGATGCTTGATAGGTTTTCTTTGTGCTTCTCGATTTTCGCTGCTAGGTCTGTCATGTCGATGTTGCCATCTTCATCACACTTAACAACCACTACCTTCATTGAAACCATTGATGCTGTTGCAGGGTTAGTACCGTGCGCTGAGCTTGGAATCAGACAAACGTTACGGTGAGCTTCACCGCGGCTTGCGTGGTAACGTTGAATCGCGATTAGCCCCGCGTATTCACCAGATGCACCAGAGTTAGGCTGTAGTGAGAAATCGTCGTAACCGGTGATTTCACATAGCTTCTCTTTAAGATCTTTCGCTAGTGCAGTGTAACCCGCTGCCTGCTCAAGAGGTGCGAATGGGTGAATTGAACCAAACTCAGGCCATGTTACTGGAATCATCTCAGCAGCAGCGTTCAGCTTCATCGTACAGCTGCCCAGTGGGATCATGCCGTGCGTTAGTGAGAAGTCTTTGTTCTCAAGCTGTTTTAGGTAACGCATCATTTGCGTTTCGCTGTGGTGCGTGTTGAATACTGGGTGAGTTAGGAACTCTGATTCACGACGGCAGTTTTCTGGAATTGCTGCAAATTCGTTTGAAGCAATGTCAGAAGATAGTGCTTGAACGTCTTCTTTCACGTCGAAGATTGCAAACAGTGAATTCACGTCGTCGATCGTTGTTGTTTCATCTAAGCTGATACCGATCTTACCCTTAAGAAGGCGAAGGTTGATGTCTGCTGCTTGCGCTTTCGCGTACAGTGCATCTGTCTTCTCTTCAGAGTTGATCGTGATGGTATCGAAGAAGCTGTTGTTCGTTAGCTCGTAACCCGCTTTAGTCAGGCCAGCTGCTAGGATAGCTGTCATATGATGTGTACGACGAGCAATAGTACGTAGGCCTTCTGCACCGTGGTAAACCGCGTAGAAAGACGCCATGTTTGCTAGAAGTGCTTGAGCTGTACAGATGTTCGATGTCGCTTTCTCGCGGCGGATGTGTTGCTCACGAGTTTGCATTGCCATACGTAGCGCTTGGTTACCGTGAGTATCGATAGATACACCGATTACACGACCTGGCATTGTACGCTTATGCTTTTCACGAGTACCCATGAATGCAGCGTGTGGACCGCCGTAACCCATAGGAACACCGAAACGTTGCGCTGAACCGATAACTACGTCTGCGCCCATTTCGCCAGCAGGCTTAAGTAGAGCAGAAGCAAGTAGGTCAGTAGCAACTGTAACCAGTGTTTTGTTAGCTTGAGCTTTCGCAATGATGTCTGTTAGGTCACGAACTTCACCCGTTGTACTAGGGTATTGAAGAAGCGCACCAAATACGTCTTGCTCTGGAAGTGTTTCAAGAGCACCAACCATTACTTCAAAACCGATGTACTCAGCACGAGTTTTAACAACTTCTAGTGTTTGAGGGTGAACATCGTCAGCAACGAAGAATACTTTGCTCTTGCTTTTACCAGCACGCTTACACAGTGTCATCGCTTCGCCAGCCGCTGTCGCTTCATCAAGAAGGGATGCGTTCGCGATTTCCATACCGGTTAGGTCCATTACCATTTGTTGGTAATTTAGTAGAGATTCAAGACGACCTTGAGAAATCTCTGGTTGGTATGGTGTGTAAGCTGTGTACCAGCCTGGGTTCTCTAAAACGTTACGTAGAATAACGTTTGGAGTGAATGTGTTGTAGTAGCCTTGGCCAATGAAAGTACGTTTCACTTGGTTTAGGTTAGCGATCTCTTTAAGAGAGGTCAGCATGTCCATTTCGCTCAGTGGCGCAGCAAGTGTCATTGGTTTTTCAAGACGGATTTGTGCAGGAACCGTTTCGTCGATCAGTGCGTCTAAGCTAGTCGCGTTGATCGCATCAAGCATTTTCTGCTGGTCTGCTTTATTAGGGCCGTTATGACGAGCAACAAACTCGTTTTGAGTACCCAGGTCTTTCAGTAATTGGCTTTGAAGTAATTCAGTCATGATATGTTCTACTTTCTCTCTGGAGCCGTGAGCTAGCCCCTAAAATTAAGCTGCTCAAAAGAGCAGCTTTATCGTAATGAGGTTACCTATTAGTCTTCTTCGATAGAGCTTAGGTATTCTTCCGCATCCTTAAGGTTGTCTAGTTCAGACGCATCAGACATCTTCACTTTAACAATCCAACCACCTTCATAAGATTCTTCGTTAATTAACTCAGGGCTATCTTCTAATTCTTCGTTGATTTCTACGATTTCGCCAGAGATTGGTGCGTAGATATCAGAAGCTGCTTTCACTGATTCAACTAGAGAGAAGCTTTCGCCAGCTTCGATTTCGTCTCCAGTGTCAGGCAGGTCAACAAACACAACGTCACCTAGCATCTCTTGAGCGTGCTCAGAAATACCGATAGTTACAGTACCGTCACCGTTGTCTTTTACCCACTCGTGGCTGTCTGCAAACTTTAGTGTATTGTCCATTGCTTATTCTCCAAAAATTTATGAGGTTTTAATTTAAATCTTAAAAACGGTCTAACGGTAAAGAGGGAAGCGCTTGCAAAGCTCTTTAACTTGCTTGCGAACACGTTGCTCAACTTCAGCGTTGCCTTCAGGGCTTTCAACTAAGCCATCAAGTACATCGCCGATCCATTCACCGATAAGTTTGAATTCTTCAGTGCCAAAACCACGACTGGTTCCAGCTGGCGTACCTAAACGAATGCCAGAAGTAATCATAGGCTTCTCTGAATCGAATGGTATACCATTTTTGTTACATGTGATCCCTGCACGCTCTAATGCTTCTTCAGTTACGTTACCTTTCAAGCCCTTAGGACGAAGGTCAACCAGCATTAGGTGCGTGTCTGTTCCGCCAGTCACAATGTCACAACCGCGAGTTTGCAACACTTCAGCAAGAACTTTTGCGTTGTCGATCACTGAATCAATATAAGTATTAAATTCTGGGCCAAGTGCTTCGCCAAATGCTACTGCTTTAGCCGCGATAACGTGCATTAGTGGGCCGCCTTGTAGGCCAGGGAACACAGCAGAATTGATCTTTTTGTTGATGTCTTCGTGGTTAGTCAGAATCATACCGCCGCGTGGGCCACGAAGTGTCTTGTGCGTTGTTGTCGTAACAACGTGAGCGTGTGGTAGTGGGCTAGGGTGAGCACCTGTCGCAATAAGACCCGCGATGTGTGCCATATCGACCATTAGGATTGCGCCAACTTCGTCAGCGATTTCACGGAACTTAGCGAAATCGATAACGCGTGGGATAGCACTACCACCAGCAATAATCATTTTAGGTTGGCTTTCGATAGCTAAAGCGCGAACTGCTTCGTAATCGATTTCAAGAGTGTCGCGGTCTACGCCGTATTGAACTGCGTTGAACCATTTACCAGACATTGCAGGACGTGCACCGTGTGTAAGGTGACCACCAGCGTCAAGAGACATACCTAGGATAGTGTCGCCAGGTTGAAGTAGGGCAAGTTTAACTGCGCCGTTTGCTTGAGCGCCAGAGTGAGGCTGTACGTTTACGTATTCACATTTGAACAGCTGCTTAGCGCGTTCGATTGCGATAGCTTCTACTGTATCTACGTGCTCACAACCACCGTAGTAACGACGACCTGGGTAGCCCTCAGCGTATTTGTTGGTTAGGCAAGTGCCTTGAGCTTGCATTACTGCTTTAGAAACGATGTTCTCAGAAGCAATAAGTTCGATTTGTTCGTTTTGACGAGTGTTCTCTGCTTGGATTCCAGCAAATACTGCGTCGTCAGTCGCAGATAGGTTCGTAGAGAAAAAACTGTCTAAGCTATGGTTTTGGTAAGCGTTCATTGTCGAGACCTTTCATTAAGCTAATGGTGATTGTTTTTATAGTCCATTAGGTCTTACGTTGATTTCTGCATCGGTATCGTTTGCGCTATATAGGTATAGATAAACGTGAATTGCGTTATAAATATACTCTTACAGCGTCTAAGCGATCGTTGTAGGGTCAATGCAGCACGAATTGTTTCCCAAAAAGTTCGGGTAAAAAACAGCTCTTACAAATGTTAAATCTATCATTTGCTGCAAGCTGAAGTAGCATCTCTTCATCTAACAAGTCGATAACATAGCTCTGATAAAATCAATTTTCAACAAAAATTTCCAATAGGAAACAACTTTTCTCGTTTTGCTACAGGGAGCACGCTTTATTTCTGTGTGTGCTCTTTAATCAACAAAGCGCTTCATGCAACAATGAAATGAATAGACAGGAAGTAAGAAAATAATGAGGGACCTATGTCAGAAGACATTTATGATGAGTACCCATCTTTAACGTTGGCGAAGGAAACGTTAGACCAGAATATAGAACCACTCAGGCTAGGCCAGCGTATTAAAGATATCCGCGGCAAGCTTGGGATTACGTTAGAAGAAGCAAGCCAAAGAACTGGCTTGGCGCGTTCTACGCTCAGCAAAATCGAGAATGAACAGATCTCACCAACGTTTCAAGCAATGCAAAAATTGGCGATGGGTTTGCAAATTGATATGCCACAACTCTTTGAACCGCCAAGGAAAAAAGTCGCAACAGGACGTCGAGACTTAACCAAGGCAGGCCAGGGCAAACCACACCCAACACCAACTTACGAACATGAGTTGCTTGCGACAGAGCTTTCTAATAAGAAGATGATGCCGTTCAAAAGCCGCGTAAGAGCGCGTACTTTTGAAGAATATAATGATTGGGTTCGTCACGATGGTGAAGAGTTCTTAATGATCATCTCCGGTGATGTGATGTTCTACTCAGAATTCTACGAACCCGTACCAATGAGCGAAGGCGACAGCATGTATTACGATGCCAATATGGGCCACATGTTGATTTCTACTAGTGCAGAAGATGCGCTGATTTTGTGGGTGACTGCAAAATAAGTTAACAAACTTAGAATTTCTTATAGTGAATGCAAACGTTTGCTTTTGTTTCTAACGTTTGTCAAATGACGCGATATTGATGTGAAAATCATCAATATCGCGTTTTTGTATGTATCGAATAATTGTTTTTAAATTGTTAAATGTCACATTTTGAGCTGTTTTAATCTTGTTAAGGGTGTAAAACTCACTCAGGCTTGTTTATTATAGTGAACACGGTTTACTCATGTTGATTGAAGTTTACTGAAGTGAATTCTTAGAAAGTGAGTTGTATAGGGTTTGTACAGCTATTCATATTTATAACGCTAACAATATAAGCCTATATAAAAGACATCACTTTTTACTATCTACTGTTTCTAACGTTAACCCGTATCGTTAGAGGCGACTCTAAATAGAGATATAAGCGGCAGACTCGATTTTGGACAGCCTGCAACGCTTCATGGAGAATAAAATGACTCAAGAACACGCTAATCAAGACCTACTAAAAACACCACTGCATGCACTTCACGTTGAAGAGGGTGCGAAAATGGTTCCTTTCGCTGGCTACGATATGCCAGTTCAGTACCCACTAGGTGTAAAGAAAGAGCACTTACACACTCGTGACGCTGCCGGTCTTTTTGATGTTTCTCACATGGGGCAACTTCGTCTACATGGTGCAAATGCAGCTGCTGTCTTAGAGTCTTTGGTTCCTGTAGATATTATTGACCTTCCTTCTGGTAAGCAGCGTTACGCGTTCTTTACTAACGATCAGGGCGGCATCATGGATGACCTGATGGTTGCGAACCTTGGCGATCACCTATTTGTTGTTGTGAACGCAGCTTGTAAGACACAAGATATCGACCACCTAACGGCTCACCTTCCTGCAGACGTAGAAATGGAAGTGATTGATGACCGCGCTCTACTAGCACTTCAAGGCCCTAAAGCGTCTGAAGTACTGGCTCGTTTCCAACCTAGCGTTGCAGACATGCTGTTCATGGATGTTCAAAAAGTGGATATCGATGGTGTGGAATGTATCGTAAGCCGCAGTGGTTACACAGGCGAAGATGGTTACGAAATCTCTGTACCGAATGATCATGCTGAAGCACTAGCACGTAAGCTAACTTCAGAAGCTGAAGTAGAGTGGATTGGCCTTGGTGCACGTGACTCACTTCGTCTTGAGTGTGGTTTGTGTCTCTACGGTCACGACCTAGATACAACAACAACGCCAGTAGAAGCTAGCCTTCTATGGGGTATTCAAAAAGTGCGTCGTACTGACGGGGAGCGTGCTGGCGGTTTCCCTGGCGCTGATATCATCCTTGAGCAAATCGCGACTAAAGACGTTCAACGCAAGCGTGTTGGTCTTGTTGGTCAAACTAAAGCACCAGTACGTGAAGGTGCTGAATTGTTTGACGCTGAAGGTAACAAGGTTGGTGTGGTAACTAGTGGTACAGCTGGTCCTAACGCGGGTAAACCAGTTTCAATGGCGTACGTGCGCACTGATCTAGCAGCAATCGGCACCGAAGTATTTGCTGAAGTTCGTGGTAAGAAACTACCAATGACAGTAGAAAAAATGCCATTCGTACCTCAACGTTACTACCGTGGCTAATCTCGTTTAAGAGAAACCGCAATACATAACAAAAGCCTATTGTTTGATTCCCTGTATAGAGAAGTCCGACGGTGGGCTTTTTTGTTTTTGAAAGCGTATGTTTTTGTGAGCGTATTAGGTTTAGCGTTACCCACTAACAACGGTTACTTAAAATTCGTTTATAAAATGAGATATGTGGCGATATCGTTACAAATACTTACTATAATCACGGTTGTGACGTGTTATGGTGGCGATTCATCATTTTTGTAAATAAGTAGTAAGAGTTACAAGGAGTTATCTATGAATGTTAACCATACAATGAGTCCAGTTCGTAAAGTCGTTTTAGTGCTATTAGCACCGTTGATTTATACATCTAGTGCATTGGCGACGGAAAACTCGGTCGAAACTTCTCCTGACGCGAACGTAACACCTTATATTGTGAATGGTAGTGATGCTTCAGTGACGGAATTCCCTTCAATGGCGAGTTTGTTCATTGATCGTATTGATTATGATGGTGTTTACTCAACAGGCCCTTATTGCGGCGCAACCATTTTAGACCCGACCCACATTCTAACCGCAGCGCACTGTATTTACGGTAACGAAGAAGGTCAATTGTTTACTACTGTTGTCCCTCAACTTGAAGATTCGTCTCAATTTCCTAACGGTAACATTCAAAAAGCACGTGTATCCGAAGTTTACTATCGCAGTGATTATTCAAATGCGTTGAGCGACCTATTACGCAATGACGTTGCTATACTTAAGTTAGAAAGCGCACTGAATGTCGACTCAATCAATGATGTTGTTAAGCGTCCTTCAAACGATGATTATCGAATTGGTGTTAATGACTTCGTTGCTGTTGGCCATGGTGATACACGTTCAGGTTTTGACAGCACGACCTTATTGCAAAAAGCATCTCTTAATTACGTAGACAATGCGACTTGTGCAACTGCTTTTATTGATGGCTCGACATTAACTGATAATCAAATTTGTTTTAATGGTGACTATAGCGTATTCACCGGTCTTTATAATGGTACTTGTCAAGGTGACTCTGGTGGTCCAGTCTATTGGAAAGATGGCACTGAGTATAGACAGGTTGGTATCACTAGCTTTGGGCCAGACACATGTGGTGGAAACTCTACGGTGACATCTGTATTTACTGAAATCCTTGACTATGAAGCTTGGATTGATAGCGTAATTGCTGGAACTGAAACCGCTCAATTTGTTTCTACTGACGCTAAGCGAACAGCTTATGTGAATGCGCGAACTTCATCTGGTTCTGGCAGCAGCGGAGGTAGTGTTTCATTTGGTTTGCTAGGTATGCTGATGTTGATTGCTGGTGTTAGAAAAGCAGTTAAACGGTAGAACTTCAAAATGTTTGAACAAGTCGACGCTTTATCTAACGATAGCGTCGACTTTTACTTTTACAGTTGGTTAGTTGTTTGTCGAACTAGTTACTCAGCTCGATTACTGCTTTACGGCTGTATCTTTCTAGAATCTCATCCATCTCTTTTATCGCAGCATTGATGCTTTTAATCCCACCTTGCGCTACACCTTTTTCATTTTCGTTCAATGCAGAAAAAGCCTGCTTTAATTCCTTACCTTCCAACATGCTCCCGTGTAGCAACACCTCTTTGTAAGTGAGTAGCTTATGTTGTATTGCAATAATTTCTGGGCGGGGATTGTCTGATTCTAATGCGTGACTAATGCAAGGAAATGCCAATGTATAGTGATTCGCAATTTCCAATTTGACGTTTTTCTTATTCGCAATATGCAATTTTTTTAATTTCCCAACACTTGAGTCTTCAAGTCTTCTAGCCTTTACGCTCACGACCAATCAAAGCGTGAAAGTTTATGATACGTAACGTTTTTTAATAATTGGATAATATGCCTTTGATGGCTTATGTAAACCATCACAAGTCAATATGGTCTGCTTCTTGCTGAATTTAGGTCATAACTGTCTTTTGAGGATGAGCTTATGTCACAAGAACCCATAATAGTGGCGCTGATTGAGCGTAGGAAACAAGCTAACTTGTCTCAAGAAAAGTTAGCCTCGAGTTCAGGAATGAGTTTAAAAACCTATCAACGGATTGAACGTGGCGAGGCGGATATTAAGATGTCTCAGTATCGTTCAATCACCAGAACCTTAAAGGTGACGGATTTGGATGTGGTTCTTGATATTGTGGGTGCATCACAAGCAACAGCGGAAGACGTTGCAGCGGTCAGTCGCTTACTGACCAGCGAAGAGCGAATGTTGTTGATCAAACTGATTTTGTCGGTCAAAAAGAAGCAGTAATCTTACTTTCAAATAAACAGCGTAATGGATCTATTCGTTAGTCAAATTGACAGGTCTTTCTACAGTAATGTGGTTACTGAGGGCATGAAGCCATCAGCTCACTCTTCCGCGTAGCTGTTTGGTGGTACTTCTCTGCTTCTTACTTTCTAAACGTCTTTTCTGAGAGCCACGCGTTGGTTTTGTTGCTCTTCTTACTTTTTGAACCTTTGTCGCTTCCAAGATCAATTCTTTCAAACGCACTAAAGCATCATCTCGGTTTTGTTCTTGAGTTCTATATTGTTGCGCCTTAATGATAATCACCCCGTCTTTGGTGATGCGACTATCTTTGTGTGCCAAAAGCTTTTCTTTATAGAAGTCGGGCAGGGTGGAGTGTGTGATATCAAAACGTAAATGTATCGCGCTCGATACTTTATTGACGTTCTGACCGCCGGCTCCTTGGGCTCTGATCGCTGTTAACTGGAGTTCCCAGTCTTGAATCGAAACAGAGTTAGATATTTGTAACATAAACATCCATTTTGAACGGTAATATGGGGTCATGATACTGAATATTGGTTATGGTATCAGTAACTTTCTTAAAGAGTGGTAGTAGTGATGAAAATAGATTTAACGGCGTATGAAGGATTGATCTTTGATATGGACGGTACGTTGATCGATACAATGCCTGCACATGTAAAGGCGTGGCAGCAAACGGCTGAAGAGTTCGGCTTTCATTTTGAAGCGTCTTGGCTGCATAGCTTAGGTGGCATGCCGAGCTACAAAATAGCCGGTGAGGTGAACAGTAAATACGGTTTGTCTCTCGACCTACAAGCTGTGTCCACGTTTAAAATGGCATCGTTTGCGGCTATTGAAGACAAAGGAGACGTTATCCCTTGTACTCACTCTCTGCTGTTAGAGCATCTGGGTAATAAGAAGATTGCAGTAGGAACGGGCAGTCAACGTAAAAGTGCCGAACAGTTACTGGATAAGACAGACATCTTGAGTAAGCTCGATATCCTAGTGACAGCAACAGACGTTAAGAATCACAAGCCCAATCCGGATACCTTCTTAGATGCGTGTTTTGGTATGGGTTTGCAGCCAAAGCAGTGTGTTGTTTTTGAAGATACGAACCTAGGTAAGCAGGCTGCTCATGCTGCGAACATGGATTGTATTCTTGTCGTTGAGGGGAGCAAGTTAGAATTTTATCCGGCTCCAAGCTGATCGTTTGCCGGGCAAGTGAATGCAATTGTCATTTGCTAGGCTATTTCGCTCATCTCTTTATCTAGGAATAAGCACACATTGTTTCTCCCTGCTGCTTTAGCTTCGTATAGGGCTAAATCGGCGCACTTGTAATTAAGTGCTGGATCATTTGTTACGTTAGTAATCCCACCGCTCACGGTGACTACGTTGTCGAGTTCGATACTGACAGCGATTCTGAGCCTATTAAGAACGTATTCAGCTTCTTCTGTTGTAGTGTGAGGCAGAATAACGCCAAATTCTTCACCACCAATACGAGCGACAAAATCTGTTTCACGGCATTCTCGCTGGAGTACTTGAGCAACCGTTTGAATGACGCGATCACCATAATCGTGACCAAATCTGTCGTTGATGCGTTTGAAGTGGTCTATATCTAAGATCGCTAAGCAAGACTGTTCACGAGTAGGATAACGATTCACACGAGAACACTCATCTCGCAGCTCAAGATCGAACTTACGGCGGTTCCAGCACCCAGCTAAGGCATCTTTTTCGCTCAGGTTTCTCAGTTTGTTTTCTAGCTCTTTGTGTTTACTGATATCCACAAATGAAGCGACATAAAACTGAATCACGTCTTTCGAATCTTTGATGGTTTGGATTCGCAGTATTTCCGTGATTAAAGACCCGTCTTTACGTCGGTTAACGACTTCGCCTTCCCACATGCCTTTCTCTTTGATGATACTCCACATCTTGATGTAGAACTCTTCATTGTAGCGGCCAGAGGCAAACATCGATGGTTGACGACCTTTTACGTCTTCTAACTCGTAGCCACTCACGCGGGTGAACTCTTGGTTTACTTTGATGATGCGGTTGTTTCTGTCGGTAATCACCAAGGCAGACATGCCATTCATTGCTGCTTTAGCCAGTTGGCTCTCGATACTGTTCTTCTTGTGATTGCTGTTCCACAATACGAAGCCAGCAGAGATCATTGAAATCAAGAAAGATAAAGTGATGATCTGAACGACAATCGCTTGTTTTTCTTGTCGGTATTGACTGCTGAACTGCTGATTTTCAATATGAAGAACCATGTAGATTGGGCCTTCGAACTGTTTTATGTTGGGGCTGATATCAGAGTGGAAATACCAGTTCTTACCATCAAAATAGCTAGAAGATTTCTTGTCTTGAATCGCAGTCCAAAGCTCCGGGTATAACTTTGCGTAAGTTCGCTCTGAACGTGACTCAATCACATGTCCGAAAGATTCCTTTGGGTCTGGCCCCATAATGATGTGTCCGGTTTTGTTGAGAATAATCGGAACAGCAGACGATGCACCAATCTGATAGTGAAGGCGCTTATAGATCTCGAGCATGTTTAGGTTTGCGATGAAGTAACCAATGATGCGATTGTTTTCAGCGACTGGCGTCATAATGCGAAGCGCTGGTATTAAAGGACGAACGATCTCTCCGTTTTCAACTTCTAGGTCAATGCCGCGAGAACTAACTTCACCAATCTTTAATCGTTGCAGTTCCTCATAGTAATCACGTGAAGACTTGTTCTGCAGTTCGTTATCTGGGACCACGATTGCTTGACCGTCTTTGTAGTTAACGCGGAACACTTCGTTGCCAGCTAGATCGAGATAACGAAGCTGAGAATAGTATTTTTGGCCACGAGCTAACATTACCCAAAGATCTTGTAGCGTTTCTTTGTGGATGAGTGAAGGTTCTTGAACGGCACGAAGTAACGTTTGAGAGTCTGCAATAGAAGGAACAGAGTTAGATATTTGCTCAACAATAACGGCGAGTTCGTGAAAACTGTATTCGATTTGGTTCTGGCTGGATTGTTTGATATTTAGCGTATGCTGAGCATCGACCCTGTCAAATTCAGAGTTAATATAGAGGGCAGGGACTAATCCTAGGGCAAATATGGTGCATAGAAATTGCCCGATTAGTTTTTTTATACTTGTATTCATCACTGTCCTCAAAGAATCAGCGCAATACTATATATTTTATAAGGTTTTTAATGTGATCTTGCCCCAGAACTTAAGACAATATGCGCATATAACTACGTTTTTATTGCAACTTCTTGCACTTAAGCTTGATTGTTGAGCAATTACTTCGTTAGGAAATGATTGCTCAATATAGAACACCGGTCTGAAAATTGAGCCAAATTAATCGCGATTATTTGTCGTTTATCTAACTAAGGGTATTTAGCTTAGGCCGACGATATTTCCATTACTGTCAATATCTAACGACATGAACGCTGGTTTGTCAGGTAAGCCTGGCATGGTCATCACATTGCCACACAACGCGTAAATAAAGCCAGCACCAGCACACAATTTTAGCTCTCTAACGGGTACGTCAAATTGAGTGGGAGCACCTTTTATGTGTGCTTCTGTCGAGACCGATAGTGGTGTTTTTGCCAAACAAACTGATAGGTTGCTATAGCCATGCAGTTTGAATTCAGCTAGTTGTTTTTTAGCCAGTGGAGATAGTGAAATACTTGCCGCGCCATAACCGACTTCAGCGACAGCCATTAGCTTTTCTTCTAGGGTTTGCTCAGAGTGGTACAAAGGCTCAAATTCAGACTCCTTTTGGCAAGCTTTTACCACGGCGCGAGCCAGTTGAGTCGTCCCTTCGCCGCCTTGACCAAATGCTTCGCTCACTTCAACGCTAACGCTTGGGTCGAAGTCGGTGATCATCTGTTTCAAAGCATCGAGCTCTTGAGCTGAGTCTTGTGGGAATTGGTTAATCGCAACAACTGTTGGCACTTGGTATTGCTTAACGTTGGTTATGTGCCATTTTAGGTTCTCAAACCCTGCAACAAGCGCGTTTTGGTCATCATTAAAGATTGAATCTGGTAGTGGGGTGCCCGGTCTTAAATCGTACAAACCTGAGTTCGCTTTTAATCCGCGTAGTGTCGCAACAACAACGGCACAGTCAGGCTTCTTGTTGGATGCCTTAACCTTGATGTTACATGCTTTCTCGAAACCCATGTCTGAGCCGAAACCGCCTTCAGTTACCACAAAGTCACTCAGTTTAAGAGCAATCTTATCGGCAATAATTGAAGAGTTACCATGTGCGATGTTTGCGAAAGGCCCGGCGTGAATTAGGGTAGGAACGCCTTCAAGGGTTTGCATCAATGTTGGTTCAATAGAATCCTTCATTGTTACGGTCATTGCGCCTGCAACATTGAAGTCATCTGCGGTTAACGGCAAGCCTTGTTTGTTGTAAGCAAGTACCACTCGTCCAATGCGCTTTCTTAAATCTTGAAGGTCATCTGCTAGAGCAAGGATAGCCATCAGCTCTGAAGCGGCTGAGATATCAAATCCATCTTCGCGCTCAAAGCCGTTAATTGTTTTGCTTGCTTCGTTCTTGCCTACCGTGATCATGCGTAACGCGCGATCATTATGGTCGAGTACACGTCGCCATACGATTCTAGTGGGGTCGATATCCAGTGCTTTTAAGCCTGAGCGCGCTTCAAAGGCTTCTAAGCCTTCACGCTGTTCATGATACAAACGTGCATCGATTGCTGCAGAGGCAAGGTTGTGAGCGGCCGTAACAGCATGAATGTCACCAGTTAGATGTAGGTTCAACTGTTCCATAGGAGCGACTTGAGAGTAGCCACCGCCAGCTGCGCCACCTTTAACACCAAATACAGGGCCCATTGAAGGCTGACGAATACACGCCATCGCTGATTGGTTAATTTTGGCAAGACCTTGTGCTAGCCCGATGGTGGTCACCGTTTTGCCTTCGCCGAGTGGCGTGGGTGTAATCGCCGTGACTACGACCAATTTACCATCTTGTTGGTTGGAGAGGCGTTCAAGTGATGTGAGAGACACTTTAGATTTGTATTGCCCTAATGGCTGATGTTCGTTGTGTTGTAGGCCAGCTTGCTTGGCAACCTCACTGATGTTTTTAAGGGGAGTAGAGCGACAAATATCAATATCAGACAGCATATTTGATCCTTATATCAGAACCGAAAGGTGGTACGTAAACGTTTGCGTGGCGATGGTACTGTATAAATCTGCCAAGTAAAGGCAAACCACACGAATTATGTGCTGGAAGATAACAGATCTAAAGAGTCATTGCGCGAGATCAAATCTTAAACGAGCAAAATATTCGATCTGATTACCTACAGTTGCAGTTATATTGGTGTTGAATACAAAAAGGGCTGCATATAGCAGCCCTTCAACGAATAGGTAATCTGACTTGGCGTGAACCTCAATCAGCTAACTCCTAATATGATCGATTAACGATCCCAGTATGTTTCTTCTAAGCTATCTTCGCGTTCAGGTAGCGCACGAGAAAGACGAGGAGAGTGCTGAGTCAACACTTCGTAGCTTACACGGTTTGCGTACTTACAAATTTGAGAAAGAGAAGAGTAAGTTAGACAAGTATGCTCGTGCTTCTCTGAGTTCGGTACGTTCACGTGGTGGTAGCTGTTTGCTGCCATGTCGTGAAGTAGTGCTGAAAGTGCACCATCACCAGCACCATTCGTGTTCTTAATCTCAAGTGGGCCACCTAGGTAAGGGCCAATATGAGAGTACACTTTTACAGGGTCTTTACAGTCTTGCTTACGCATCGCGCGGCTGAATTCATATTTATTGAACTCAGGGATATTACCCGGTAACAATGGCAGTGTGGTTTCGCGTTTCGCTGGCTCGTCAGTGTAACCTGCCATGTATAGGCCAATAGGGCCAGCAGTACATAGAACTAGGTCGACCCATTCAAGCGCTTTGTTAGCCGCCAATAGAGGGTCTTTTTCACCTGTGAGCGCTTCACCTTCGTCTTCGTTCATCGCGACGATGGTTACGTTCTCTTTCAGGTATTCTTGCCACCATTCAGCGTTACCTTCGATCACATACTTAGTACCAAGTGTTAGTACAACAGGCACATTGTGCGCTTTCGCGTATTCAATCGCTTTTTGTACCGCTTTTGGCATCGGATCTTCAGGTTTGCCACGCATTAGGTATGACGAGACAACTAATGCAGACGCTTTCTCGAACACTTTTTCAGGAATGCTCTCTGGAAGAAGTTGGTTCATGTGACCTTCATTGATTGCAAACGTACGTTCGCCATCTTCAGAAATAAGCGTGTAGCAACGACCGATTGGACCATCAACAGTTTGAAGGTGATTTAGATTCATACGAGAAGAAGTGCGGCAAAGATAACGATAACCAAATGAGCCAACTTCAATCTTCTTAGACATAACGCCAAGCAGTACAGATTTGCTGTCTGCAAGTACGGAATAGTTGTGCAGTGTGTTGCCGATAGTATCGCCAGGATATTGATGCGTGATCAAACCGCGCTCAACTAACTCTTCATACAGCGCATCTGCTTTACTTTCTTCCAATACCAGTGAGTGACCTTTACTCAGCTCGTATTTTTCTAGGAACTCGTTGTCAACACGGGCTTCGATATCAACAATCGTTTGGCCAACACCGACAATCGTTGCGCGGTGAAGCTTAGGTGTTTGTTGAATTTGGTTGACCAACGGATCACGTGCGTGAGTTGGAAAGTAATGCTTAGATTTACGCTGTCCAGGAAACTTCATATGAAAAATACAGTGAAAAAATTTTGCAGCATGATATCACATTTTGTTTCTGTTTCTTTCATTTTTATTACATTTTGAATCACCTGCACAATGTCTGTACAGGTGAATCGTCTTACTTTGGCTTGAAGCTATTCAGCTGGAACAAGTGTTGCTGGATCTACGTAAGCCTCTGTACCCCAAAGCGGAACGGTTGAAAGGCTATGCTTGAAACTGCCTTCCGTTTCTTTGGTGGTGTAAGACAAGTAAAGCAGCGACTGATTCTCTGCATCGTAGATACGACGAACCTTCATTGTTTTAAAGAAGATACTTTTCGATTGCTTGAATACCACTTCGCCAGACTTACTCTTGTCTATTTGAGCAATCATTTCTGGTGTGATTTCACCTGTTTGACGACAAGAGATAGAGCTATCACTTGGATCTGAAAGGCTAAGGTTTGCTTCGATTGATGCGATATGACAGGTAACACCTGCGATCTTATCGTCATCTAATGAAGACATCTTGATATCCTTCATTGTGAAGAAACCCAGTGAGACGTCGCCAACCTCGTTGTCCGAACAGCCAGCTAACATTGTGACGATACCTGCTGCTATTAAGGCTTTTTTCATAAGAAGTCCTTTTTATTTATATAGTTCTGTTTACTATAAGGATATTGAAAGCTTGAATACGAGTGTAGAGCTTTTCGTGAAGTTCTTAAAGGATGTTGTTGGATAATGAAAAATATGAAGCATTTAAAGTACTTGTTGGCCTTGGTCATGCTCTGTATGCTCTCTGCTTGTAGCTCGGCACCTCAGCCGACCATATGTCTTCCAAATAACTGCGATATTTGGGGATACTAACCGTAGGTACTAAAAGAATGAATAACGAAATACCTGAAATTGTACATAAGAAAAATCAATGGCTTTTTAGTCAGCTCGACATTGCTTACCCCGCAAAAGAGAGCCTCCTAGGCCGTGAACTTTATCAAAGCAAACTCCCATCCAAGACATACCAACTCCTCGCTCACGATCAAACTCCTTCCCAAATTGATGAACTGCATAAAGTTGATTTCCATAAATTGACCGTACTATTCTCACTTAACCAAGCAAGCGTGTACCAAGATGAAGCCGAAAGGGCACACATGCTTGAGTTCTTGAGCCAAATTATTCTTTCTGACGATCATGCCTTATATATTGGTACTCAAAATGGTGAAGTTGTGGCGAGCGCTATCGTCACAAAAGCGGAAGATTCCCTACTGATCTCGGATGTCGTTGCTGGAAATGGCCAAAGTATCAACAACTTTGCTAAGCAGTTACACGATTTTTGGGCACAAGATCATGCTTCTTGCGATAAAGTGTGGATCGAGAACTAAAGATTCTTTGACAAAGCGTTAATCTAAGTACAATACCCCGTCTTATTTAAAGGGTATTGTATGTACAAGCTATTGATATCAATCGCTGTATTGTGTGTTAGCGCTTATTCTTCACTCAGCTTTGCTAACGACTGGGATATTAAACGTATCCTAGTTTTACACTCATACGAACCTTCTTACCAATGGACCGCTGATTTCCAAAAAGGGATCGACAGCGCGTTCAGCCAATCTAGAACCGAAGTTAAACTCTCGATCGAGTATTTGGATTCAAAGCGTATCCATAGCTCTGACTACTACGGTTCTCTCTCGAACTATTTGCAAATCAAATATGCAGGTTATGAATTTGACGGCGTGATTGCGACTGACGATAATGCGGCCAATTTTCTTGAATCTCTGCCTAATTTGATTGATCGCTCCACACCTGTCGTTGCTGCCGGCATCAATGACTTCAGTACTGACATGTACGCGGTGTCTGACAGAGCAACTGTGCTTTACGAGAACGATCAGATAGACCTTAATATTAAGCTGATCTCCAAATTAAGGCCTAATCTAAAGAACCTCTATTTTGTAAATGATTACAGTGTCACGTCTGAATTGATTCATAATGAAATGAACAGAATGATGGCTGAATTTCCAAATATTAACCTCATAGAAATTCGCGATCTCTCGCTGGAGCATACAAGCCAGTTTTTGGAAGGAATCTCTGCAGACGATGCGGTATTGCTCAGTCATTACAACACTGAGTTGAAACAAGGGGTTTACCACACTTACCAAGAGATTGCGGATACCTTGTCAAAAGCGAGTGCTGCACCAGTGTTCGCATTGTGGCAGTTTTATATTTCGGGCGATGTTCTCGGTGGTTATGTGAATCACTCACAAAGCATGGGTGAGGAGGCAGTTGATGCGCTAGACAAATACCTTCCTCTCGGTTTTGCAGAACCGTTAACTCCCGGAGATAACAAACGTTTTGTATTCAACTACCCTGCAATGAAACGATACGGGATTAGTGCCAACGCATTACCTGATGAAGCGGTATTCATTAACGAACCTTCTTCCTTTATTCGCAAAAACTTCCAGTTGTTAATGGGGCTGTCGATGGTGATTGCGGGTTTGAGCCTGATCATCTTGATGCAATTTGTCACTCTGCGCCAAAAGAAAGAGTTGGCCAATAAGAACAAACGAATCTTAAAGCTTCAGAAACAGACCTTGAATATCCAAAAGGATATGATTCATGTTCTCGGCGAGGCGATTGAAACCCGCTCTGGCGAAACCGGTAATCACGTTAAGCGTGTAGCCAAGTTATCCTCATTGCTCGCTAAGTATCGTGGCTTGAGCCATCGCGAGGTCGAGATGATTGAGATCATCAGCCCGATGCACGATGTGGGTAAGATTTCTGTCCCTGAATCGATCTTGGATAAACCTGGTAAATTAACCGACCAAGAGTGGGAGGTGATGAAGCTTCATACTACGGCTGGCTATAACTTACTGAAGAGCGGAGCGGGTGATATTACCAACCTCGCGGCAATCATTGCTAACGAACATCACGAGCGCTGGGATGGAACAGGATACCCGAATGGCAAAGTGGGAGATGAAATTCACCTGTTTGCTCGCATCACTGCCGCAGCCGACGTTTTTGATGCGCTGCTTAGTGCTCGTTGCTACAAAGAACCGTGGCCGTTAGATATGGTAGTCGATTTTTTCGAGCGAGAGTGTGGCTACCAGTTTGATCCTCAGCTAACGAAATTGCTACTGAAACACTTACCCGAGTTTGTCGCTATCCGAGATTCGTATCCTGATACTGGAACTGTGGAATATGCGATTTCACGTTCGCTTGAAGCTAAGGTTTTTGAAGAGTCGGTTGTTAGCTAAGTCTCGGTCTATCTTAATCGTTTATACGTCTTGGTTTTTTTATCTAGTCATCACGATCCGGCTAGGAAGTGGTGATTTATATTTTCCCCTGAAATTGAGTCGCTTATGTAAACCTCGCAGTATTTGATTTCGTAGGATCTCGGTTAATTTGATGAAAACTGTTGCTTATGCTGAGCGATAAAGTGATCAACTCCATATTTCGCGAAGAGAAATAAGCCTGTGTCCGCAAACTGTTACCTCAATCATCTCGCGCATTGAAAGAACACTATAGGATAAAGCTTGGATTCAATCTTAGTGAGATACCTATGCGGTTAGAACAGACTAAATGTGTAATTTTCGATTGTGACGGAACACTTATCGACAGTGAAAAGCTGTGCTGCCAAGCTTTGGTAAACGTTTTCACTGGCTTTGGGGCGAAGTTGAACGTCAACGACTGTTATGCGCACTTCCAAGGTGGGAAGCTGGCCGACATCTTAATGGATACGCAAGCGCGTTTAGGCTTATCTATCTCAATTGATACACTAGAACCGTTATACCGGATCGAATTAGAAGCATTGTTTCAGCGTCATTTAAAGCCGATGGACGGCGCTATCGAACTTATTGAATTCCTCAAACAACAAGACATTGAGTTTTGTATCGCTTCCAATGCACCGAAATCTAGAGTTGAATCTTCATTGGCGATGACAGGCATGCTCGATGATTTTAAAGGTAAAGTGTTCTCAGCTTTTGATGCTAACAGTTGGAAGCCAGAACCTGATCTAATCATGTACACGGCCATGAATATGGGCTTTCTACCAAATGAGTGCATCTACGTGGATGATACGTTAAAAGGGATTGAGGCTGGTGTTCGTGCGGGTATCCAATCGTTTCGATTACGCCCGAGTATTGATGAAGCAATCGTAGATCCCGAAGCCGACTCATTAGAACTCGCGGCTCAGGATATCTACAGTTTAGAAGAAATTTCAGTTTGGATTAATGGCAAGCACTGCTCAAATGGTGGTATATCGAATTCTGCAGCTTTGGTGGGGTAGAGCCTAGTTGAAGACTGACTACCTTACTGAATTGTTTGGTATGGAAACCGCAAGATGCACAAGTAAACTTTTCTCCACTTTCTGAAAGCAGATACTCGTCATGTTGGCATAAAGGGCATGTAATGTCGTCGGTGTTTTGTGTTTCTGTTTTATTCATTATGTGTCACCTGCAGCAAGAGGGTAAGCGAAAAAAGACCCGTTCAATTAGATTACTCCTAAGCTCGAATATTAGACAGTTCTGACACTTCTTAATCTCTCCTTTGCGACTTGCTTCATGGTAATTGATAATGTCATCGTTATTGACTATGGTTCTTGTAATGTTATTAAACAAAAGTCAAAAAAAGGACCCATTACGAGTCCTCATTAGTTTATTTTCAATTCACGCCGCTAGTTAGCCTGCTGATCCTTAAGTGCGGTATCGCGCCAACGTCTGAGACAGAGAAACCGACGCTTCCGTTAGTCTAGATACACCATTTGACGAATTCTGAGCGACGTCTTTAATCACATCGGATTGGCTGCGAATATCGTTAAGTTCTGCTGCAATCGTATTGGCAACGTTGCTTTGTTCATCGGCTGATGTTGCAATCTGGATACTCATGTCCATCAGCGCTTGTGCAGAATCTGCAATCGAGTTTACGTCGTGACCAATGTTAGAAATCAGCTGGCTACTGGTTTGCGCCTGATCGACCGTTTGCTCTGTGATCTTTGCAATATTTTGACTCTCTTGTTGTAAGCGCTCAATCATCGCTTGGATCTCAACGGTAGCTGACTGAGTGCGACTTGCGAGTGTTCTTACTTCATCAGCAACAACAGCGAAACCACGACCTTGTTCGCCCGCACGAGCGGCTTCAATCGCAGCGTTCAAAGCCAGTAAGTTGGTTTGTTCTGAAATTGCGTTGATCGTCGTGATGACTTCGTTAATTTGGCTCGTGTTCACATTCAAGCTGGTCACAGAAGATGAGGTTTGTTCAATCAAAGAAGAAAGGGTGGTGATTTCTGAGATTGCTTGTTGAACCTTCGCGTGGCTGTCGTTGATCTGCTGTGCGTCTTGCTCTGTTTGCTCTGTTGAACGTGCAGAGATGTTAGACACTTCATTAGCAGATGCGGTCATCTGGTCCATTGCAGTAGCAACCGAATCTAGAGATGCGTTTTGGCTCATGATTTGTGTTTCGCTGCGCTTCATCTCTGTTTCGAAAGAAGCCGACGTTTCACTTAGGGTTGCTGCACTGTGGTTTACGTTGTTAACTAACTCACTGAGCGTGTCCATTGAACGGTCAAGAGCACAACCAATTGTGCCGAATTCGTCACGGCCAGGATGGAAGCCAAGGCGTGAAGTTAAGTCACCATCACCAATCTTTTGAGTGGTTGAATAAAGTACCCACAGCGCACCACCTAAGAAGGTCGCTACCCAGTAACAGAAAAGACCAAAAGGCACACACCATAAAAGACTGAGTAATAAAGTGTACAGTGCTTGCTGCTTTTGGTTTTGTGTATCGTTGTTTGAGACGGTAAGAGAGTAATAATTACCATCTTGTCCAATAGCCGTTGCGGTAACCGTGCCATTGTTCGAAATGATGGTCTCTTGAGGACGAGTTTGTTGGCTAACAGTACGAACAGAGGCAGGGGAATCTGACGCTGATAAAATACCTTTGAGTTGATACTCAACTTGCTGTTTTGCACTTGCGTCAATTTGTTCCATTTTATTGACGTAGTTGAGTCCAGCTAGGCTCGCCACAGCGGCGAAAAAGATTAAGAAAATGACCCAAAACTTATCGTTGATAGACATTTTAATAAACAGTTTGTCTATCGTTCGAAATTGTACTTCTTTCATAAAAACTCCACGGTAAATCCTTTACCGTGGACTCTAAATAACCGACCTCAATAAAAATGTGATATCAATCGAATAATTGTGAAAATTAATGATAGCAACATGTCATTTATGAGATCTCAATCAAGTATTTATATCCTGTATGGGTTTATTAGCCCAAAGACGGTATTAGGCCTACTGATATAAGGATTTGAATGGCAATGATAAATACGCCAATGCTACCCGCTAAAAATAACGCTTTGCTTCCACCCAACACCTGGTAAGTCGCTTCAGTACCATGAGATTTTACCGAGAAATCTGTGTAGCGAACTTTGTATACCATTACGGTAGGTAGAAGAATCGCCAGCACTGAAAGTGCAATCGCAGCATAACCCAACGCCATGATAAAACCTTGTGGGTAAAACAGGGCGAAGCCTAAAGGCGGTAAGAAGGTGATAACAGCGGTTTTAACGCGCTTTGCACTGCCTAGTTTTTTGCTTAGCGAGTCACCCATAAATTCGAATAGACCTAAGCTCACGCCAATAAATGAGGTAAGAAGAGCAAGGTCAGCGAACACGCCTACGATCACGCTTAGATTTGATTGATGAACGGTTTGCGAAAGCGAAACTAAAAGTGCACCCAAGCTTGTGTCTGACAACAGTTGTTCTTGGCTTACTACGCCCAAAGTGACGCTCTGCCAGAATACGTAGATAACCAAAGGTAACGCAGAACCGACAATCATTACCTTGCGTAGAGAGCGAACGTCTCCATCTAAGTAACGAACGATCGATGGGATGCTGCCGTGGAAACCGAAAGAGGTGAACACAACCGGGATAGCTGCAACAATCAGACCTTGTTGTAAAGGCATGCTCAGCAAGTATTGAGAAGTGATGTTAGGTGCTAGGAAGCTCAGTACCAGAACCATTGCAACCAGCTTTAAGCCAAATAAAACGCGGTTAACTTTATCGACACTGTGTGTACCAATCGTTACAACGCCTGCAACCAACAAGGTAAACAGAAGAGTCGTGACTTGGCCATTGAGTTCAAGGCCCGCGATATCTGAAATACGTTGGTTAAACTGAGCGCCACCGCCCGCGATGTATGCAGCGCATAAAGCGTAAAACAGAAACATCACTGCGAAGCTCGCGATCCACTTTCCTTTCGTCCCTAAAATTGTATGAGCTAAGGTGTGTAGGGTTGCATCAGATTCTGCGAATTGGTGAAGCTCGACCATTAATAAGGCAGTGAATGCCATTAAAGCCCACAAACCCAGCATTAAGAAAAGTGAAGTTGAAAAGCCAATACCTGCAGAAGCAAGTGGAAGAGCGAGCATGCCAGCACCAATCGTTGTGCCTGCAATGATCAAAGTACTACCAAAAACCTTTGATTTATTCATTGTATATAATTCTTTACGTTAGGGTGTGTTTTCATTGTAATTCTTCTAGCTTAAGCGCATAAACCCAAAGAATATCTCGATTTTGAAGTATTCTGATTGAGTTTAATTCCAAATGCAATATCTAATGTAATTAAAAATATGCACTGTAAATATTAATTTACACACATTTGAGGGTTAGGTGTTGAAAAGGGAGAAGCAAATGTTTGACCATGATCTGCTTCAAAATTTGTAGAGTAATCAGTTGTACTTGGTGTAAGGTGGCAGTACATATGTCGTTCGCGTATACCCCTTTAGCGTAAACAAGCGCTAATGATCGCGAGTAGCTTCAAGCTATAAATATGGAATGGGTAGAGTAGAGTGCGTTCATCAAAGTGACATAATATAAGTCCAAGATGGTGCACTAGTTAACAGGACATCATGTCCACACCAAGGAATAGAGGGGGCACAATGAGTGACCAATCTTATAATGACGAAAGTCTTGAGTTGTTAGATGCTATGGAAATTGGCATTGACTTGTCTGACTATGAACAGACAGTTAAACAATTAGCAGAAGAACTTTTCAAATCTTCCAACTAGGGTTTTCCTTAGTAAAGGTTTTTTAGTTCAACGTTCTCAAATTAGACAATTCTTAGACTGAGCAAATCTCATTCGCTCACACGTCATACCAAAACTATCCTCATTAAAGTTCGCGAAGACAAACGAGTACGTTTACCATGTTACTTAGTTCTCGATACTTTAATGAGGTTCAATGAACTTTCTCGCACACCTTCACATCGCTCAGCACTGTAACAGCAACTTAGCAGGTAACCTATTAGGTGACTTCGTTAAAGGCGACCCAAATAAACACTACTCAGATTCACTTTCTGATGGCATTAGGCTTCATCGATTTGTTGATAGCTATACTGATCGTCATGATGTATCTCGTTCTGCAAAATCGCTGTTTTCAGACCAAACACGACGCTTTGCGCCTATCGCACTCGATGTATTTTGGGATCACTGCTTAGCCAATCATTGGGCTCAGTTCTCGCAGCAGACATTAGAACGTTTTTGTTTCGATAGCCATGAGCAGATCTTTGAAAATCAAGAGCCACACTGGCCAGAAAATTTCGTTATGGTTCATCAGAAAATGGCTGAGCATAGATGGTTAGAGAGCTATCAAGACATGTCATCAATCGAGGTGGTATTGCAGCGAATGGCTTTGAGAAGACCAAAGCTCGGTATGCTCGAGGCATGTTACGATGATCTCGAACGTCACTATGATACGTTGCAGTGTCACTTTTATGAGCTTTATCCCAATGTTTTAGAAGAAGCGAAGCAGTTTAATGCGCTTCAAATGAAGAAAAATCAAAAGGAAAGGTAAACAGCGTAATGCAGGTTTGCTACAATCCGCGCCTATTTAATCTTTGAGCATCATACTATGTCTGAATCTACTAAATCTTTTAACCAACTAGGATTGTCTGAGCACCTTCTTGCTACGCTATCAGAGCTTAATTTTTCGGCTCCGACCAGTGTTCAAGAACAAGCGATTCCATTGGTATTAGAAGGCAAAGATGTACTGGCGGGTGCTCAAACGGGTACGGGTAAAACGGCTGCGTTTGGTTTACCGATTATTCAAAGGTTAATCGAGACGAAAGACAACGTTATTCCAAACCCGAAGCTCGTTCGTGCGCTTGTATTAGTACCAACTCGTGAATTGGCACAGCAGGTGTTTGATAACTTAACTAGCTACGCAAAGGGCACCGACATCAAAGTTGTGGTGGCTTACGGCGGCGTTAGCATGAAGGTTCAAACTGATAACCTACGTGGGGGCGCTGATATTCTTGTTGCGACGCCTGGTCGTCTTATTGACCATATGTTTACTAAGAACATCATGTTGAGCCAAACGGAAGTGCTGGTGCTAGACGAAGCTGACCGTATGTTAGATATGGGTTTCATGCCTGACATCAAACGTATTCTTTCTCGCATGAACGAAGTGCGTCAAACGCTGTTCTTCTCTGCAACGTTTGATAACAAAATCAAAGCGATTGCGCATCGTATGATGCAGAAGCCAAGTGAAATTCAAGTTACGCCAAAAAATAGCACCGCTGAAACCGTAACACAGATGGTTTATCCGGTAGATAAGTCGCGTAAAAGTGAATTATTGGCGTATTTGATTGGCTCAAAAAACTGGCAACAAGTGTTGGTGTTCACAAAGACTAAGCAGGGCACCGACGCTCTCGTTAAAGAGCTTAAGTTAGACGGTATTAAAGCGGCGTCAATCAATGGTGATAAGAGCCAGGGTGCGCGTCAAAAAGCATTAGACGATTTCAAATCAGGCAAAGTTCGTGCGTTGATCGCAACCGACGTAGCAGCTCGTGGTATTGATATCCAGCAGTTAGAACAAGTTGTAAACTATGACATGCCATACAAAGCTGAAGATTACGTTCACCGTATCGGACGTACTGGTCGCGCAGGTAACAGCGGTTTAGCGATTTCGTTGATGAGTCAGGATGAAGCTTACTTATTGGGTGACATTGAGCGACTGCTTGATACACGCTTGCCTCAAGAGTGGCTAGAGGGCTTTGAACCAAGCTTAGAAAAAGATCTAGCGCCCGATCGTGGTGGTCGCAGCAAGAGTCGTTCATCAGAAAAGCGTAAGATGAAAGCAAAGCTTAAGATTCATCAAAATCGCGGTAAAGCTCGTCGTTAGCAAGCTGGAAAACGCTACAGTTTAAAGATCTATACGTATAAAAATGCGCCGTTACATTTGGCTCTGTAACGGCGCATTTTTGTTTCAAGTAAATCAATTTACACCAGCGCAGATAAAAACACTGGATTAATGGTGTTCTTGATTGCATTTCCATACACAGGGCACTTCGTAAATCAGTTCTTCTAAGCTAGTTGGGTTTAGCACCCATTGCTCTTCGATTCTAAATTTACTTACCATTTGTGAGTTGAATAGTTGCCAATGCTTAATTAAGGACTCTTCGGGGGAGGTGACCATGTCGCCTTCATTCCACGTACTCTCCATGAACGGTGTTAGGCACACCGCGGCGTTCGCGTAGATGATCATTTGCCATTTTACTTCGTAAATGTTGATCAGATTATCTGGATTGGCGTCGTTATATTGTTTCGCCAGTCCATTAATTTCTTTCTCAACATCACCAACGTTGTCGATAAAGTAATCAACCAAGTTATCTTCTTGACGAACAGAATCTGAAATAAGCTGCATTGGCCTGCGTGAGTGAATCATGTTAGTGAACAGACGCATGCTAAACAGGTAAATAGAAATATTTGGCGCAATATCTTTTGGTAGCTCTTCCATTATCTTAGCAATATAAGACTGAAAATATTCATGTAAACAGTCACTTATAGCATGCCAGATCTTTTCTTTGCTACCAAAATGATGGCGAATAAGGCTATGCGATACGCCTGCTTTCTCACTAATGTTACGAAGCGAAACGCTATCATAACCATGCTCACAGAACATATCCGCGGCAACACCCATGATCAAAAATCTCGTCTCTTCAGCATCTTTCGCGCTTCTTCTACCTTGTTTCTTTTCAGTCATCTTCATTTCACATATTTACCTGATTACCACATTCTACACTGTTTTTACTGAAATAAAAAATACTGCACAAGTGGAAAGTAAAGCTTGAGAATTATTTAATATTAAATATACTGCCCACCTGTGTAATAAATCATAATAATTAAATGGAGATGCATCATGCAGTCCAATTTGTCTATTCAAGCAAAGACGGGTAAGCAGATAGGAGTGGCGTTTGCTGCACTATTACTCGCAGGCTCTTTGACCGGATGTAACAAGGTTCAGTCAGAAGAAACGGTTCAAGTTGTTAAGCCAGTAAAGCTGTTTGAGATCCCTCAGCAGACGGATATCGAGCTTGATAGCTTTATCGCAAAAGTGGATGCGACCGACCGTGCCGCGCTTTCTTTCCAAGTGGGCGGAGATATTGAAACGTTCTCTGTGCGTATGGGGCAAGAGGTGAAGAAAGGCCAGGTGCTAGCCGTGTTAGATGCGACGGATTACCGTATTGCCGTTGATGCAGCACAAGCAAAATTTGATCTGGCGAACAGCCAATACAAGCAAGCGTCTGAGTTGTACTCGAAGAAGCTTGTGAGCACGGATTACTACGACCAAGCCGTAAACACCTTTACTGCCGCTGAAGTTGAGTTGGACCAAGCACAAACAAACCTTGGTTACACCACATTAGTTGCTCCATTCGATGGCGTGGTATCGATGGTATTTGGTAAGCAATATCAGTTAATCGCTGAAAAGCAGCCGGTTCTTAATATTTTGAATCACAGCGAGATGGATGTGACTTTCTCTATTCCGGTATCAAAGCTTGAAGACCGTTCTATTCAAGACCTAACCAACTCAAACATGTGGGTTGTGATGGATGGCCACCGCGGTATTCGTATCCCAACGCGTTTTAAAGAGATTTCAACGCAACCAGACGAAGACACCAACAGCTACCAAGCGGTTGTGTCTATCAAGAAACCTGAGGGTATTAATCTGCTTTCTGGTATGACGGCACAAGTTGAAGTTCAGAAAAACAGATCGGACTACGGTATTGGCATAGTTGATTCAGCTTGGTTAAGCAAAGAAGCAGAACAAGGTGAACTATGGCGCTACAACCCAGATTCGCAATTGATTTCAAAAGTTCAAGTTCTTCTTGACGAGAAAGGCAAAGTTATCGGCGGATTAGCGTCTGGCGATCTTATCGTAGAAGCCGGTGTCGATGTGTTATCAGACGGACAGCAAGTAAAAGCTTGGCTTCGTGAGGGCGGTATCTAATGAACCTATCTAAATTATCAGTCGTTGTCGCATCGGCTTTATTACTTCAAGCCTGTAACAATGAGGCTGTACACCGTGAACAACCGTCTTTGTTGGTTTCTACCTTTGAAGTTGGCGCACCGCTGACTGAACAGTTCAGAAGCTTTAATGGACAGGTGATGCCAGCAGAATTGACTCCTTTGGCATTTAAGCTATCAGGTGAGATTCAACAAGTATTAGTAGAAGCGGGTGATAACGTCGAAAAAGGGCAATTATTAGCAACCTTAGATAACGCAACGTACCTCCAAGATCTTACTGATGCCAAATCTCAATTTAAACTGGCGAGCAAACAGTTGGCCCGTGGCACGGAGATGTTTGGCAGTGAGATGTTATCGCAATCAGAACACGATCAACTGACGGCTAACTACAAGCTGGCGTCGGCGAATTTGGCGGCTGCAAAACGCAAGCTAAGTTACACGGAGCTTTTAGCGCCATTTCCAGGAACAGTTTCAACTGTCGATAAACAACGATTCGAAAACACGGCTCCCGGCGAGACGCTACTTAACGTATACCAGAACGACAAGGTGTATGTAAGAATTCAAATATCAGATTCTATCTTGGCATCAATTAGCCCAGAGATACGTTCAAATAGCTATCGTCCAGAGGCAACCTTTGGCGGCCACACCGGGCAATACCCACTGACGTATCTTGAGCACACCAGTGAATTGCACCCACAATCACGTACATACGAGTTTTGGATGCAGATGCAACAACCTGAAAGTGAAATTCTGCCGGGCACGAGCGTCACGGTTAATGTGGATATGGCGAAAGCGGGCCTGAGCGATGTTCAAGGTTATCAGTTACCGATGACGACACTACAAGCGGGCGCCGAAGCGAACCAATTTTACGTGTGGAAAATGGAAGACGGCCAAGCATTCAAAAGCGAAGTGGAAGTCGACAAGATCAGCGGCCAAGGTGCACTTATTGCTCATGGTGTTGAGCAAGGTGAGCTACTCGTAAATTCGAATCTAAGAAAACTCCGTGACGGAATCCAATTGTCAGGAAAAGCAGAATGAACATCGCAGAATATTCAATAAAGAACAAAGTAATCAGCTGGCTGTTTCTCGTCATTTTGGCCATTGGCGGTGTGACGTCTTTTGGTAATCTATCCCGTTTAGAAGACCCAGCTTTTACCATTAAAGATGCAATGATTATTTCAACTTACCCTGGCGCTACGTCTATGGAAGTTGAAGAAGAACTGACTTACCCGCTTGAAAAAGAGATACGACAACTGCCTTACATCGATAAGATCACATCGACCTCATCGAATGGTATGTCTCAAATTATGGTTAGCATGAAGATGGATTACGGTCCGGATGAGCTACCACAAATCTGGGATGAAATGCGTCGAAAGATCAACGATCTACAGCCAACTCTGCCTAGTGGTGTTAACTCTGTTCAGATCATTGATGATTTTGGCGATGTGTTTGGCGTGATGATTATGTTGACAGGTGATGGCTATGATTACGTAGAGCTAAAACAGTACGCAGATTATCTAACTCGCGAAATTGAACTGGTTGAAGGGGTCGGCAAGGTAAGTATTGCCGGTGATCAACAAGAGCAACTGTTCGTTGAGATGTCACTAGAACGTTTAGCCGCATTGAACTTAGATATGTCGACTGTGACATCACTGCTCGCACAACAAAACAGTGTGATATCAGCGGGCGAGGTGATGCTAAATGGTCAAAGCCTAGCGATCAAGCCAAACGGCACATTGAGCACGGTTGAAGAGCTAGAAAACCTGATCATTCATGGTCGTGATACGGGTAACCTCATTCGTTTGAAAGATGTCGCTGAAGTGACTCGTGGTATTCAAGAAAAGCCGGGCAATGTATTAACGTACAATGGTAAACCAGCGATCAACTTAGGTATTGCTTTCTCTTCAGGCGTAAACGTGGTTGAGATTGGTAATGCGCTTGATGCGGAACTTGATCGCTTAGAAAGCATTAAGCCAGCCGGTGTTGAGTTGAATTACTTCTATAACCAAGCGCAAGAAGTAGACAAATCAGTCGCTGACTTCTTAATCAGCCTCGTTGAAGCGGTAGCGATTGTTATCATCGTACTTCTGTTCGCAATGGGCTTACGTAGTGGTTTGATCATTGGTTTGGTTCTTCTATTGACGGTATTCGGTACCTTCATTCTTATGGACTACAACGATGTTGAGCTTCATCGTATCTCACTGGGTGCACTGATTATCGCGCTGGGTATGCTGGTGGATAACGCGATTGTTGTCGTTGAAGGTATTTTGGTTGGCTTGAAGAAAGGCAAAACCAAGCTTCAAGCGGCGAAAGACATCGTGAAGCAAACACAATGGCCATTGCTAGGTGCGACCATTATCGCTATTACAGCCTTTGCGCCGATTGGTTTATCGAAAGACGCGACAGGCGAGTTTATGGGCTCACTGTTCTGGGTATTGTGTTTCTCATTGTTCTTAAGTTGGGTTACGGCACTAACACTAACGCCATTCCTTGCTGAGATGTTGCTAAAAGAAGAAGACAAGGTCGATGAAAACGAAGACCCTTACAAAGGTATCCTGTTTGTTGTATTCGGCGCGTCTCTGAAATTAGCATTGCGCTTCAGATGGTTAACGGTAGTGAGCATGATTGCTCTGCTAGCTGCATCAATTGTTGGTTTTGGTATGGTGAAGCAACAGTTCTTCCCGCCATCAAACACACCGATGTTCTACGTCGACATGTGGATGCCAGAAGGTACCGATGTTCGTGAAACTATCAAGCAGACTGAGAAGGTTGAAAGCTACATTCGTCAACAAGACGACGTAGAGTTTGTAACCACAACGGTTGGGCAGGGCATGCAACGTTTCGCTCTGACATACCAACCAGAGAAAAGCTACGAAGCTTACGCCCAGTTGCAAGTAAGAACGACTGACCGTGACACTATGTTTAAGGCTCTAGCGGCGCTAGACAAAGACTTAGCAAACGAATTTGAACAACCGACGTTCCAATTCAAGTTGATTGAGTTTGGCCCGTCACCAGCTTCAAAAATTGAAGCGCGTATTATCGGCGCCGATCCACAAGTACTGCGTAATATTGCGGTTGAAGTCGAAGATATCTTACTTGCCGATCCTGGCTCTCGAAATGTGCGCCATGACTGGCGTGAACGCACCAAAGAGCTCGTGCCACTGTTTAACGAATCAAAGGCACGTCGCCTTGGCATTTCAAAGGCGGATCTGTCTGAGACACTACAGATGGCGTTTGGTGGTTATAACATCGGCTTACTGCGTGATGGTACGCACATGTTACCTATCGTGGCACGCCTGCCTGAAGAAGAGCGTTTTGACTTTGAATCACTGAACAATGTGAAGATTTGGAGTCCCTCACTACAAACTTACATCCCAGTTGAGCAAGTGATTGATGGCGTAGAACTTCAATGGTCTGAGCCACTGATTCAGCGTCGCGACAGAAAACGTACGCTAACGGTATTGGCTGATCACGATGTTCTTGGTGATGAAACGCCAGCGAGTCTGTTTGCTCGTGTGAAACCAAAGGTAGAAGCATTAGATTTACCAGAAGGCTACAGCATTAGCTGGGGCGGTGAGTACGAAAGCTCTAAAGATGCGCAGGAATCTCTGTTTGGCTCACTGCCAATGGGTTACTTGCTGATGTTTATCATCACGATGCTTCTGTTTAACTCGGTTCGCAAGCCGCTTGTGATTTGGTTTACGGTCCCGCTCTCTATCATTGGTGTTTCAATTGGTTTGTTAGGTACCAATATGCCATTCAGCTTCACGGCGTTCCTAGGCTTATTGAGTCTAAGCGGCATGATTTTGAAGAACGGAATCGTACTGCTTGACCAGATCAACAGTGAGCTACAAACAGGTAAAGACCCATATTTAGCGGTTGTCGACAGCGCGATCAGTCGTGTACGACCGGTATCTATGGCAGCACTTACGACTATCTTGGGCATGATTCCCTTGGTATTCGATGCATTTTTCGGCTCGATGGCGATTACCATCATGGCAGGCTTAGGCTTTGCTACAGTACTAACGCTAATAGTAGTACCAGTGATGTTCGCTATTCTATATAGAATCAAACCGTCCACTGCGGGTTATTAGGGAATGATATAAAACAGATTCTTTTAAGCCAGCCCAGTCAGTTTTGACTGGGCTTTTTTATACGTGTGATTTGACGACACGTGAGAGTGGCAAAGGGTACGAATAGATAAACATTAAAAAAGCCGCTTACCAATGGTAAAGCGGCTTTGTCGGAAATAGAGGCAGTGCTAGATTGCGAGGCGTATATCCAACTCAATCGGTTTTGGCATGGCCAAATGATAGCCTTGATACATATCGAAGCCTAGGCTCTGCATCGCTTCGAGTTGTTGTTGGGTTTCTATGCCTTCAATCACTGTCTTTGCGCCAATTTGGGTTGCAAGATCGAGTACCAAGGTCATTTCTTGAGTTTCACCTTGTTCAAAGTCCAACATAACAGAGCGATCAATCTTGATTATATGAGGGTTGATATGGCGAACGCGCTGCTCGGTTGATGCTTGTGTTCCGAAATCATCGACTGCTATTTGAAAGCCATTATCTGCAAGTGAGAGGGCTGCGTCTTTTAAACGCTCTTCGCTTTCGACATTGAGTTCAACCAATTCCATTACAATTTGCTCGCACGAAAGGTTGAGCTCGTGAAGGCGTTTGGCTAGCAAGCTGTCACTTACTTTCTCTGCAGCAAACAGCTCACCTACGTTTGGAAGAACGTTCAAAAACAGGTTTAGATGACGAACATTTGATTGCGCAAAGTTGCGGATATGAATTGCTCGGCTCAACCTCTCTACATTAATTTTGTCTGTGCATGAGGTTTCGTCTGAATGGAAGAAGTGATCGGGACGAACGGTATCACCTTTGTTATTTGAAATGCGCACCAAAGCTTCCACGCCTATTTGAGTCATAGAAGAATCGAATATAGGCTGATAGACACTTCTAAGCGTCAGGTCTTGGTATTTCGCAATGAACTGCATATCAGCATCTACGGATATACAGCTAATAAATTCACTTCTGTCTGATAAAATCATAGTCGCTAGTAAAGAGGGCTTATTCAATGGCGGACGTAAATGTCGCGGCTGTCACAATATTGACAGGTGTAAGTAAATTGTCAATTAATAAAAACTCATTTGTAGAGTCAATATTTAAATAAATATAATTAACGAAAAAACAGCATGATAATTGATATTAGTCATTAAAATTACTTATCATTCACCATTAATAATGATTATTGTGAATTTAATCCCTGAGTAATCTTTCTCATATCAACGTCAATCAATATATGTTTTCAGCGCTAATACACCAGGTAAAAGTAGGGGCAAAGCCTTAAGTTATGGGGGAATGTCAAAGTTACGATATTAACAAACAGCTCTGTTTGCATATAAATGATATCTACTTCTCAAAATATCAACGATGAGCGTGTAAGTTATTATTTTAAAGAAGATAAACTTTGATTGATTATTGGGCAGGGTTTGAATTGGGTCTTATAAAGTATTGGGATGAAGGTCTAACTATTTACTTTAAAGATGGAGTGAAAAAGTTGACCCATATTGTTACTGCCATTGAAGTACGGCATAAAGTTGCAGGTATTTACGAACTAATTGTTGATTTCCTGACCGTTTGAGAGGATGTCCGAATTTAATAAAGCAAGGGCTGATTTTAAAATTACTATTTAATTCAGTGGCGAATTGAGAATCACTCTCTCTTAGCGTGATGCCTTGTTGGCTATATTCAGTGATCTCGTCTGGGAGTTCACCCATCCACCAATGCAATAACTCACCACTGTTTTTACTTCGGCTAATCCAATGGTCGGAAACAATGATCAAAACGTCACTCGGTTGAATAGAAAATCCATACTCTTGTTGCCAATTATGGATGTCCAACATCAATTTTCTGCGACAGGTTTTCCCTGCACTCACCATATGATGACTGATCATCCAAACCGTACCTATCTCAGAAGATATTCGGAAGTGTCGAGGCGTTTCGCCAGAGGAGAGCATTTCAAGTGGGCTGATGTTGCTTGCGTGATTAAAACTAACGAAGGTGTGCTCCATCCGGCGGGCAAATGCCTTACCTATATGGTGCTCACTGATCCCTTGATTGTGTACTGTCGGGTAGTGGCGTTCACAGAGCTTTAGGCAATCGTCCTGAAATTGATTAACGCTTTTAATCACTAGATCTAATAACAATGAAGTCCCTTATACACGGTTACTATCTTATTGATGGGCAATAGTACGGTAATTGTGGCTCCGTTACCTATCGTCAAAGTGTGAGTTCTTGATCTCTCTATCAAAATTAGCCATTGCCACGTGATTTTATGGATAGCACTGGCACTTCAATGGTCTGTATTCTAAATTATGAGGAATTCTAGTTAGTTACCACGATTATAGTTTAGTTAGCTAATAACGATTTATCTACTTACTCTTTACTTGGAAACATTCATGACTATTCAATTAGATTCGAAGCAAAAGTCTGAGCTTACCCATGCCCTTCAAAAGTACATGCAAGATGAACTTGATGTAGAACTCGGTCAGTTCGACACGGAATTCTTAGTCGACTTCATCAGTAAAAAGTTTGGTGCGGTCTACTACAACAAGGGGATAGAAGACGCTCAAAAGGTGATGGAGCGTAAGATGTTAGACATCTCTGATGAGCTTTACGAGATTGAACAAATCGTTGAAATTTAATGTTAACCCCAAACTTGTTCAAATAATTTGAATAACTCGTTTAATTTGAAATGATGTTACCAATGTAAAGCTTGGTAAATACTATGTTACACAAACTCGGTGTAGGGTACGCTTTGCAAAACTTCACCACTCGTTAACATTCGGAAGAGATGCATGGACAACAACGTTAGAAATTACAACCCTTTAGCAAGAGCGATGCATTGGATTTCAGCACTCGCAATATTTGGCTTATTTGGTGTAGGCCTGTGGATGGTTGATCTTTCATATTACAGCGAGTGGTACAAAACAGCACCAGACTATCACCGCTCGGTAGGCATTCTTTTGGCTGCAGTTACCGTTATCCGCTTGGTTTGGAAATTGGTTACCGTGTCACCTAAGGTGGAAGGTAAAAGCTATGAAGTTGCTGCAGCGAAGATCGCTCACGGCTTTATGTACATTAACTTAGCGGTTTTATTTATTTCAGGTTATTTGATTTCAACATCAGACGGCCGCGGGATCGACGTATTCAATTGGTTCACTGTACCAAGTATGGGTGAACTGTTTGCAAACCAATCTGATCTCGCAGGAACGATTCACTACTATGCTGCATGGGTACTGATCATTATGGCATCAGTGCACGCCTTAGCGGCGATAAAACACCACATTATCGACAAAGACGATACGCTACGAAAAATGATAGGAGCTTCAAAATGAAACAGTCAATTATCGCTACAGGATTAGCATTTGCAATGGCAATGCCTTTCGCTGCGAACGCCGCTGATTACGTGATTGATACAAAAGGTGCGCATGCTTCAGTTAACTTTAAAGTTAGCCACCTAGGTTACAGCTTTATCCAAGGTCGTTTTAACACATTCTCAGGTGACTTCTCATTTGATGAAAGCAACGTTGAAGCGTCTACAGTAAACGTAACGGTTGACACTACAAGCCTTGATTCAAACCACGCAGAGCGTGATAAGCATATCCGTAGCGGCGATTTCATCGATGCTGGTAAATTCTCAGACGCAACATTCAACAGCACAAAAGTGGTCGATAAAGGTGACGGCAAACTTGAAGTTATGGGTGACCTTAAACTTCACGGCGTAACTAAGCCTATCGTTATCGAAGCTGAATTCATCGGTGCTGGTCAAGACCCATGGGGCGGTGAGCGTGCTGGTTTCGTTGGTACAACTCGTCTAGAGCTTGCTGACTTCAACATTCCAGTAATGGGCGCTTCAAGCTACGTAGATATGGATCTACACGTTGAAGGTGTAAAGAAGTAATCTAGCTATCAATAGTTGCTGACTGGTATCAACATTTTTAGAAACATCAAAAGTTTGGTCGATATCAACTAGCAGGTTAGTTAGAAAAAGAACAAGTAGCTAGAAATAGAGAAAGGCGCAAAGTAATGACTTTGCGCCTTTTTTATTGAGGTAAATGGCCACGCGTTTAGATCTGTTTTGTGTCAAACCTTGAGTTGCGTTTTAAGCCTCCATTTACTTCTGCCAGTCAACGTTGCCATGACTGAGTTATCTAATTGAACTACTAATCCCTAATAGTTCAACTTACGATTAGTTAAGCCGTTTCTAGTTCAGCTTGAGGAACCACGTTTAGTCGGTCACCGTAGATTGGACGCAATGCTTGCATCACTTCAATGCGAGTCAACACACCCACCATTACGCCATTTTCTAACACTGGAAGCATATGTGGTTGGCTAACTTTCATCGCTTTTGCACGCTCTTCTAGAGAAAGAGAAGTCAGGCGAGTCGCGAAGCCCATGCTTGTTGTCGGGTAAAGTTGCTCTTTGTCGATGCATAAGAACTCAGCAACGTCTACTAGCTTGTCGTTTGCATCGATAGCCACAACGTCACGGCTCATTAAGTCTACGACTTTCTGGCCTTTAGTTGGGATGTAATCTTGGCACCAAAGATCCACCATTACGTCATGAACAGAGAAGATACCAACCAGACGACCTTCAACATCGCAAACAGGAGCGCTAACAAGTTGAGCGTCTAAAAGTGAATCAATTGCCACTGATGTAGGCATTTCTACGCTTAGTGTCATAGGCTGAGTGTTCATGATTTGCTTGATAGTCGTTGCTGTGTTCATAGTAATTTCCTTAACTGACGTAATTTCTGTTGTTTGTGTAATAGCGGTAATTTTTGCTGCTTTAAGTTGTGGGCGACGGTAGATGCTCCAATTGGCTAAGCCGACCAATACCGAACCACCTACGATGTTGCCGATTGTCACTGGTATTAAGTTTGCGGTGACAAATTTCATGATGTTCAGGTCTGCGTACTGGGCTGGTGTCGCGCCAATTTGCATCCAAAAACTCTCTGGTGCGAATGCTTGAATTGTGATGCCCAGAGGAACCATAAACATATTCGCCACACAGTGCTCAAAGCCTGAGCTTACGAACATTGCTACGGGTAGTACGGTCATCATTGCCTTGGTCATTGCATTAGCAGAGCTGAACGTTAACCAAATCGCTAAACACACCAACAAGTTACAAAGCACACCTAAAGCAAATGCTTGAACAGGGCTGTGGTGTAGCTTGTGTTGAGCAATGTTCAGAGCGTTTAAGCCCCATTGCCCGCCATCCAGTTGATACAAACCTGCTGCGCTTACCAAAGCTAATAGGAACATGGCACCGATAAAGTTACCGACATACACCTTGCCCCAGATTGACAGCATCTTAGTGAAGGTGATCTGCTTGTTAGCCCATGAGATGCTTGATAACACTGAGCTGGTAAACAGCTCTCCACCACAAATCACAATCAAGATCAAACCCATACTGAATGCAAGACCGCCGGCTAAGCGACTCAATCCCCATCCAGCATCAGCGCTGCCCGTGGTTACCGTGATGTAGAATAGAAAAGCAAGCCCGATGAATGCACCAGCCATGATTGCTAAACTCAATGTCATGCTGCTGGTTTTATTTGCTTTGCTTAATGCAAACTTCTCTGCTTCCGCCATCATTTCTGTTGGTGAGAACAGTTGATGATTTTCAGAAGTGCTGGTTGCCATATCCCCCCCTTGAACAATCCGTCATGTGTAATTCCTAGTGTTAATGACTTGGTTAATCCGTAATGGTTAATCAATTGTGTTTTGCAGGGCCTCTTGTGTCCTGCCATTCCAGATTAGGGCGTTGAGGGGTAGAGGTAAAATTGATAATTTTTAGAAACCACATCAAATTTATTGATATAGATTTGGTTACGCGTAGAATGAAATTGATTGCTCATCGGCTTAATAAAAAATGAGCATCAGGACACAAATAATTAAAAGCATTAAGGATGAATTTTGCGTTATTCATTAAAGCAACTCGCGGTATTTGATGCAGTAGCAGACTCCGGGAGCGTTAGTCTGGCAGCAGACAAATTGGCGTTGACTCAGTCGGCGACAAGTATGTCTCTTGCACAGTTGGAAAAAATGCTCGGCAGACCTTTGTTTGAAAGGCAGGGAAAGCAAATGGCCCTGACTCATTGGGGCATGTGGTTAAGACCAAAAGCGAAGCGTTTACTGCAAGACGCACAGCAAATTGAGATGGGTTTCTATGAGCAGCATTTGTTGAGTGGCGAACTCAAATTAGGTGCTAGCCAAACTCCAGCGGAACACCTCGTTCCGGATCTCATCAGTATTATTGATAACGACTTTCCTGAGATGCGAATCTCGCTCGGCGTGCAAAGTACCGATGCTGTCATTGATGGTGTATTGGATTATCAATACGATCTGGGCGTTATCGAAGGTCGTTGTGATGACAATCGAGTTCACCAAGAAGTATGGTGTACTGACCATTTAACGGTGGTTGCTTCGGCTCATCACCCGTTTGCGAAGCGTGAACGAGTGAGTTTGGCACAGTTAGAGCAAGCGAAGTGGGTATTACGCGAACACGGCTCGGGTACTCGCAAAGTTTTTGATAGCTCTATTCACCATTTAATTGGTGATCTCGATGTTTGGCGAGAGTATGAACACGTTCCTGTTTTAAGAAGTTTGGTTGCAAACGGCCCATATTTAACGTGTTTACCTTATCTAGATGTCGAACAGTTTGTTGAATCAGGGCAACTGGTGACGTTGAATGTTCCTGAGCTTGAAATGGAGCGTACGCTTTCATTCATTTGGCGTGCCGACATGGCAGAGAACCCACTTGCTGAGTGTATTAAGCGAGAAGGTAAGCGAATGATGAAAGGCAAACCGTCAGTTCTGTAACGATAAATTGATAGAATGCTGATAACCGATTGTGTTGAATAAGCGATTCCGGTCTCTATCTGGTGATAAATGCACATTCGCGTACATTATTAATGTGATCAAGATCGTCTAAATGAAGGCGTTCTTACCATAGTATGCTTACTTGATTTTAAGTGAGGCTAAATCCGATTGCGTTCAATTACGTAATTAGGCTTTAGAAATAGTATGAGTACATTAGTCGCGATTTCATTAACAACAGGTATTTTGTCAGGTCTATGGGGATGGATAGCTATCTCTTTTGGCTTATTGTCATGGGCAGGTTTCTTAGGTTGCACAAGTTACTTTGCTTCGCCAACAGGCGGTGTTAAAGGACTAGCAGGAAGCTTATTGACCAACATGACAGGCGTATTCTGGGCAATGGTGATTATCGAAAGCTCAACCTTCGCAGGGTTAGAGATTTTAGGCTACATGATTACTGCTATTGTGGCTTTCTTTATGTGTATTCAAGCAAAACAAGTGTGGCTCGGTTATATCCCCGGAACCTTTATTGGTTGCTGTGCGACGTTTGCTGCAGGTGGCGATTGGCAACTTGTAGTACCATCTTTACTGCTTGGTGGTGTATTTGGATACTTGATGAAAGCAACGGGGCTATGGCTTCACGAGAAATCGACTCAATCTTCGGAAGTTGTTGAACAACACGCTAAGCAAGCAAAGGCGTAACGAATACGTTAAGCAATGATGCTCTAGTTACTGTGAACTCTTGCAAGATAACCCCCAATTAATTTGTATATCGATTTATACAGGCACACCATCTGGTGTGCCTTTTTTGGTTTTGGTTAAGATAATAAACTAAAGATTTCATCAGTAGAGCAACTGATAGCATCTATAAAAAATTATGCTTAGGTATTTCCGTTCGCCATGGTGATCACGCGTTTTAATGTCCACCTTAATAAAAGCGGAATGCATTCTTGTCCTTGATTCTCGCAATGAGAAACAATGGCGAGTGCAAGGTCGGGCTTTGCGTGTTTCTTCAATACTTTGGCGACCACTTTCTTCGGAGGGATAGGGTGATCGTATGGAATCTTAACCATGTCACGGAAAAAGCTCTCAAACCCGTTCATATATAAGTAATGCTCGATATCCTTATCAGGCAGTTCGGTGAGTCGATGTCTTTCCTGATCATTACCGAGTTTCGATAGCACTGTCGCGGCATACTTTTTACCAGCGGCATCGCCGTCAGTCACAACATGCCAATCAATGCCAAACTCTTGTGCAACCTTAATCAGCGCCTTAAGTCCCGATTGAGCGAACTCAATTATCTGCACCCCTTCCGCGGCTAGGTTATAGCCACATTGGTTGGCCAGTTCATTGAACAACCAAACCTCGGTTTCACCTTCTACTAATAGCCAACAGCGAGCAAACAGTGCCCCTGAGCGGTGGAAACGGATATGAAAACCAATTCGACGAAGTTCATCCTTACTGAAGTGATTCATGTTGAGTTGGTTGGCGAGGGTTTTGTCGGACTGACGAACTAAGCGACGAATTGATTGAAGTGGGACAGCAGCAAGTAGATCGCCACTGTTGGTAGTGAGTATTTTCTGCATGGGCAACTTCTGCATTAAACTCCAAGCCCTTGCCAAGTGCGTTGGGTGCAATCGACCTTCTGGATCTTCAAGGATCAAAAGTGGGCGAGCACATCGTCTTAAGTCGTTTGGCCCTTTAGCTTGTAGATAAGCGTTGAGTAACCCCATGAATAATAAACGAGTCTGTTTGTTTTTGGTTTCTTCAACAAGTTGATGAATACTCTGATCATTGGCACCCGCCGAATAAAGCAATCCGTCTCGCTGTTTTCTAGGGTTACGACGAGAAGTACTTTTAAAAGAAAAATAGTGTTCAATCAAACTTTGCATCGACTCTAGGCTACTGCGCATTTCACCTTTATTAACATGACCGGGTATCGCCATTAGACGACGGCAGGTGTTGTCGATTCGCTTTTCTATTCTTGCCTGACGTCCATTGCCATTATTAGCGCCGTTTCCATTTGTGCTATTGCCATTGCTCGCTTGATGATTCCCGTTCCCGTTTGAATTGGCATTATTCGCGTGACCATTGCTAGGAAGGTGAGCATTGTGGTTAAGAGACTTGCCGTTGAAGGGACGATCAAAGTGCCTTGCGTCACGCAAACGGATGACAGGATGTAAGGTCATTAATTCTTGAGCGAGCTTTTCAGAATGATGAAGCTTGAGCGGATTACCATCCAAACCAAGAAATGCATAGTGTGTGGTTGTTTCATACTGTTCTAGCGTCGCGCTGATTCGATAGTAGATGCGAAATACACCAAACTCATCCTGGACCCAAATAGGTTTGAGTTTGCGATAACGACCTGCGTTAAGTTCGCTCTTATCGTTAGCTTTTAAGGCGAGAACAATTTGAAGATGTTGAGACTGTGGATGTGAAACAGAGTAATCGACATGAAAATCGGTCATTTCAAAGTGATATGGCACACCGTCTGAGGGCAGAACGACGGAAAGGGCATCCAATAATGAAGACTTACCCCAAGTATTTTCACCAATAAGCGTGGTTAGCTCGTCAAACGCGAGTGACATGCGCTTGATACCTCGAAAGCCAGAAATCTCGATTCTTTCTAGTTGCATAGGCTTACTCCTAACGAAAGGCTCTGCTAATTATTTGAAAGCTAACAGATATCTTTAATCATAATCGAAAAAACCAAATCCGGTATGCTCACCTGTCACAAAACCCGTTGTTTATTAATACGGTGCAAAATGAGATTTTTGATCTATCTCGAGTATTTTTTTGCAGTGCAGTTTCATAAAATTCACGATTCTGTCATGATTCTCGACCTAGTATGAAGGGACTAAGAGAGAAGAAAATATGACTAAAAAGAATAAGCCGACAAAAATAGTGTTGGCACACATCAACGACACCCACTCATACTTTGAACCAACCTCGTTACAGCTATCACTTAAAATGAACAACCACATCATTGAACCTTATGTCAGTGCTGGTGGCTTTGCTCGAATTTCAGCACGCTTTAAACAAATAGAACAAGATGCCCAGCGCCAGAAGGTTGGAACTTTGTTCCTACACGCTGGCGACTGCTTCCAGGGCACTTTGTACTTTTCTTTATTCAAAGGAAAAGCCAACGCCGATTTGTTGAATGCCCTCAATATAGATGCCATGACGCTCGGTAATCACGAGTTAGACATGGGTAATGAGCCCGTTGCGATTTTCGCGAAAAGAATCAAATTCCCACTGTTGGCCGGTAACTGGAATCTATCGAATGAGGATATCAATAAAACTCATACGCTAGCGGACAACGACATTGTTAAGCCTTATCTGCCTGAAACACGAAGTGCTTCTTTTATAACGAAAGAATTTGACGGCGAGAAGGTCGCAATATTCGGCTTAAGCATCGACAAGATGGCAGGCATCGCTAACCCAGATACCGATACACCGTTTGAAAATGCTTTGGAAACGGCAAAAGCGACCATTGAGCAAATTCATCAAGCAGGCATCAACAAGATTGTGTTACTTAGCCATCTTGGTTACGAAGCTGATTTAGAGTTAGCAGCTAACGTAACAGGTATTGGCGTCATCGTTGGTGGTCATAGTCATCGCTTACAAGGTGATTTCTCTGATATCGGCTTAGTTAAAGATGATGAATACGGTGTGAAAATTGGCGATACCTATGTTGTGCAAGCGGGTTTCCACGCCATGAGCCTAGGACACTGCGAAATTGAGTTCGATTCTCAAGGTAAAGTGACGCACTTCAATGGTAAGAACGAACTGTTATTAGGTCGTCGACTCTTTATAGACGCGAAACTGAGTGAAGTAGGGCAAGACGACGCACATGATATGGCGTGTGAGTTTTTGAACAACCACCCGAATATCGCTGTATGTAAGAAAGATCCTGAATTGCATAGCATTCTGACGGATAAATACCAGCCGCGAGTTCGTAAGCTTCAGCAGCAAGTGATTGCTCATGCTGACAGTAAACTTCGCCATGTTCGTATCCCAGATGAACAAGGGCCAAGCCAACTTGCGCCGTTGGTTGCCCAGTCGTTCCATTATCTGATGAACAAGAAAGGACACGCGGTAGAATTTGCCATCCACAACTCTGGTGGAGTGAGAAACTCACTGAATAGCGGCGATGTTTCGGTTGCCGATATTGCCGGAAAACTACTACCGTTTGCCGTACCTATTGGTGTGTATGAAGTCAGAGGTGAAACGATCGCTGGCATGCTGGAAGGCGCAATCAATAACGCATTGGATAACGGTGTGGTAGGTACGGGGTCGGGTAGCTTCCCTTACACACATAACCTAAGGTTCTGTTACCACAAAGAAGCACCTCTAGGGCACAGAATTCACAATCTTGAAATCCACTCTGAAGACGCCGGTTGGCAATCTGTTTCGCGTGAACGTGTTTATCGCGGAGCATCATCAGCCTACACCATGAAAGGGAAAGAGGGCTATAACGCGGTGTTGGATATGATAGGCGATGGCACGGTAACTACTGACTCCATGGCAGACTGCTTCATTGCGTTTTTACAAGACCACCCAGAGTCGCTTCAACACAATGAACCGTTGAATTGCATGGATTGTTTCAGATAACCACAGGTGATACAGATACTTAGCATCATTACCTTGGCTTATTTATAAAATTGGCATCGTTTATGCTTTATCTCTGCAGGTCCCTTCTTGTGGAGATTTGCATGGATAAGAAAGATTGGTTAGATGCGGTAGCTGTTGTAGGTTGGGTATCTGTTTGGTCAGCGTTAGTGTATTTGGTGCCGACTACAGGTTTATAATGGTGTTGCATTCTGGATAAGACTAGCTTTTGAACAGTCGCAGTATTCCTATTATCAATACACGCTATACCAAGCGAAAGTGGAAGAAATAAAAAAGGAGCAGATTGCTCCTTTTTTGCTTTTTCCGTGCAAATTTATATAGACGAAACACAATCAGAGGATTATTATCCACGCGTTTGGGGAGTAGTTAGCGCAAGTTTACATATCGTCATCTCGTTAGGCCAAGAGTCTATCCGGTATGTAAAGGTGAAATCCCATATTTCACTTCAACGAGACCAACGCAATCACAGTCAAGATCCGTAATGGAGCTTGATATGCTTTGTTTGCGGAAGGTCTTATACAGTTCTTCCGCCCGGAGGAATAATGAACTCAACTCAATCTCTATTATCTACAAATAGTGAATCCTTTTTTTCATCGCCAATCATGACGACTTATGCGGGCTTTTTCCTGCTGACGGTTATTCTCGTCTCTATTGATATCTATCAGACTCGTGGCGGCAACGTTACTATTAAGAAAGCGGCAATCTGGAGTGTTTTCTGGTTTGTACTCGCGTTTTTGTTTGCTGGCTCTATTTATCTGTTTTGGGACATTTATGCGCCGAACAGTGACTACACAGCGCAAAAAGCAACAGTGTCATTCATTACGGGTTACTTGTTAGAAAAATCCCTTAGCGTAGACAACTTGTTTGTTTTTGCGATGATCTTTGCTCAATACCAAGTTCCTGAGCATTTAAGACCTCGTGCGCTTCTTTGGGGTGTAATTGGTGCATTGGTGCTTCGTGCAATTATGATCGCACTAGGCGCACAACTATTGGCTGAATACCACTGGGTACTTTACGTGTTCGCTGCGTTCTTGATTGGTACAGGTATTAAGCTGGCTTTAGACAAGGGCGAAGAGGAGAGTGTGAATACACTGCCTGAAAAGCTACTTCGTAAAGTGATGCCGGTAACAGAGGATTTCCATGGCCCTGCATTAATGGTTAAACAGGGTGCTAAATGGGCATTCACTCCAATGATGTTGGTAATCGGTGCGATTGCAGTCATGGACGTGATGTTTGCATTGGACTCTATCCCTGCGATCTTTGCGGTAACACAAGAACCGTTCTTGGTATTAGCGGCAAACGTATTTGCGTTACTTGGCCTTCGTTCGTTGTATTTTGTACTGCAAGGTATGATGGACAAGTTCATCTACTTGAAACCGGCACTGGCATTCATCATGGTGTTCATCGGTGTGAAAATGCTATTGGTTGACAGTGAGTGGGCTATCCCAACGTATTGGTCGCTCGCTGTGCTGATTTCTACTATGACGATTGCGGTTATAGCGTCGGTTTATGCGAAGAAGCCAGGCATTGAACAAGTAAATTAAAAACAAATATAACTTATCGAAAAGTTGATAATGAACACGTGGCTGATGAAGTGGAAAATTTATTTATGTAAATTTTCTGTGACATTGACCACTTTTTTTTGCGGGGTATTTGTACTAAATGCATGATTTAAACACTATATTGAATTTATACTCATATAGTATGCATATCTATTTTGTGGTGTTGTTAATGGTTTGTTTTATTAGAAAAACTAATTCCAAAATCTAATTTTAGTCATTTTTTAACCTGCAAAAGATCACTTATTATTCTTGTCATCAGAACGAAACACATTAATAAATTTATAGAGAGGCAATCATGGCTCAAGCAGTACAAATGAATACTATCGCTGTTCCTAACTCTATGGATAAGAAGACCTACTCGGTTAACTTCAAAGGATTGATTGCACACATTTTCGATATTCTTTTCGTAGACAACTCTCCACGTAGTTACTACGCAAGCGACCTATCAGGTCACATGCAACGCGATATCGGTATCAACCGTTAATCTCAGCGTAAACGCATAGAATAAAAGAAAGACAGAATTTTAAAAACGCCAGCTTCTTAGCTGGCGTTTTTGTATCTGAAATAAACTCTATCTCTTCGCAAACTAAGCACCTGAAAGAAAAACCTAGGCATAACGGTCTGTATTTGAGCGCCAATCAATTCGCTTTGTACAAGGATCTCGGTATGTCACACGCCAAACGCAATTCATCATTGATTAAACTTTGCTTATTTACCTTACCGATCGGCTTCTATTCTTCAGTGTCGAATGCACAAACATGGAGTAACGAAGGGCAACCTGCACAGGTTATCGAACTGTTCACCTCTGAAGGTTGTTCGAGTTGTCCGCCTGCTGATGCTTACCTCAGTACTTTTGAAGACCATCCAAAATTGTGGACACAAGTCATTCCGCTTGCCTATCACGTCGATTATTGGGATTACCTAGGTTGGGGCGATAAGTTCGCCAGCAAGGCATTCAGTCAGAAGCAACGTTTGTACAAAGCTTATGGGGTAACAAGTGGCGTCTATACACCGGGCTTCGTTGTCGATGGAAAAGAGTGGCGTGGTTACTTTAATTGGCTAGACAGAACGTTGCCTTCGCTCCAACAACAAACTAATCCCAAATTAACAGTGAACCATAAAGGCGATACGTTCAGCGTGAGTTACGAAGGCAAAGGGGATTATGTCGCTCATATTGCCTTGTTGGCGATGAACGAAGTCACCAGCGTTAAAGGGGGCGAGAACAGAGGTAAGAAACTTGAGCACGATTTTGTCGTGGTTTACGACGGCTATCAACGTGGTGAGTCTGATTGGCAATTCAATATCGACTTCTCCCCGTTAGTCGCCACGCCAGATGCTGTAGCCGTGTGGTTAACTGAGCTCAACTCGTACACGCCAGAGCAAACGGTAGCGGGTTGGCTTAACTAAATTTGCGATAACTTGATACTGGATGTGTTGTACTGGGGCTAATTGCTAAAACACGAGAGAAAGGGGCGATTTAGTTACGTAATACTGCTGAAATACGTTAATATAGCGCGCTATTATTTTAGCTTTGAGTTCCTGCAATTAATGACTAACACCACAACACCAACCAACTTCTCTGATCTTGGCTTGATCTCTCCTTTGATGGCTCGTCTTACCGAGCTTGAATACCAACAGCCAACGCCTATCCAAGCGCAAGTTATTCCAAGTGTGTTAGCAGGACGCGACCTAATTGCAGGCGCAAATACAGGTTCAGGTAAAACTGCAGCATTTGCACTTCCACTGTTACAAAAGATCCATGAAGATGCACCTTTAGACCGTCGTTCGGGCAAAGGTAACTATGTTTCTGGTCTTATCTTAGTTCCTACACGTGAGCTTGCTAAGCAAGTTGCCGATAGCGTTAAGTCTTACGCAGTACATTTCAACGGTGCAATCAAAACTGTTTGTGTATTCGGTGGTGTATCGGTGAACACTCAGATGCAAGCGCTACGTGGCGGTACAGATATCTTGGTGGCAACACCGGGTCGTTTGCTTGATCTAATCTCAAGCAACGCTATCAAACTCGATAAAGTAAAAACGTTAGTGCTTGATGAAGCAGACCGTATGTTGAGCCTTGGCTTTACAGAAGAGCTCGACGCGATCTTGAAGCTGCTGCCAAGCAAGAAGCAAACTCTGTTGTTCTCTGCGACTTTCCCTGAGCAAGTTAAAACGTTGACTCACGAATTACTGAACGACCCAATTGAAGTCCAACTTCAAAGTGCTAATGCAAGCACACTGGTTCAACGTGTATTTGAAGTCGAAAAAGGCCGTAAGACAGCTATGTTAGCACACCTGATTCAACAGCACGAATGGCGCCAAGCACTGATCTTCGTAAACGCGAAGAACAGCTGTGAGCACCTTGCAGACAAGCTTTACAAGCGCGGTATCATCGCAGAAGTATTCCACGGCGATAAAGGGCAGGGTTCACGTACTCGTATTCTTGAAGATTTCAAATCTGGCGAGATTGACGTTCTTATCGCGACAGACATCGCAGCACGCGGTCTGGATATCGAAAAGCTACCAGTAGTAATCAACTTTGACCTACCGCGTAGCCCATCAGACTACATGCATCGTATTGGCCGAAGTGGTCGTGCGGGTGAGGTTGGTCTAGCGCTATCTTTGATCGACCACGAAGATTACCATCACTTCACAATCATTGAGAAGAAGAACAAAATCCGTCTTGAGCGTGAGCAAATTGAAGGTTTTGAAGTGGATGAAGAGGCAACCGCTGAACTTGTTGCTGCACTAAAACCCGTTGCGCCACCGGCTGGCACAGGCAAGAAGAAAAAGAAGAAAGCACCTAAAAACCAAGATGTTTGGTTGAGAAATAACTGATATTGAGTCAGTAAGCAATAGACATTCAAAAGGCGCTTAATTGCGCCTTTTTTGTTTTTCTTATCTCAAGTTAAGCGATTCCGCGTAACGAGACTAAGCGATACTTTTGACTCTAAATAGGTCTGTGAATAATTTTCCTATCATCAAAATGATGAGCAGTGTGGTTAACATTAGCAATGGTGTTTGAATCTGATAAACCGGTGTTAGATTAAGCGCGCCAGATGTCAGTACGACTAGCAGGTTTATACCAAGTATTCGATGCATCATAAGTTTAGGTGTCGCAAACACTTTCCATATCACTATGCTGTTGATGAAATAGAACAACGCCAATTGCCACAATTCAGTCATCATCGGCATGATAAAGATATATTGCAGCAAGATAACCGTGCCCGTTCCAATGACACCAAAAAACGCATCCTTAATAACACTTGGCGGCATAGTTGGAAGCATTGAAGAAAATATGCCAGCAATCATCGGGAAAACAAAACCACCCGGTACAGGCAGGTATATCCAAACCAATAACGACGTGACGAACATCGAGACACCTTGTAAGACTTTTCTCCCATCTTCATTAAGGTGTTGAACAAACGTACGGTGCTCGTGGTGCCAAGAAACGTTTTTCTTCTCACTCATCACAAATGGCACATCATCAATTAATGATGTGTTTGGCGCCATTAATTCGAGTTTTTCCATCTTTTGGGTGAGAGCGACCCAATCAATAGCTTGAGTCCGTTCACCCGAGGCGAGTTCAAGCAGACGCTCTTGAATATGCGCCATTTCGTTGATTCGTAAACGCCATGCGTGAATATTTTCTTTTAGGTGATAACTCCCAGCGAGCGGCAAATCCAACAGTTGATAGAGCTTTTCAATATTAGCGGTATTGGACTCTAAGGCTTCTATATCAAGGTTGTTGGTATCGCTCATTGCTGTTATCAGCGTTTCTCTGCTTGTTTCAAATCGTTGTACAAAGTTCTGCTCAGTGTTTACAGGCCAGATCAGACGATAAACAATCGAGAAGGTGATAACACCTAATAGAGTTTCTTGTATTCGAAGCACTGCAAAATAGAATGTAATTTGGTTATCGAATCCACCCATACAAGAGATGATGGAGCAAACCGCAAAGCCTATTGAAAAGACATAACCGTATTTTTCATCACTCGACATGAAGATGCATGTACCGAGAAATAAGGTGAAAAACATCAGAAATAGAAAGCGGTCTTGCGAAAACATCGCAATCAAGAAAAAGGCATAACCAGTCCCTAATAAGGTGCCCATTAATCGGTTATGACCTTTGTTGATTGAATGAGCAAAGCTCTCGTTCAGTGCCATGACCGCAACCGCAATTGCCGCCCAATAAGGTTTCTCCCATTGAAACCACAACGCAACACAGATAGAGATAACAATAGCGAGAGCCGCTTTAATGGCTTCTTTGGTTGATGCACTGAACATAAAAGCCATCCAACTATTTGATTATTTTGAGTGAAGCTGTCATGCCAACACGAAGTTGTAGGTCTTCAGGCACGTTATCAAGCTCTACTTTGACTGGTATACGTTGAGCAAGACGAATCCATTGAAAGTTTGGGTTCACGTTAGGAAGAAGGTCATTACCTGTGCTGCCGTCTTGTGTTGCAATACCAAAGCCAATGCTTTTGATATGGCCTTCCAATTGAATATTGTTGTGCATCATAAGAGTGACAAGCGCTTTGTCGTGAGGGCCAACATTCACCAGATCAGTTTCTTTGAAATAACCTTCGATCCAGAAACTGTCTTCATCGATCAATGCAACTACCGGTGTATTGGCGACGACTTGAGAGCCTTCTCGTAGGTTTAAGTTCGTGATGTAACCGTTGGTTGGCGCGTACACTTTTGTGTATTCAAGATTTAAATGCGCTTCTTCAACGTTGGCTTTTGCTAGTGCAACGTTAGCTGCATTTGTCTCAACCGCGTTATTCAGGTTATTCAATGTCAGCACTGGCATAGCGCCGGGCGTTCTCTTTTCTAAGTTCAACGCGCGTTGCTCTTCGTTTTTAGCTTTTGCTAAGAGCGCGCGAGCCTGTATCTGTGTCGCTAACGCTTTATTGTAGGCCGCTTGATAAATGCTTGGATCGATCTCAAACAGCAAGTCACCTTTAGCCACCTGTGAGTTGTCCTCAATATGGACTTTAGTCACTTGCCCTGTAACTCGGGGAGTAATTGAAACAATGTATGCGCTAACCTGACCATCTCTAGTCCAGGGATTACTCGAATAAGATTGGTAATAGCTATAAACCACAGAGCTTGCGGCAACGACCAGTAGTAGCGTGATGAGATAACGTTTAATCAAGGTGAATGCCTCAGAAGATGGTAATGAATTGACCGATAACGCCGACGAAAATCACGATTAGGCTTAATTCGGCAATTGCAGGAAAAGCGACATATTTATATAGCCCAAGTTTTGTCGCGATTGAGCCAGTCAATATCGTCAATACATAAGCTAACGCGATAACCAATAGCAAAGGAGGGAAGTAGATCTCACCCCACACGAGTTCATGTGGCATTGTGTTCATGGGTCTGTCTCTATCGTTTTAAGAAGGTAACGATAAAGGAAATGCGGTGATGTTAATAATCGTATATAGAGGATCAGATCCATCAAATACAGACAGGTTTAGGTATATACTAGGAAGAAGAGTTAGCAAAAGGCACAAATCATTAGCTATTTAGCTCCGTCTTTTTATCATTATTATTCTGATGCAGTAGATATTTTTCTACCTCATATGCATGACTAAGAAAGTAAGCACATCAAAATGAACTTCAGTATTGAACAACTTCTCGCGTTTGTGACTGTCTATGAACAGCTTTCGTTCAGTAAAGCCGCGATAAAGCTCAATAAACACAGAACGACCGTGGGTCAGGTGATTACAAACTTGGAAGATCATCTGGCGGTGAATCTTTTTGAAAGAGTCGGGCGCTCTGTTGAACCAACAGAGGACGGGCACCTCCTTTATCACTACGCAAAACAGACGATTGAGCAAGCACGTACTTTTGATAAGGTGGCGTTGAGCCTTTCTTATGGTGGGTTAGAGAAAATAACAATCGCGTATTCTAGTTTCGTTCCTCAACGTGTGTTGGTCGATATACGTAAACGACTCAAGCACGATTTCCCAATGATGCGAGTGAACTTTCTGGTTAGGAATAAGAACGAAATCAAACAAGGGATACAAAGCGGGGAATATCACTTTGGACTTGTTAATGCCCACAATAGCCGAGCGATGCACAGTTTTGATTCTACTTTCCTTGGTCATTTTGAGTTCTATCCGTTCGGACAGAAAGGGGGAGAACTCTCACATATCGATAAAGACGAAGTATTAGTGGCACTAAGGAACTCTAAACAGTTCGTATTGAAGTCTCTGATTGATGAAGGGATGTCTGAAAAGATTATCGTAAGCTCTGACTATGAAGAGATCGATCAGCTTTCGTTAATGATCAAAATGCTTGAAGAGGGTTTTGGGTGGGCACTTCTTCCTAAGGCTTTTTTTACCGACTCTGAATTTTCAAAACATTCAATAGAGCCCATTCACTCTGCGCAAATGGTGGAAGGGTTCAAGTTTGGATTCGCGTTGTGGTGCCCGCACTCAAAACAAGTCAGTGGTATTAAAGGCTCTTTGGTGTCTGTCATTAAAGAGTACCGTGAGCAACTTATAGATAGTGTTAAGTCGTGAAAATTTGAGATATTAAAAAGGCGCTAATTATTCATTAGCGCCTTTTTAGATTTTGTTCAGCTAAAAGAAGAATTACTTCTTACGGCAGAACTCAGCGATTACGTACATTGATTGACCGCCGTTTGTTTTACCAGAAACAAGCTTAGGATCGTCACCAACGCTGATACCACGGATAACAGTACCTTGCTTAATCACTTGGTTAGTACCTTTGATTGGCAGGTCTTTGATTACTGTTACGTCGTCACCTTTCTTAAGTTCAACGCCGTTCACGTCAAGAGGTTTGTCATCAGCAGACATACCGATTTGTGCCCAAACTGACGTTTCTTCTTCAAGGTACATCATGTCTAGCGCGTCTTGAGCCCAGCTTTCTGTGTTCAGACGAGTAAGTTGACGCCATGCCGTTACTTGAACTGGCGCTTCCTGGCTCCACATACTGTCAGTAAGACAACGCCAGTGGTTGATATCTTTAGGATCGTCAATCTCACCAAGACATTTGTCACATACCATGATGCCGTGATCCACTGTTACGTGGCTGTGTGGCGGCACTGCGTATGCAGTAAGAGAAGAATCAGAACCACATAGTTCACATTTAGATTGGCAGCGTTCTAGCATAGTAGCTTCAGAAGACATAATGGACTCACATTTATTAGGTATTAAATTACGGGGCTATTATCCACTTTATTTACAATAAAGAAAGAGGTCGTACGGTATTCTGTCTTGATTAATTTTAGCCGAGATCAACCATTTGTGTTTTAAAGTTTTATGCAAACGGTTAACTAGGGGACTTGTTCGAACGACAGATACAAAAATGCCAGCGGTTAGGCTGGCATTTGGTTTCATTTAGAGTTCGTTACTATTCCAATACAGAACCGGTAATAGACGCTGCAGTTAAAGCGTTATCTATTAAGAAGTCGACAGCTTGTGTCTGCATGCTAACGTGATGGTTTAAATCTAATGGTAGAGGCGTAGTGTCATCTTGCGGAGCAACAAATGTACTATGCGATGCCACATCACTAAACTTAACAAAATCTTTAGTGCCGTTTGGTGTTGTATTGCTCGCATCTACCACAGTTAAGCCAAGTTTCGTAGCAAGCGGTGTTGTACCAGCAAAAGGTGCATCTGCAACAGTATTTGGCACTGTTTGGTCGTCTTGTGCTTGCCCCATATAAATAGGCATCTGAGTAGAAGCTGTTAGCAAGTAATCAGCATTAGTGTATGGATCAATAGTGTCTAACACGGTTTGTGCCGCATAAGCGAACTGTTGGAATGCTGCGGTCATGGTTGCTTTTTGTGCCGCAGTTGCATTACTTTCAAACGTGTTGTAACAAACTTGATCTGTTAACCCTGTACAGTTAGCACTAGCGAAACTTGCGTATTCAGTAGAAGCACCTAGTGCAACGTTATGCTTAATTTGTGGGCCAAAGAATGGTGAACCCAACAAAAGGTTAGATATTTGTCCGCCAGAGTTTTCAATAGCTGCAGCACTGAAGCTATATAAAGAATCGGCAGTTGCACTACCTAACGTGCGGTTAGAGGATGCAACTGCAGTTGTTCCAACAATTCCACCTAACGAATGACCTAGAAACTTAACTTGTGAGCCTGTCGCGATGTTAAATCCCTTCAAAGGTGACCTAGCAAGTAAACCTGCTTGCAAAGAAGCGGTTAACGAAGCTCTTAAGCCCATTACGTCTAACGCACTTTGACGAACGTTGTCGCGAGCTACTGGCAGGTTAGCGAGATTCAAATAAGCCAACACATCTGCATTTGCTGAACGGGTATCATCTAGACTGCGCGTACCATGTATTGGTAAGTCAATTGCGATAACAGCAACGCCAGCTCTCGCTAAGTTGTAAGCGAACGCATAAGCATTTTCTTTAGCAGAGGTTATACCGTGTTGGTAAATAACCACATCAGTAGGATCTGCACCATTAGGTGTAAATAACAAAAACTCTACAGATTCTAATGATTTTACCTGAGGAACTGGAGAGTATTTCGTGATAACTCTTTCGCTATCAAGCGGTGAGCCATCTACTAGAGTAAGGTTTAGGCCAACCAGTTTGAGCTGTTCTGTTTGGTCAGTCGCTAATACACTAGTATCGATACCTGCAGCAACTAATTGAGCAGCCATGTTAGCTTGCTCGTTAGCATCACTTAAAGCACTTGAAACTTTTGCTAAGCTAGGCATACCCGATTCGAATGGCTGTGAGTTCCATTCAGTAGCACTTGTTTCTAGATAATAAGGTAATTGAACAAAACCTTGAGTCACATCTACGTTGTCTGTCGCGCCATACAAGCCATTAATCGCGCCTTTCAAGGTTGCGATAGTTGTCGCGTCGCTGCCGGCAACATACTTATCAAAGTCAGTATCGTTTGCTAGCGCTGTTGTGAACAACTCCGTAGCACCAAACTGCATCGCATAAGCTGTCGACAGGTCAACAGAGTTAGGGTTTGCGCTACCTGTCCAAACGCTATTGAGGTTTGCTGTAGCCAATCCTGTTGCCGTTGCCGCTTTGGTAGCGAAAAGGGAATCACCGACAGACTCAGTTGTAAACCACGTCGAATAAATGATGTTTTCAGTATCAAGATTGATCGCACCAGCTGCAGTCGCTCCAGCAAAGATCTTTTCAACACCTTGAGTTACTTGTTGTGCTTGAGCTAGGCTACCTTCGGTGTACGTTACCGCACTAGATTTCAGTGCAGCATAACTTGCCGACATGCCAACAGGATCACCATTAACATCCGTGAGTTCATTTGATAGCGCCAACACGTATTCGCTCGAAGCATCGAGTGAATCATTGAAAACTATCGTGAATGTGTCGGTTGAAGCACTAGACACAACATTAAAATGAGTGCCTTGTGTCAATACGCCAGTAACAGTTGGTGCTGTGTCTGAAGTCAGCGAACCACTAAGCTTTAATAGGTAAACCCCACCACTAGCTACGCCGTCAGCTAAGCCAGTACCTTCAAAGTCCATGATGATTGGCATTGAAGTTGACCAACCATCCATTGTGTTCATTGCGGCAATAGGGTTGGTCAATGAGTCGTCACCGCCAGTCGGTAAACCAAGAGTCCCATCGGTCGCATCCATTAATGCGAAACTAGGAAGAGGAACTGCAATATCAGCACCGGTTAGTTGAAACTTGATACTCGTTGCTTGTGCAAGTGAATCTTGAATATATTGCTCATATTGAATCGTTGTTGAAGCACCCGAGCTAGATGTGTCATCACCACAACCAGCAAGAAACATAGCTGACGCAAGCAGCGAAACATTAAATAACTTTTTCATGTTTTAATTCCGTTTAGTTGAAGGTGTAGTTCATTTGAATTGCAGATAGGTAAGCGACTGCATCACCAGAGAATTCAAGTTCCTGACCAAGTTCATTGGTTTCAGTGAAATCACCTTCTTTACTTTGAACAAGAGCGAAACCGGCATCAATAGATAGGTTAGGGCTGTATTGGTAAGTTAAACCTGCGCTGTACCAGAAACGGTCGCTATCAGGAATGCTCAACGTCGCTTCGCCTGCTTGCTCGTCATAAGCAAGACCTGCTCTTAATGTCCATGCTTGGTTCAATTGGTAAGTAGCACCAAGTGAGTAACGGTTATTGTCGTCGTAATCTTCGGTCTTTTTAAAACACTCACCATTTGCGCAATCTGAGCTTGTCGCTTTCAGCTCTTTAAAACTACTCCACCCAGTTTGTTGCCAGCCGTAATGGATAGCCCATTGATCGGTCAGTTGGTGGAAAGCTGAAATCTCAATGATCGAAGGTAATGTGATTTTTAGACGACCTGTTGTGGTCGTCGCACTACCTTGTACGATGCTACCCGTGTAATCGCTGAAGTCGCCATCATCAAAATCTAGGTCAACCTCTGAGCGATAAGCGATAGAGAATCGATTGTTTTCATTCAGTTCATATAACGCGCCAACGTTCCAACCAAACGCAAAGGTTTCTCCTGTCATGCTAATCAGTTTTGTTGAAGCAGGATCGCCAGTGATGTTCGAAATAGAGCCCTGATGACGATTAAGTTCTGCCTCTGCGTAAACAAGGTTTGCACCAGCACCAATACTGAATTGGTCGTTAATTCGATACGCGACATTCGGGTTCAGGTTCACAGACACAAGTGAAGTATCACCTGCAAGATCACCTGCATAAATATCATCAGGGTAATCGGTAGCAACGCCGTAGTTAGAAAACATACCGATGCCCCAAGCCCATTTATCGTTGATAGGGCTGATGTAGTAAGCAGCAGGCACGACTTGCAGTGGCGCTACGTCTTTAGAAACTTGGCTTTGTCCGCCAGAACCTGGAACATTGTTTTGAGTAATATTCACCTCTGGATCAACGATAGAAACCGCGCCTGAAAATTGGGCTGTATCAAATAGGGTCATTGCGGCGGGGTTTCTCGCTAGTACACTCGCGTTATCGGCTACAGCGCCTTCACCTGAGAATGCGCGACCAAGACCTGAGGCAGAATGCTCAGCAACTTGGAAGCCAGCCGCAAGTGAATTGCACGCAAATAGCACAGAAAGTGAAACGAGAGAGCGTTGTATTGTTTTCATCCTTGACCCTCCTAGGGCATCGAATTTCATTATTATCGTTTGAAAACACACTGAGCATTGTTGGTGTCGAAGCTCTAATGTAAACAGCATGTTAAATTCATGTTTTATGTAAAGTCAAAGAAATAGTTGCTATTTTGTGAGGTTATATTTTCGAGGGGCGGCACTTTAACACTAATAATATAATTACAATCAATAGTTTATTTGTGGTTGGAGGTGTGACCAGAATGTTTATGTTAGCTATTGGTACAAATAGTGTTCAATAGCTCAATATGTAACAACTTTGTTTATGTTTACCGCCGATCGCTAAATCGGCATAATATCGACACTCGTTAGAAGTCATTAAATTGGAATTTAAGTTTGGAATTACTCGCGATAGAGTTTCTTGGTAAACCACTTCGATTAGAAGGGTCAATGGCAGGGTGGCAACAGTTGTATTGGGACAACACTCTGGTATCTCAATTAGATGCGACCACAGACCAAGAAGACGCACGAACACACGAATTTGCACTACGTGCTGGAGAAGAAACGTTGCAGTGTCACGTTGAGTCGACCGTTCAGTGGCAACCGTTTGAGATGACGTATAAAGCATCGGTTAATGGCCAAACTATTACCGAAGGCAATCGAAATACCAAAGATATCGAGCAACAAACCCCTGTTGTTGCTCCTAAACCAGAGAGGCGTTTTAGCTTAATTGGGTTGGTGTCGCTTGGCATGAAAGCGCTGAAAAGCGCTAAGCTAATTAAGGTCGTTCTTGCTTCCGCGAGTTTAGCGGCTTACTCATGGTTGTTTTCAATTCAGTTTGCTCTGGCCTTAATTGCCTGTTTAATGTTCCATGAGTACGGTCATATCAGAGCGATGAAATACTTTGGCATGAAGACCAAAGGCATCTATTTGATACCATTTCTTGGTGGTTTGGCGTTATCCGATGAAAAGATTAATACGCGCTGGCAAGATGTGGTTATCTCAATCATGGGGCCATTGTTTGGCTTGATATTGTCGTTGATATTTATGGTGTTGTACTGGGCGACTGGCGAGATGGTCTTTGCTGGGCTTGCGGTATTTAATGCCTTGTTAAACCTGTTCAATCTACTGCCGATTTTGCCTCTTGATGGCGGTCATGTTCTTAAAAGTATCAGTTTCTCGATGAACAGTGTGCTTGGCATTGTATTGTGTGTCGCGGCAGCTGTTGCTGGCGTGGTATTGAGTTATCAATTGAATTTAACCCTGTTTGGTTTCTTATTGATCATGGGCAGTGTTGAAATACTGTTCGAATGGAAAGGGCGTCATCACAGTCATTTGTTGCCGTTAGACAAATACGGTCAAGTCGTGTCGTTCGTTTGGTATGTGGGTTTAGTGAGCAGTTTGATCGGTGTTATCTGGTATTTTGCATCGACAGGTGATCAGCTATTGAGCCTACCTTTACAAATTCTTGGTACTTGACCAGTGAGTTTCTGTTGTTGGATTCATTTAGCTGCATAGTGCACTTGAACTGTTAGTTAGCAAGAAACTAAAAATGCCCTAACCAATATGGATAGGGCATTTTTGTAGATACACCAACTAAGCGATTCTAACTTAGACTACGCTTTGCAATTTGGTCTTAGTGAACCCGATTGAGGAAGCGTCTTTATCGTTGCTTGAAGATCTTTAATACGCGTACTGTGGGAAGGGTGCGTAGAAAGCAATTCTGGCGGCTGATTTCCACCTGATGCTTTCGCCATGTTTTGCCACAAGTTGACACTTTGGTTTGGATCGAACCCAGCTTGAGCCATATACTCTAAGCCAACAACATCGGCTTCAGACTCTTGAGTTCGCCCATACGGCAGAATAACGCCATATTGAACGCCTAAACCTAACGCGGCCATCGTCATACCTTGATACTGCTTGTACTCTGATGCACCTAGCGCGACGTTAGTAATAGATAAGCCAGTATTAGCGATTTGAGACTGAGAAAGGCGCTCATTACTGTGGTCCGCTAGAACGTGTGCCACTTCGTGACCGATAACCGTCGCGAGTTGGTCCTGATTAACTGCAACCTTAAGTAAGCCTGTGTATACACCGATTTTTCCGCCAGGTAGGGCGAATGCATTCACTTGGTCGCTATCAAAAACCACCACTTCCCATTCACTAAAACCTTGCTTAGGAATGTGTTGAGTAATACTGTTCGCTACGCACTGTACATAAGCGTTAGTGTTGGCATCTTTACTGATGGGTTGTTCTTTCTTCATTTGTTCAAAAGATTGTGCTCCGAGCTGAGACATGTCTTTATCTGAAAAAAGCAGCAATTGGTTTCTGCCTGTCGGAGAAGCGCTACATGCGGTTAGGCCTGCAAGTGTGAGAAGCGAGGCAAACTTCATCCATGACGTCATACAATATCCTCTGTGTATTCGGTTTTTATGCATGTTAACATCAACTTGCGTAATAGCTAAGGGTTGTAAGATAACTAACAGCGGTAATATAGAAAAAAGCTATGCACGCGATAACAAGATCAATAATTAAGGAACCTATATGAGTATTTGGAAAAAGCCCGTTGACCTAGATACCTTCAACGCGACCTCAAAAAATACCTTAATTGAACACCTCAACATTGTTTACACCGAAGTAAACGATAACTCCTTGGTGGCAACCATGCCGGTTTGTCATTTTACGCATCAACCACTTGGCATGCTTCATGGTGGCGCATCAGTTGTGCTCGCAGAAACACTTGGCTCATTGGCTGCAAATTTCTGCGTTCCAGAAGGCTACTATTGCGTTGGACTCGATATCAATGCTAACCACGTAAGATCAATGCGCGAAGGCAACGTCATCGGTACTGCTGAGCCCATTCACCTTGGTGTATCGACACAAGTATGGCAGATCAATATCACAGATGAACGTCAACGTTTAGTTTGCACCAGCCGGTTAACCATCGCTGTAAAGAAACACAAGCGATAATAGACTTAAAGTCATCAGTTTTTTGTATTTAGAAGAAGTTATTAGTATTTAAAGAAGTAGCCCGAGAATCCCATGGTCATAACGTTTAAAAGTGGAAAAGTCATCGCAACGGCACATGAGCTGGTTGTTCGTTTAGATGGTGAACATAGAGTCACGCTACAAGCTCAAGTTGATGCCATTCAACTGATCGGAAAAGGGGCAAATGTCATTTCAGCCAATGGCTCTGAGTGTAAATGGTCGATAAAATTGGACGACGAACAGCAGCTTCGTGAGATCGCTAATGAAATTGGCTGCGATGTGATGTAATCCTATGCTGTAAAAGCACTTAGCCCTTCAGATTGAATAACGTCTTAGGATGTCATACTCAATAATCCATAATAAAATTGTGCCAGTAATATTGCTTTTAGGCCGTAAAATAGGGAAACTGAATTCAATGTCCTTTGAATAAGTTTTCCTCTTTATGAGCAGCCCAAGACTTCGCGTTCAATTTGAAACCCTGTTTGAATACTTCGATGGTAAAGATTCTGATGTTCAGTTAGACGACATCACGGATGTGCTCTGTTGTACCCGTCGTAATGCCCGAATGGTACTCAACAAGCTTGAGGAAGAAGGATGGGTCGAATGGTTACCGGCAGCGGGTCGAGGGAAGTTATCTCAACTTATCTTTAAGCAAAATCGTTGTGATGTGAGCGAGAACTTAGCGAGACGCTACTTACAGGAAGGCAAAATTGGACAGGCGCTGTCAGTGCTTGATCACAATGCTGCGAAACTCACCCAAGTCATTCAAAACTACTTGGGTGTGCAATATCAAGAGGGCGAACAGGTCATTCGTTTGCCTTATTATCGTCCGCTATCCATGCTTAATCCGACAAAGTCTATGCGTCGTTCAGAGCAACACATCGCCTGCCAAGTCTTCAGTGGTTTAACCCGTTTGGATGAAAACGATCAGCTCCAGTCTGATCTTGCTCACTCGTGGCAGCAGATCAGTGACTATCAATGGCGGTTCTTCTTGCGGCCAGGTGTTCGTTTTCATAACGGGGAACCTCTGTTAACTAATCATGTTGTGGATACACTTCTTGCCCTCGAACCTCTCAACATGTTTTCGCATATCAAAGATGTCTCTTCACCTGCAAATTGTGTTGTAGATGTTTTCCTCACACGTCCAGACAAGTATTTTCCACTCGCATTAACGGAGTCGGTCGCTAAAGTCACTTTACCGGTCACTTTACGTGGTGAAGACTATGATATTCGACCGATTGGAACAGGGCCTTACCGCATCGAGAAGAACGACGAGAAACAACTCGTGTTAACGGCTTTTAACGGATATTTTGGTTTCAGACCGTTAATTGATCGCGTTGAAGTTTGGGTGGTGGATGAGGCTTATTCATCAATGGTTTATCCAAGTCTTTCTAAGCCTGTAATGGCCGACCGCGGCGATAGCGATGAAGTAGAGCTCGATCCGGGCTGTACGTATCTATTACTCAACAGAAAGAAAGGTATAGCGCAAGATCCCGCTTGGGCGGAGTTTTTATCAAACGCGTTAAATGCTGCCGATCTTTTTGTACATATACCAAAAGAAACCGTCATTGATTTGGGCGTTTTGCATGCTTATGGCATCAAGCCTGGTTGGTACGATATCAAGCTAAAGGTTCCGGAATGTCCACCAGCCGATAGTAAGCCTGCAATAAAGTTAGCTTACCAATGCCAGCATCCAATGTTTCCTACGCTCGCGAAGGCCATTGTTACTGTGCTTAAGCAATATAATGTTGATGTTGAGCTTTTGGGTTACGAAACCGATCCACCGCATGCTGATGATGTGGACATCTGGATTAACCCTATGGGAATTGCGAATAACAGAGACGACGCACTGGCATGTTGGCTTATGGATTATAGTTTCCTCGATGAATCCAGTCCCGCAGATGATTTTGATCAATGGTGCCATATGATTGATCGTTGGCGCTCTGGTGAATTTGAACAGTTTCCAGCAAGGCAACTCGGTAAGCAACTGGTACAAAGCAACCAATTGATTCCGATGTTCCATTGTTGGTTAGGCGTAAACAAAGACCAATGTGGTACCTTACAAAACGCCAAGTGCAATGCGCTTGGTTGGTTTGATTTTAGCCAAGTATGGGTTAAACCTGACGTTGATTAATACACGGCTAACCTCAGCAAGGACAAGGAAAGACCAATGCAAACCGTTTTAGTAACCCTGATTACGCTGGTGGCATTTGCTGCTAACTCCGTGCTTTGCCGCTGGGCGTTAATGGATCAAACGATTGATCCCTTGAGCTTTTCGATCGTACGTATCTTGTCTGGAGCGCTTACACTTCTGATTTTATTAACGTTATCTTCGCAATCTAAATCTAACTCCAAACCTAAACAGGATTCATATAACAGCGGTATATCGGGATACACAAAGCTCAAATCACAGTTCCAATTCACATCCATATTGTCACTGCTCGTGTATATGTTTGGCTTCTCGTTTGCTTATTTAGAGCTTGGCGCAGGTATTGGTGCTCTGGTGTTGTTTGTCGCAGTGCAATTTACAATGATTGCCGCGCATTTGTTCTCTGGCAACAGAATGTCACTCATTGAGTGGGGCGGGTTTTTGTTATCTGTGGCAGGGCTTGTTTACTTGTTAATGCCAACGGAATCGACACAGGCACCCGACTTAGTTTCTATCATCTTGATGTCTCTGGCCGGAGTTGGGTGGGGCATTTACACGTTAGCCGGAAAGAAATCGTCAAACGCACTGCAATCGACCACCGCTAACTTTGGATTCAGCTCGCTAGTTATCCTTTTGGCATTAAACTTATTTTCTTTGATACCTAATGCGTTACCGCAAGTATCTATCACTGAGCAAGGTTTGATTTACGCGGTTATATCGGGCGCAGTGGCTTCTGGTATCGGTTATAGTTTGTGGTATTACGTGGTGAAAAAACTGAATACGGTGGTTGCGTCTATTGCACAGCTTTCTGTTCCAGTTATAGCGACACTTGGTGGCGTATTACTGTTATCTGAACCTGTCACCATGCAATTTATAGTCTCATCAACCGTTATACTTCTTGGGATAAGCTTGGTTCTTGTCGCTCCTAAACATAAGAAATAAAGAGTTCAATCATTAACTTCTATGGCTAAACCAAACAAGACACAACCGACCAAGACGGTTCAGATTTTCTGCGCCAAATGTAAAACGCAACTTTTTAAGTATCGGAAAGGTGGCAAAGGTGCACTCGTGAAATGTTTTAAGGAGCGTATCGTTGAAGATTTCACGACAGAGCCATGTGTGTGCCCTGAATGCGGGATTGAATTTGCGCGAGATACCTTGGTTCGAGGTACGCCAGCCTACAAGTTTGTTGGTGGCAAGGTAATAATGAAATAAAAATGCCACCGCACTCATTGTGTGGCATTTCAGAACTGTTATTGAAGTTCAGAATCAAAAGCTAGTATCAATGAACTTTGACACGCCCTTGAAGCTTAAGAAGTATTAGCGAGACAATTGCGCCAGTTGTATCACACAGCATGTCTTTCTGCGCATCCCAAATATCACCTTGTGAACCAAGGAATGCGATACCTTCATCACCACCTGCAACCTCCGCGTACCACCACTCGATAATTTCATAACCTGCAGCAACACCCATGATCGCAAATAGCGCAAAGAAACACGCCAGTACCGGTTGAGCCAGTTTTTTACGAATCAAGTACTCAGCGAGTGGGTAAGCATAAAGGCCAATAGAGAAATGGGCGACACGGTCAAAGTTATTGCGTTCAGAACCTATCATGTTATTGAACCAATCAAATGGCACTTCAGCGAAGGTATATTTCGCGCCTATCGTATGCAAAATCAGCCAGATAAACATTAAAACGTAGGCTGTCTTAGTGAAGGTGACCTTTGTTGATAACCACCAAATACCCACCAATATCGCGAGCGCTGGGACAATTTCGGCAATCCACACAGCTCTTGAAGAGGGAGCGAACGCTGAAAATAGAAACACAGTCAGATACAGCGTTGTCAATGACAGTAATGCTCGATTTTGAGCAAGTGGCGTGATTGTCATATCAAGATCTCTCGTCGAAGTTTTTAATAGTGTTACACAATAATGAACAGTGTTCAATTGAGGTTTAATCACCAGATTTGTTGAAAAGTGGCGTTATCGCCCAGTATCTAGACAAACGGTTGCTAGAGTTTCACAAAAGTTTGATTTACAACAAAGCGATCCTTAAAATCGCTCTATTACTACATAACAAGAAAGAAAGTCATGAAACTGGAAACTGTCGATTACCTTGCTGACGACGCAGCAGAACAATTTGTTCGCTCTCTACGTGAAACTGGTTTTGGTGTTCTTAAGAACCACCCAATCCCGAAAGAGCTTGTTGAGTCAATTTACGAAAACTGGTACCAATTCTTCATCTCTGAAGAGAAAGAGAACTTCCACTTTAATGTTGAAACACAAGATGGATATTTTCCACCTTCAGTATCTGAAGTTGCTAAGGGCCATACTGTAAAAGACATCAAAGAGTACTTTCACGTATACCCTTGGGGCCAAATCCCTGAACAGCTCAAAGAACAGATTCTAGATTACTACCAACGTGCGAATGCTTTTGCTCAGGAGCTGCTAGGTTGGGTTGAAGCTCATGCTCCTCAAGAAGTACAAGAGAAATTCTCTATTGCGTTATCAGAAATGATTAACGGCAGTGAACAGACTTTGCTTCGTGTTCTCCACTACCCACCAATGCAAGGTGATGAAGAGCCAGGTGCAATCCGCGCTGCGGCACACGAAGACATCAACTTACTGACTGTTCTTCCTGCAGCAAACGAGCCGGGCCTTCAAGTTAAAGCACAAAATGACGAGTGGTTAGATGTTCCATGTGACTTCGGTAACATGATCATCAACATCGGTGACATGCTTCAAGAAGCATCAGGTGGTTACTTCCCATCGACAACTCACCGTGTAATCAACCCATCAGGTGAACGCCAAGAGAAGTCTCGTATCTCTTTGCCTCTATTCCTTCACCCGAAACCAGAAGTAGTGCTATCTGAAAAGTACACAGCAAACGAATACCTAATGGAACGTCTAAGAGAGCTTGGCGTTATCTAATGAGTTAAATGCTTAGTCCCCAATACTGGATAGATGTAAAAGGTCAGCTAAATTGCTGACCTTTTTGCATCTGTAGCAAAAAATAGCTCCTGTATTGCTTACGGTTGCGTTCGACTAAACGGTATTCAGTCTTGACGGTAAAAAGTGTCTTTAAGCCAAGCGATAGAAAGTTGTTTGTCCCTAAGCTCGACAAATCGTAGAAAATCGCTTTCAATTAAAGAAGATACGCAACGGATGAGAAACAGGTTACTTATAGAACCACTGTTTTGAAACTCCATTAATTCAGAAAAGCTAACTGAGTCAACTATGTCGAATCATCAAGATGTGCGAGCAAACTTTCATTGCCATATGGAAAACCCATTGCTTTGGCCGATAATGGAAGTGCTTAAGCAAAAGCCAAGCGGCTGGAAAGTACATACATTGGCGGCTCATTTGAACGACCTTGGGTTTGTGCCAGAGTTAGATCCTGTGCCTGAGAAAGAGTTGTTTAAAAAGAACTTCCTGATCATGAATGCGCTTTATCAGCTTCAAGAAACTTTACATCCTGATGGTTGGCTCCAAGTCCAAGCGATGGACATTGAATTGATGAACGGTCGTTATCACGGAAGCAACCACAACATCGATCGTCAAGATCCACTTCGAGACTACTATATTAATTGGGTTAACTATGAAGCGGATGAAGGTGAAGTTAAAAGACTGTTGAACGAATTTTGGACTCGGTACCGGAAGTTTGTTGGTGGTGATGAGCTCGATATGGATCGAAGCCGAGCGTTGAACTTATTTGAGCTACCCATAGACGCCACTCACCATGAGATTAGAAAACGTTGGCGACAACTGGCGTTGAGATGGCATCCAGACCGAGACGAGGGTAACACCGCAAAATTTCAGACGCTCTGTGAAGCATGGCATGTATTACGAAGCTCATAATCGACAGTCACTTTTAACTGCCTAGCTGGGTGGAACCCTAAAATATAAAGCCCCATATTGTGAGTGACACAAGTGGGGCTTTGTCGTAATTACGTTATGTTTTGGGTAACTACGTTATGTGTTGTAGCGACTTAAGTTGTTGGTGCTAGGAGTGATCTTTGCTCTCACCACTTTTATGCTCAAAGGCATAGTCGAGTACTTTACGGATATAAGGTGCGCCGACTTTCGAGCCGCCGTTACCGTGTTCAATGACCACAGTCGCGACATATTCAGGGTGTTCATAAGGTGCGAAAGCTGTGTAAAGCGCGTGGTCAAGTAGATGCCTAGCGAGTTTCTTCGAGTTGTAGACCTGATCTTTCGCAAGATCAAACACTTGTGCAGTTCCTGATTTACCGCCGCTCGTGTATTCAGTTCCCTTAAACGCACGCCTGCCGCTGCCTCGACTGCCGTGGTTCACGAGTCGCATCGCGTTGATGGGCACATCCCAAATTCTATCCGGTACTTCAGTGATTGAGGGCATTGGCTCCGGTTCGACAAGTTTTTGGGTACTGAAATCTTCACCGTGGTCTAAGGTAGCTCGTAAGATATGCGGTGGCATCACCTTACCATGATTAACCAATACTGACGTTGCTTTAGCAAGTTGCATCGGTGTCGAAGTCCAATAACCTTGGCCAATACCAATCGGAACTGTGTCGCCCTGATACCAAGGGGTGCGATAACGCATCATTTTCCATTCTCGAGTCGGCATGTTGGCGGTACTTTCTTCATAGATGTCGATACCTGTCGGTTCACCAAATCCAAATCGGTTCATCCAACTTGAGATTCGGTCAATACCCAAATCAAAAGCGGTTTGATAAAAGAATGAATCCACAGACTCTTCAATCGCTTGGGTGACATCAACAGGCCCGTGCCCCCAACGTTTCCAGTCACGCCACGATTTGGAGTTTCGTTTTGAACCGGGAATTCTCCATACCCCATGGTCGTTACGAATTGTATCTTCAGAGATAACATGCTCTTGCAGTCCTGCCACAGCCATAAATGGTTTAACAGTTGATGCAGGAGGATAAACACCTAGAGTCGTACGGTTTACCAACGGGTGAGCAGGGTCATTCAATAAGCGTTGATAGTTCTTACTCGAAATGCCGTCGACAAAAAGGTTAGGGTCGTAACTCGGGCTTGATGCCATCGCTAACACGCTGTTGTCTTTTGGATCGAGAATAACTGCGCTGCCAGTTCTATGGTCAAGTTGCTCAAAAACGTATTTTTGCAGTTCAAGGTCGATATTTAGCACGATATCTTTGCCGGCTACTGGCGGCACGTATTCAATCGTTCGAACAACTCGTCCGCGGCTATTTACTTCTACTTCCTGATAGCCCTTGGTTCCATGTAGGATATCTTCGTAATAACGCTCAACGCCGAGTTTACCTATAATTGTTGTAGCTTGATAATTCGCATCTATCCCTTGTTCTTCAAGTTTTCTTAGATCGCTATCGTTGATATGCGCCACGTAACCAAGAACGTGGGTAAGAACCTCACCATTCGGGTAAAAACGCTTTAAGCTGGTATCGATAGATAACCCGGGGAACTGGTACTGATGAACAGAGAACTTCGCAATCTCTTCTTCCGTTAAGTTCTCTAGAATGGTCACTGATTTAAAACGGCGGGTGTTGTGATAACGTTTTTTGAAACGAGCGATCTGCTCGGCATCACGTGGGACGTATTTGTCTAGCTTGGCGAGCATTGCATCGACATCATCGGTTTGCTCTGGAATCATAGTCAGATCAAAGACAAGTTTGTTCTCTGCAAGCAATACGCCGTTGCGGTCGTAAATCAGCCCACGAGTAGGGGCGATAGGCAACACTTTGATCCTGTTGCCATCGGCACGAGTTTGATAGCTTTTAAAATTTTCAACTTGAAGTCGGTATAGGTTGCCGACTAAGACAAGAGTGAACATCAAGATCCCACAAAATGCGACGATTACGCGGTTTTTGAATAGGTTCACTTCGATTTTATGGTCACGCATCTTAACGCGTTTATGATTCATTGAAGCCTCAAGGGTTTGTTACATTTGGTTACACTTGGCGAGTCGGGACTTTATCTGAATATCACTAGGGTTTTGTAAAAGCTGTGTCATGATTTTAGGGAACGACAGCATTAGATGGCGGTAAACAGCGCCTTTAATTTTCTTATTACAAAAGTTGATAAGTAATTGATGTAAAGATTAGTTTTGTGAATTTTTAGAGTTGAAGAGTTTTGATAACACTAGAAGTTGGGCAAATAGAGGTTAGAAAGATTTACGGCCCTCAGAATGAGAGCCGTAGACCGTTAATTTGCTGACTTAGTAGCTAGTGACTTAGTCGCTTAGTCGCTTAGTAAATTGGAAGCTTGGAACTTCAAAAGCTTAGAAGCACAATAAATCTTATAGTTAACGAAATCAGTTCGAAGGCTTGAACTGAGATTTACGCATACGGTTAAGAGCTGCCATCACATCTAATGTTCTTGGTTTCGCTAAATCACCGTAGTTAGGCATGTTAGCGTGCCATTCGTTTTCCAAAATAGCGTTGAACTCTTTCGCTGGGTTGTTTGACCAACCTGGAGTTTGTGCAAATTGGAACCAAGCCCAACCGATCGCGTTTACTTCAGATGGCGATTCTAATTGCTCAAGCGCAGAAAGGTCTGCGAACTCTTTACCAAAACGCAGTGACTCTTTGCCTTTCGCGTTAACACGGAATTTACCGTCAGTTAGAATGTTCATTAGCGATGCGCGGTTCAATGAACGCGGCACAAACGTTTCTAAAGCCGTCTCGCATTCATTAGTACGCTGGGTAGGGTGCTGAGCAATAACGTCTTTTGCTTTTTCCGTCACATCTACCGCTTGGTAGTCGTGCATTTGAATCACAGTGTTCGCCACATCCAGGTAATCACCAGAGCCACCCATTACAACAATGGTAGAGATGTCCATCTCTTCACGAAGTTGGCCAATGCGGTCGACAAGTGGCGTGATTGGCTCATCGCCTTTTGACACTAGCGCTTGCATACGCTCATCACGAATCATGAAGTTAGTCGCTGATGTATCTTCATCGATAAGTAGAGTTTGAACACCGGCTTCAATTGATTCTTGTAACCAAGCCGCTTGAGACGTAGAGCCAGATGCATCTTGTGTACTGAAATCAGACGTGTCTTTCTGCATAGGTAAATGATTGATGTAGTTTGACAGGTTCAAGCTGTGCACACATCGACCATCTTCAGCACGTATCTTCATCGTATCAATCGCAGTTACGATGCCTTCACGACCGTCACCAGGAATATGGTTGTAGATAGAACGTTCAACGGCGTTCAACAGAGTCGATTTACCATGAAAACCACCACCAACGATTAGCGTAATGCCTTTTGGAATACCTAGGCCAGTCACGTCACCTTGATTTGGTGTGTTTAATGTAACGCTCAACGACTCTGGAGCTGCGAAAGGCACCGCGTCTTTCATCGGCAGGTCACAGTTACCCGCGATACGCGGTAGTACACTGCCGTTTGCAACGAACGCCGCTAGGTTATTTTCGTCCAATTGAGCACGCAGTGCTTCTTGGTCTTCAATCGTTTCACAGTGCTTAATCATTGCATCGATGTTCAACTCACGCTCAAGCGTTGCGCGACGAATAAACTTCGGTAAGTAGAAAGTGATGATGTTGTTCGCTTTCTTAGCAAGAATGCTACGGCCATCAGCAGGTAGGTTGATACGGAAACGAATTTCGATACCGTGTTCTGTGAAAACAACGGCCGTATTGTCTAATACTGTTTGGCCCGTCAGGGCGATAGACACGGTCGATTCTTGTTTCGCGAACTCAGAGAAGCTACGTGCGATAAAGTCACGAGCGGCTACTTGGTATTCATAAGATTTTTCTTTCAGCCAATCTAACCCGGTCAAAGACCACGCGCGCGTTGCACGAAAACGAGAAGCTGACGCGTATGGGTCACCTTGAATGTGGTCGATGTGTAATTCAAAATCAGCAAAGTCGTATTGACCTTTAATTTGTTGATATGCACGGTAGTTTTGTTTTTCGAGCTTTTTAAGCTTTGCAGTCAACTGATCCATAACGAGGAATGCCTATATAAGGGGAAAGATAAAAACAGAAAGGCGGCGATTATAAAAATCACCACCTTTAGAGTAAAGAGAAAGTAGGCCTAAATCCAAAACTAACTGCTCTTTTCCGCTTTAAGCGTAGCGAGTTGTCCCCAAATAGTTTTGATTGATTAAGCTGTGTTCGAATTCTTGGCTCGGCATTGGCCTTCCGTAAAGGTAGCCTTGGCCCACATCGCAGCCTTCATTAATAATAAATTGCTCCTGAACCTCAGATTCTATGCCTTCAATCGTGACTTTTAGGTCGAGCTTTTTCGCAATTTGAACAATAGAACGAACAATTTCCGAGTCTTCGTGTGAGTTGAGCATTTGGTCGACAAAGCTCTTATCAATCTTAATGGTATCAAATGGGAATTTCTTGAGGTAACTGAAAGAAGCGTAGCCCGTGCCAAAGTCATCCAATGACAATGTAACGCCAATATCATGCAGAGATTCTAAGGTATTCTTGGCAACCACTTCATCTGCAATCAGGCCGCTCTCCGTGACTTCAAGTTCTAAGCAACGAGGTTCTAGATGGTAGGTTTCGAGTAGGTGAACCACTTGTTCCGCAAAGTGCACGTTCTTAAGTTGAATCGCAGACACATTCACGGCCATTTTGAAATCGTCAACGTATTCAGACCACTCTTTGGCTTTTTCAATCGCATTGCGAAGAACAAAGCTACCCACTTCGAAAATCAAACCGTTTTGCTCAGCCATATGTATCAAGGTTTCGTTAGAAATGTCACCCAAAACAGGATGTCGCCAACGGAGCAAAGCTTCTGCACCAACCCAGCGATGCGTCAGCGGGCATACCTTGGGTTGAAAGTAGAGCATAAGGTCATCATTGCGAACGGCTTGAAGCAAATAGCCTTCGATCTTATTAATATGGGTTTGTTCTTCGGTATGAGATTGAGAGTAGTAAGCGAACTTTTGTCCTGAATCTTTACAGGCTAACATCGCTTCAGAAGATTTTTGCAGAATGCGTTCCGCATCATCTTCGTCGTTCGTAACTGCAATCCCAATAAAGGCGTGCAAATGCACTTTGTCACTTTCGATATCAAATTCTGAATGGCCAACTTTAACTAGCGTCTGGCAAAGTTCTTCTAGGCGATGGTCTAAATCTTTAACGCTAAACGCCAACACGAGGTCAACTGAAGTAGGGCGTGCTGTTAACACTTCTATATCAGAGATACTGTCGATGCGTTTTCGGTATTCAACAAGTACTTGGTCTAACGCACTATAGCCGTATCGAGCTTGTATGCGTCTGCCGTTGGTAAAACCAATATGAACGACTGCAAATGAGCTGTCTGTTAGCCTTCTTTGTGACAGTAGCTTGTGGTTCAAGCGAGATTCAAATGCGGTTCGGTTTAAAAAGCCTGTACCGAGATCGTGATTCTTTTGGAAATTGATCTTTTGCTCTGCTGCTTTTCGCTTATCAATCTCTTGATTTAATGAATAATTAAGACTCGCAAGGTCTTTAGTCCGAGTGTAAACACGGTTTTTCAAGTCTCTATTCATTTGAGTGAGCTTAGCATGCTGAAACAGGGTTTTAAGCTGGGACTCTATCGAGGTGCGAAAGCTCTGTAAAAGCTTGATATAGGTGGGAGTGTAGTGGTTTTCTTTTGAATCTAAAATGCAGATGGTGCCAAATAATTCGCCATTCGGCCAAAGCAGCGGAATACCACAGTAAGAGACTAAGCCGAGCTTGATATCTGGATTGTTTTCCCAGTCAGGATCGGCGAGGGCATTGGGTACAACAAGTTGTTGTTGAGACTCCATCACCGTTTCACAGTAAAGCCCATTACCTAAGGTTTCAGAGTCACCTTTGTTGTAAGGGTTATTTTCACTACGGCTGGTTGAGAAAACTTCAATATAGTTGGCGTGAACACGCATGATAAGTGCGGCGGGCACTTGAGTGATTTGAGCCAAGAGGTCAACAATGTTCTGCCAACCTGACTCCATATCGTCTGGAATATCTAAGTCTATCGTTTTTATTTTCTTCATATGACTCCGAGTCAATTATGCTAAATGCATCAACACATCCTGTGTTAATTATGATGAACCAAATAAACTATGAACCTTACGTTAATTAATTATAAGAAATGTTGCACGAAAAAACCTCCGCAATTTTGCAGAGGTTTTCAAATGTGAATCTGGGTCTCAGTAATGAGATAAGTTTCGATTAAGGCTTTAATTTTATAAAATCTTCAGTATTAAGTTTCTGGTTATAGTCTACCGAAGGTTGAGCAAACCCATTTAACTGCAGAAACTCCTCTTTAAACCCTTGGTAATCGCCTAACATTTTGAAGTTGTTCTCATCCATCTTTTCTAACAGCTCTGTTACGTGTGCTTGGGTTTCAGGGTCTAATTCCCAGTCATCCATACGAATCAGACGTTCACCATCAAGTGGCACTTTAGTTTGTCCATACAGTTTGCAGCTAAACAAGCGCTGCATCTGTTCAATACAACCTTCGTGGGTCTCTTTCTCTTTCATAACTTTGTACAAAGCAAGTAGATAAGGGCTGAGTCCCGGGATGAAAACGCTCGCTTTAGTGACTAGGGCTTTACAGACAGTCGCGTAAGCGTTGCCATCAAAGTTAGCTAACTCTAAGTTAAGTGCGTGGCTGGTTTGGTGAAGGTCGATCTTAGCTCGCCCCAATGTCCCGTCTAAATAGATAGGGTGTGTGACTTCTGGACCAACATAAGAAAACGCGATTGTCTTACAACCCGGGGCGATAGATTCAGCGTTGATAAGCTCATCTATCCATTGTTCCCAATCTTCGCCGCCCATCACTTTGAGTGTGCTTTCGGCTTCTTCTTCCGTTGCAGCATCAAGTGTGTTTGTCACCCAATTGTCGTGCTCCAGAGAAATCGTCGCGCCAGTTACGCTTTCACCAATAGGCTTGATGGCAGAGCGCCAAAACTCATCGGAATCTGGTTTAGGACGAACGCCCGCAGCTAAGCTATAGATAATCAGGTCCACTTCACCTTCAAAGTAGGTTTCAATGGCTTCAACAACTTGTGAACGTGTTTCTTGCGAAAATGCATCGCCAACGATATTGATAGCAGTGCGTTGCTCTCGTTCTGCTTCTTTTTTGAAGTAGATGTTGTTGTACCAACCAGCACTACCTAGGGATTTTTCGTTTGGACCGCGCTCGAATGAGACGCCGATAGTGTCAGCTTTTGCGCCGCCAAAGGTAAGGGCAATACGAGCGGCAAGGCCAAAGCCTGAGGAAGCGCCGATAATCAGTACGCGTTTAGGGCCATCTTTGATTTGCGGCGCACTCTTAACAAACTTGATTTGTTGCTTTACGGCTTCTTGACAGCCAAGAGGGTGAGTGCTTTTGGCTACCACACCCTTGATAACAGGTTCGATCAGCATAAATAACCTTACAGTTAACGGTGATATGCACTCAGGCTAACGTAAAGCTGTGTAAAATTTATTGAGCTAGACCATTAAAACTTAAAGATACTGATATAATTCTTCGGCGACGAATTCAGCAATCCAAGGTTGAGCTTCTGGTTTTGGATGCAGTCCATCGTTCATCATCCACTCAGGTTTAAGGATGATGTGCTCAAGGAAAAAGGGCAAAAGTGGCACGTTTTGTTGATCAGCAAGCGCTGCAAAAACGTATTCAAACTGCTGGTTGTAACGCTTTCCGTAATTCGGTGGGATTTTTATCTGCATCATTATAGGTTTCGCGCCCGCAGCTTTTATCTGCTCAATGATTTGATCAAGATTCGCAGACATCAGCTTCGGTGGGAATCCACGAAGTCCATCATTCGCACCAAGTTCAATAAGAACAGTGTCTGGAGCGTGTTCTTCAAGCAATTGTGGTAGGCGAGCCAAACCATTGCCAGTTGTGTCACCCGAAATACTTCCGTTAACCACGGTGACTGTTTTGTCATGCTTTGCTAATGCGTCTGGTAACAGGCTTGGCCAACTCTGTTTGATGTCCATGTTGTAACCAGCACTCAAGCTATCACCAAGGACCAGTAGCTTAGAATCTAACTCGGTATCTTGAGCCAAAGAAGCGGTTGAAAATAAAATAAAGAATAAAAAGGAAATTAGTCGAGTCATGCATACATCCATCATTAAAGCAGAAGCTGTTTCGAAGACAGTGTCTACTAATCAAGAACATTTAACAATCCTAGAGCACGTCGATATCGATATTCGTGAAGGCGAAACCGTCGCGATTGTCGGCACGTCTGGTGCGGGTAAGTCGACCCTAATGACGCTGCTAGCTGGTCTTGACGTACCAACGAAAGGTGAAATCAGTTTATTAGGGCAGCCACTTTCACAGCTTGATGATGAGGCAAGGGCTAAGATCCGTAGTGAATCGGTTGGGTTTGTATTTCAAAGCTTCTTATTAATCCCAAGCCTATCTGCACTACAAAATGTCACGCTGCCTTGTTTGTTGAAGGGAGAAGACGAAGACATCGAACGCGCGACTGCTTTGCTTGAATCCGTAGGCTTGAAAGACAGGCTTGATCACTTGCCGTCCCAATTATCTGGTGGTGAGCAACAAAGGGTCGCGTTGGCGCGCGCATTTATGATCAAGCCAAAAATCCTTTTTGCTGATGAACCCACAGGTAACCTAGACCAGCAAACGGCTGCCAAGATTGTTGAGTTGTTGTTTGAATTGAACTCATCTCACGGCACCACGTTGGTTTTGGTGACACACGATCCTAAGCTTGCACAACGTTGCCAAAGAACACTTAAGATGCATGTCGGTCAGATAGAGGAAGTCTAAATTGAATTCATCAAACGGACTGAATAAACGCCTTTTTTCATGGAGTATTGAAGAGATTCGACACGGTCAGTTGTGGCCAGTTTCAATCGCTTTAACGCTTATTATTGCTTGTGTGTTTGCATTGTCGGCGTTGGCAGAACGTATGGAGCAGGTAATTGTTAAGCAGGGCAAAGATGCACTTACTGCCGATAGCGTGTTCATATCAGCAAACCCAATTCCGCAATCCTTGTTAGACCTCACTCAAGTTGAGCAACTAGAAAGCTCCCAACTAACCCGTTTTTCAACCATGGCATTCAGTGACAACTCGATGCAGTTAGTGACGGTGAAAGCGGTTGAAAGTAATTACCCATTACGTGGCGAAATGATCTTAGAGGGCGTTGATAAAGCATTAAGTAACCATGTTGAGCCGGGTGAACTTTGGCTAGACGAGCGTATATTTGCGCAGTTAGAAGTAGACATTGGTGACAATGTCACTATTGGTGATGCCGATTTAACGATAACAGGGCGTATCACTCAAGAACCGGGCTTGAGCTTTAACCCATTCCAGCAAATGCCAGCTGTATTGATACACAAAAGCGATATCGATGCGACTGGTGCCATTCAACCGGGAAGCCGTGTAAGTTTCAGGCTGTTCTTGAACGGTGATGATTCAAAACTGAAAGCCGCGCAAGACAGCGTAGAATTAACCCCGAGTGACCGCTGGCGTACTCAAGATTCTGCGAGCCGTACTAACGACATTTTCGAAAGCACGACTCAATATCTTTCGCTAACCGTTGCTATCGTTGTGATCATGGCTGCGACCACTTTGGTACTCACGTGCCAACATTATGTGGCGAGTCGTCGTAAAACCATCGCGATGCTTAAGAGTTTAGGTGCAAGCAAGCAGTGGATCGTTAAATGGTTGTCTGTACAGGTCTCTCTGTTAGTGGTTATCGGTGCAGTACTGGGAATTACCATAGGTATCGGCTTAGAGTTTTTGCTTCGTATACCTCTGGGTGACTTATTACCAACGCCGCTTCCTAGCTATGGTATTGAACCTGCTATCTTGTCGATTTTATCAAGTATCTTAATTGGTGTTCCTGCTCTTGGTATCCCGTTAATTGGCTTGGTCAACACCTCAGCAATCAGTGTTATTCAATCAAGTCACCAGTCAAATGAAAGCTATAAGAAATACTTGTTGTTACTGGTACCGATCATTCCAATGATGCTGATGTATGGCGACAATCTATTGGTATGGATAGTTCTAGCTGGTATCGCTTGCCTGTTCTTAGTGCTCGCAATTGTGAGTACGCTTGTTTTGCGCTTAGTTGGTAAGCTGCCGACGTCGACATCTATGCGTTTGGCATTAAGCCGAATTAATCGCACACCATTAGCAACTGGAATTCAATTTGGCTCTTTGGCACTGTCACTGATGTTGTTGTCTATCATCTGGTTGGTCAGAAGTGATTTACTGTCAGATTGGCAACAAACCTTGCCCGAGAACGCGCCCAATGCGTTTGCACTTAACATTGCAAGCTATGAAAAAGACAGTTATCTCGAGACGATTGATGCAAACGAAGTAGAGCGCACTCAGGCGTTTCCAATTATCCGAGGAAGATTGACGACTATCAACGGTGTTGAAGCGTCGGAATACAGCGATACCTCAAGAGAAACAGACGCACTAAGTCGCGAGATCAACTTCACTTGGGGAGATAGCTTACCTGAGTACAATGAAGTGTTAGAAGGCCGCTGGACACAAGAGCATGGCGTATCGGTGGAATCGGATGTCGCGAAGCAGTTGGGTCTAAAGATTGGCGATGAGCTTTCGTTCACAATCAACAGCCAGAATGTCTCTGCCCAGGTGAATAGCATCCGTAAAGTCGAGTGGCGTGAAATGAAGCCGAACTTCTATTTCATCTTTACTCCAGATGTCTTGAGTTCAATTCCTTCTACTTGGCTAGTGAGCTTCAGATTAGAAGAACAACATAACCAAATGCTCAACGAACTCTCTCGAAATCACCCAACCGTGAGTTTGATGGATATTCGTAAGATGGGTAGCAAGATACAAGAACTGCTCAAACAGATTGTTTGGTCGATTACTGTACTTGCGGCGTTAGGTGTGGTGGCGGGGCTGTTGCTTATCTTCACTCTATTGCGATTAAGCTTATCTCAAAGACAACAAGAGATACGCTTGTATCGAACATTAGGCGCGAGTAAGAAGCGAATTCTCAATACTATTTGGTGTGAGTACGGGTTAATGGCGTTAGTCGCAGGCTCAATTGCAGCACTCGGTTCTGAGCTCAGCGTAGCAGGCGTTATGAACTTTGGCTTTGAGTTACAACCTTCACTTCACCCGATGCTGTGGATAGCGCTACCTGTGCTAACGTTCATCACATTGGCCGCGGTAGTGAATAGCTTAATCAAACGCTTGTTGGCACCAGTAAACAAGAATTTTGGTTAGTGGTTAGCGTGATCTAACCAAATGCTTTAAAACGGTCTAAAAGTGAAATTATTTATATTTAGTCATGCACTATTTATAAGACGTCGCTTTAGACCGTTTTTTATTTGACCAATACATAGCACAACTGACAAATATCTCACCTTTATTTCCCAACTTTTTAGTATTTTTTAAAACTAATTGCACAATAATGCCGATTTAATGAATAGCGGTTAGTCCCTGTAAACAAAGGGTTTGCGCAACTTAGCAAGAACGTTATCAACAGTTATCCACAAAAACGGTGGATAACTTTAGGGATAAGTTAACATCTATGTTTTAAGAGTACTGAGGCAGCCTTTATGTGGCGTCACTTAGGACAAATTTGACTGTTAGAATAACCTTTAAAACTCTATCTGGAGTTATTGAGTCAAGAGATTATTTATGTTTTTTACATAGATATTAAATCCCGCCTATCTAAGACCTTGATAAAAATGTGTTTTAATTCATCGCAGAACAAAAGTAGAATAGCGGCAGTTAATCTTATTCTACAGAACACGATGAACCACAACAAAACGGATACAAATCAACCTTCTATTGCCATTGTTGGTGGTGGTATTGCCGGAACAACAAGCGCGATTCACTTTAGTGAGTTGGGTTTTAAGGTCACTATCTTGGAAAAAGGGCCGAGTTTGGTTAATGGTCCACCAATTTGCCACCTACACGCTGGCGGCAATTTGTATCGAGATATTTCTGTAGAGCAGTGTCTCCAGTTGCTTACGCAGTCAATTGATACTGTCCGCTTATTTCCTCATACGATCAATATCCGCCCGACAATCATAGCCGTTCCGCACAGTGATGGTGGAGAGCCGTTGGATCTGCTTCCTCGCCTTAAGATAATCAAGAGCGCTTATACCGAACTTGTTAAACAAGATAAGAGCAACCAAGTGCTTGGTGATCCGGAAGAGTATTACAAGCTGTACAGCAAAGAAGACTTACTAGCACTTTCTACAAAAACTCAGCCCCTGAAACCCACATCACTTGATGATTGGTGTGTTCCTTTTGCCAAACATACAGATTTAGAGACCCTTAAGTATCCTGTTGCTATGGTTCAAGAGTACGGCTGGAGTGTATTCCGCTTATCTGCGACCGCTCAACTGTCTTTAGGGCAACAAGCTAACTGTACCGTGTTAACCAATAGCCGATTACAATCTGTTGAGTCGACGAGCCAAGGTTGGTCTTTGACTTATACCGATGCCGAAAACCAAAGCTGCCAACTAACGACCGATTACTTGATCAATGCCAGTGGATTTGAAACAGGTATTGTGGACGACTTTGTTGGCTCTAAGCAGCAAAGACTGGTTGAGTTTAAAGCCGCATACGTTACAGAGTGGCCGTATTCACAAGAATGCAAGGAAGAGTGGCCAGAGGTTATCTTCCATGGTCCGAGAGGCACTCCGCAAGGTATGGCCCAATTAACGCCGTATGCTGATGGTGTATTCCAACTTCATGGTATGACAGAAGGGATTACTTTGTTTGAGGGAGGGCTTGTTTCATCATCAACAGACTCGTCACAGCCACAGTTGCCTTCGAAGTTGCTTAAGAAAATTGTATCGGGTTGGAGTGAAGAGCAGCTTGAATTAAGAACTCGCGCGGCAATAACGCATATGTCTCAGTTCATCCCAAGTTTCAGCTCTGCACAGGTGGGTGGCAAGCCTTTGTTTGGAGCGCAGCAAATACCAGGAACGGATCCTAGCTTAAGAGCTTCAGACGTCTCATTCTGTGGTGAACGCTATGCTCGACTTGAAGTAGTGAAAGCTTCTTCAACATTAGAAGCGGCACAAAAGGTTGCTGAGCAATGGTTTGATGTATCAGAGGCGGTATCTATTGAAGATATGCACTCAGTGACAATGTCACTTAATCTAAATGATATTGAGAACCGAGCAATAGATTTGACCAAAGAACGTGGATACCCAGAAGCGCTTGCAAAGGTGTCAGGCCAAGATCACGCTTAATAGCCAATCATCATCGACTGCGCTTAACTTCTCCAATTCGGCTTACCGTAATAGATAAGCCGAATCTTCATTCAAACGCCAGCTTAGATACCGAAACTCACCTAAACTACATCTTCCTCGCTAATTATTCTTAGCTACATAGCACATAACACATAGCAAAGACTAATAGCCGAAAAACTGAGCCCATTGGCACCAAACATCTTGTAAGCCTAAGCGATCGCCTTTGCTGAACGATATCTCATGTCCCGGTTTGGCTTGTGCCAAGCGCGGCAAATCGATTCTGGCGACACATCCAATCTTCGGATAACCACCTATGGTCTGTCTGTCATTAAGCAACACGATAGGTTGTCCATCTTTAGGGATTTGAATTGCACCTAAGGCAATGCCTTCTGACAACAGCGAAATGTTAGGCGAGTCGACGGGATCGCCACTGAGTAGATAACCCATCCGATTAGAATTTTGATCAACGTGATACTGCGCGTTATACAAAGTCTCTCTTGCTGAATCGGAGAATAGCTCGCTTTGATAGCCTTCAATAACTCGTAGGTTCACGGGCAGGTTGTAATCAGGCTTGTATCTGAAGGTAACACTCAACGCTTTGAATGGACGAGAGAGTGAGTGTTGGGTAAATGCTATTTGTTGACCTTGCTGGCATGGCTCTCCATCTTGTGTTAATCCACCAATCTTTTCACGAGTCACCGTAGAGCAGCTATGAAGAGTTGATGGAACATCAAAGCCGCCTTTAATGGCTAAATACGCCCTTAAACCATTTTTAGGTAAACCAAATGAGAGAACTTGCCCCTTAAAAGCTTGAAAAGTACGCCAGTTAGCCTGTGGTTTACCATCAAGCTTCGCCTGTAAATCGCCCCCGCATAGCGCCATCTCGCAATCAAAATCAATTCGTAACGAGCATTGTCCAAGCGTGATTTCCAAAGCAGCTTGGTTTACTGGGTTGCCCAATAGATGATTGGCCCAGCTATAAGAGTAATCATCAACCGGCCCACCTTGCGTTAATCCTAGATGAGCAACACCAAATCGCCCAAAATCTTGTATCAAACTCAACGGACCGGGCTTAATCACGGTCAGTGTTGGTCTAGCGTTTGTCTTAGCCATTTACGATGCCTCCACCCAACTCTGCAAATTCTTGTTTTGAAATCGCGATGAAACGAACGGTGTCACCAACATTAAGCAGAGACAATGGTCTTTGAGTGATATCGGCGTTCTTCAATTGGCTATGCTCGAACAACGGAAGCGGGCAATTACCAATAATATTCCAGCCGCCCGGCGAGTCCGAAGGGTACACAGCTGTTTTAGTATCCGCGATGGCGATACTGCCTTTGGGCACATTTAAGCGGGGTGTAAAGTGACGGGGCAAAGCAAGCTCATTAACCACATCAGACATAAACGCAAAGCCAGGCATAAACCCAATAGCACTGACGCTGTATGTCTGTGAGGTGTGATATTGAATAATATCGTCCAGCGATAGGCCTTTGTCTTGATACCTGTCTAAATCGAGCGCCGTTTCTGGTGAATAATAGGCAGGAAGCTCAATCGTATTACGAATTTTACTAACACTAGAAAAGGACGATAGAGCGTGATTCATCAAATTATTGAGTTGTTCAATGAGCTGCTGTTCTGATATTCGATAAGGTAGGTAATCGACCAATATTGTTTGGTAAGCCGGCGTCACATTCATCAACACCGATGCTAAATTTTGGCGAATGGCATCGGAAAAGTGAGCCATATACTGCACATATTCAGCGCTAGATTGATTATTTGAAGGCGATAGCGTCAAAGTCACCAAAACGCTGCATTCCGCGACTGGCGCTATATTGAATTCAATCTTATTCGTCATCATTTCGTTTCCATACGTTTGTTTGCCTTTTGTTTGCTTACTTGGCATGTCTCACTTCCGCGAATAAACCAATACAAAGCAATTGAATCTTACGAGCGATTGATTAGGTGCTTGGTTAGGCGAACGAACAGGCCATGCGTCATACCAATCACACGCTTCATACTAATTAAAAGCGTTGAGGTCTTGTCTAATTTTTCTAATTAATGCAATAGATTGAGGGTTATCGCCATGAACACAGATGGTATCGGCTTCAATAGGCAGTCTTTCGCCCTCTAAAGTCGTGACTGAGCCATAGTTAATGATTTGCATGACTTGGTTATAGATATCGTCTTGATTGACGTAAACCGAGCCTTTTTGAGTACGTGGTGCTAGTTGCCCGTTGTTCAAATAGGCACGGTCGGCAAACGCTTCAAACAAAAGGGGTAAATCATGGTCGTCAGCAATATCCAAATACTGTTGATTGTCTGATGAAGAGAGAATCATCAAGGGGATGTTAAATTCAGCGACTGCTTGGGCTACCGCATTAAACACATCAATGTTCGCCATCATATCGTTATAAAGGGCGCCATGAGGTTTAACATAGCCAACAGAGGTGTGGTGATAGCGACATAGGGCTTGTAGTGCACCGACTTGATAGCAAACCAGCTCACTAATTTCATCCATAGTGTGTGGAATGGAGCGGCGTCCAAAACCAACTAAATCTTGATAACCGGGATGAGCACCAATTTGAGTGTGATAGTGCTGAGCCAGTTTTATCGTCTTGGACATAACGTGCGGATCAGACGCGTGAAAACCACAAGCGATGTTTGCCATATCGACCCATTCCATGACCGACTCATCATCGCCCATCTTCCAATTGCCGAAACTTTCTCCCATGTCGCAATTAAGCAAAATCTTCGTTGTCACGTGGTGCTAATCCTTTACGTTGAGGTAAGTAATGACGGTCTTATAAATACCACAAATAAACAGTGACCTAACTCATACTTTCGATACCGTAAATTTACCAGTATGGCATTTCATATATAGTTGAACTATTGATTAAAGGATTAATATCTATCTGTATATTAGGTGAGCACATGATATCCCGCCAGGTTTGCTTAGGACTAGCATTAACGACACCTGTTTTTGTCTATGCTCAAGTAAACTCTCTAGACCAACTCATGTCGATGAGTCTTGAAGAGTTGTCGATGTTAGATGTCGAAATGGAAACGGCTTCGAAAGTGACACAAAAACTCACTGACATTCCCTCGTCGGTGTATGTGCTTTCTAATGAGCGAATTCAGCGCAGTGGGGCAAAAACCATTGCGGAAGTCCTAACGCTTGTCCCTGGACTCAAAGTAACCAAGTTTAACGAAACCTCATGGTTTGTTTCTGCCCGTGGTTTTCATGATGGGCTATATAACAAGATGCTCGTGATGATGGATGGACGCAGCTTGTTTAGCCCAGTCTATGGCGGTACGTATTGGAGCGACGTTGATTATGTACTTGCCGACATCGAACGCATCGAAGTACTAAAAGGCCCCGGCGGAACAATTTGGGGAGGCAACGCGGTTAATGGTGTTGTCAATATCATTACTAAGTCTGCCAATGATACGCAGGGGACTTATCTCTCAGGTGTCGCTTCTAATACTGATAACTATGAATTTAGTGTTCGTCAGGGATTAAGCCTCAACGACAGTGTGAATGCTCGTGCCTTTTATAAGTACCGAGAAGAACCCACATATCGCACAAACGAATCTGAAAAATGGAAAGCACAAACGGCAGGGATGGTATTTCAGCCAAGTAATGCTGAAGAAAGTTGGTCATTACGTATTGGTGGTGAGAAAAGCTTTTATGAGTCGGAGTTGTATACGTTCCAATATGATAATTCAGGATCGTTTGTCGGATCACAAGCCAACGATTTTGATAATAAAAGCCAATCTGTTTATATTCAGTTCAACGATTCTCGCCATTTTGATGAAAGTTCGACACTCTCATATTCGTTATGGGGTGAATATAATGAGGATAACGCGCCAGACGCTCCGGGAAGCTATTCGACCATCGATTTTGACTCTACTTATATCAACCAACTATCGGCAAACCATCAGCTAACACTCGGTGGTGGCCTGCGATATATGTACCTTGATTTCTCCTCAAGCCAAGTTTCGGACGTGGATTGGTACAATCCCGATTACTACGGTAGAGCCTACAATATCCAATCTGCTAACGATTATATTGCGAACGCATTTGTACAGTCTCAAATTCAAATGACAGAAGCGCTATCGATAACTCTTGGCTTCAAGGCAGAACACTTTACACAGAATGACTCGACAGAACTTTCACCTCAACTACGCGGTTTATATCAGCTAAATCAACGCCATTCTGTTTGGGCTGGCTTGAGTCGTGCGGTGGTTGCTCCTTCTTATATGGATTCAAACTCCACATATTACTTCAACAGTTACTATGCTGATTCTAACGACAGCTACCTTGATGTCTATAAATCGAATTCTGACCTGGAAACAGAGAGCGTCGTAACGGCGGAAATGGGTTATCGCTACTCAAACAATTCAAATTTCGAACTCGATGCGACGATATATCTGAGTGAACATGACAACCTTCACTTCCACAGTTATGACCCAAATGATATCCCCGCGAATCATGTCTATGTCGGTGTACTGTCTGATGATTATAAAGCGAAAACATATGGCTTGGAGTTAGGCGCAAGCTATCAGCTCACTCAAGATATCACCAGTTACTTGAGCTATGCCTACACAACATTAGAGGGAAAAAACAAAGGTGATGACCCTAAATCTAGTCCTCAAACGAGTGTTTATTACGATATTGATAATGAACATTTAGCCACGGCACAGTTGATGTGGAATATCACAGAAAGTTGGCAATTCGATGTGATTGGCCAGTACATTAATGTGAATTACCCAGACTATTGGGTAGCAGGCGATGGCACTCAATATGAATGGCAGTCTTACCCACATGAAATAACCTTTGATGCGCGTCTCGCATGGAAAAAGTCGTCCGCAGCGCCTTTAGTTGAAGTGGTTGTTGAAAACATAGGTAAGAGTGACGGCTACCAAGCTGAATTCACATCTCAGAAAAGCGTCAATCAAGAGTCGGTGTATGTGAGGATCTCTCATGAATTCTAAATGGCTTAAGCACCGCATTAAGCTCGGTTTCTTTAAATTAGGCCTTGCCGCTTTAACGATGCTTATTATGCCTTTGAATACCTCGGCAGCTAGCTTCAAACCTTATGAAGTGAAAGCGGTGTACCTTTTTAGAATTGCGAATTTTATACGTTGGAATGATGAAAGCTCAATGAACGCTGTGAACTTTTGTGTGATTGGCGATGAAAAGGTAAGCCAAGTGCTGACGTCAATTACAGAGGGGAAATCTATTCGTTCGCTCGCTATCCAAGTTCAACAGTCGATTACATTTAAGTGTGATATTACGTATTTGTCTGACCGTAAAAATGACCAATTCCTTAGTCAAGAGCACTCCCCACATACTGTGACAATCAGTGATATCCCTAACTTTACAGACTTAGGTGGAGTCATTGAGCTTACTCACATTGATAATAAGCTCAAACCTAAGATCAATCTCGAGAATGCAAGGCACGGTGACTACGTCATTGGCTCAAACCTGTTACGAATCGCTATAGTGGAGGACCAATAATGCTGTCTTTCATTAATAATATATCGATAAAAAACAAGTTGATATTACCGATTATCATCTTCATCACGGTTACTTTGGTGACAATTCAATCGGTAAATTACACTGTCACGTTTGAAAGAGAAAAAGAAAGCCTGATCCAGCGAGTTAAAGTGTTAGCACAAGGTGTTGCTTATAATCTACAAGCCGCGATTCTATTTGAGGACAAATCTTCGGCTCAAGAGATTTTGTCAGCTTTCGTTGCAGATAAAGATATTGTCAGGGTCAAACTCTATGACATTAACGAACAGCTATTTGCTAGCTACCAAGTGAACAACACATTGGTTCCAAGGCCGAACGCAGATGAATTAGACGATATCGCGGATCATCAATTTGCCATCTCTGAGCATTTAATCTTCTTGCTCGTTCCTGTGATGCTGGATGACGCTGTTATCGCGAACTTGAGAGTGACAATATCAAAAGAGACGTTTAATTCAATCTTAACGAATATTTTCAAGGTTGCAGCCGTCTATCTTCTGTTTCTGGTGATCTTAGGCGGCGTGCTGGTCAAATTGGTTCAACGCTTGATTATCGAGCCGATGTTTGACCTCAATGACGCGATGCAAGCCTTTGTCGAACGCCGATCAGAGCAGCCAAAATTAGTCGTAACCAACCGCGATGAGATTGGGGAGCTGGTTCGAGCTTTTAATACCATGCTTGAAAGGCTTCAACACCGGGACAACCAAATCAATTTTACACTGGATAAACTCCAAGAAGAGAAGTCGTTCGCGAATGAGGTCATTGAGACCGTTCAGCACTCATTGTTGGTTGTAGATGAAAAAGGGGTCATCGTTCATGCAAATGCAGCCACTCGCGATATTTTTAAGTGCTCGGAAGCCTTTCTTGAACACTTGTTGATCCAAGAGTTGATCGTAACCAAGCAAGTTGGGTTCTTACAAGATGTTATCAACGCCAATATTGAACTGAATGACGAATTGCTGGAAACCACTGATCTCTTTCAATCTAAACGTTGGCTTCGAGTGAGTAGCCGTTCATTGTCAAAACATGGCCGTATCCTTTATGCAATTCAAGATGTCACGAACATCGAAACGGCAATGAGCCGCCAACGTATTGCGGCCGGTGTTTTTGAGAATAGTAAAGACGGCCTAATCGTACTTAACTCGTCCAACGTAATTACCATGGTAAACCCAGCGGTCACTGGACTACTGGGGTATCACGCCGATCTGCTGGTGGGCAAAACACCATTTGACGTATTTTCTTGGCAACAGTTTTCGTCACTCATGCCGACTATTCGCAGCTCATTGGAAAATTATGGGCAGTGGCAAGGCGAAGTGTGGGAGAAAAGCGCATCCGGCACGTTAGTCCCTATGTTTGTCAAAGTGAATAGAGTTGCCTCAGACAACGAAAAAGACGAGTTTGATATGGTGTTAACTCTGTCTGATTTATCTAACGTTAAAGAGATGGAAAGACTCGAACACTTAGCTCATCACGACGCATTAACCGGGTTAGCGAATAGAGCGCAACTGTATAAAGTTATGGATGATGTTGTCACGTCGAGCCACTATTCAAATCAGCATTTTGCGGTTATCTACTTGGATTTGGATGGCTTCAAAGAAGTGAATGACAACTATGGACACGATGCAGGTGACGAAATCCTGAAAGAAGTGTCAAACAGGTTGTTATCTCAGGTAAGAGCGGGAGATTTGGTTGCACGTTTGTCGGGAGATGAATTTGTACTTATTATTAAGCAGACAAACAAAATCTTATTAGCGAAGCTAGCCGAACGTTTGTTAGAGCTTATCGGGCAAGAAGTGAATTATAAACAGCGTTCGCTTCATGTTGGAGCGAGCTTGGGCATACACTTAGTTGACGGTTTGGAGCGTGATATCGACGTGATTCTAAAGGTTGCCGATGAAGCGATGTACGAAGCGAAACGCAAAGGAAAAGGTCAATTTGTGTTCTCTCGTGATAGTTAATAGCCACAGGCGTTTGTGGGCATTGTCTAAGTTGTTGTATCATAAGTGATAGGTTGAATAATTTTAATTAAAAGGTCTGCTAAGCATGAATGTTTTAGTTACAGGTGGCATGGGTTACATTGGTAGCCATACAAGTATCCAGATGATCAACGCAGGTATGACGCCTGTACTTTTTGATAGCTTGTACAACAGCAAACCAAGCGTTTTAGAACGTATCGAAAAAGTATCGGGCGTTCGTCCCAACTTCATTGAAGGTGACGTTCGTGATAAAGCGCTTTTGACTGAAACAATGAAGCAACACAACATCGAAGCGGTTATCCATTTTGCGGGTCTAAAAGCCGTCGGAGAGTCTGTGGAAAAGCCTCTTGAATACTACGATAACAACGTAAACGGCACGTTAGTTCTTGTTGATGCAATGCGTGATGCGGGTGTAAAAACCTTGGTATTCAGCTCTTCAGCGACAGTCTACGGCGATCCAGCAAGTGTTCCAATTACTGAAGACTTTCCAACAAGCGCTACCAACCCATATGGTCGTAGTAAATTAATGGTTGAAGAGTGCTTAACCGATTTCCAAAAAGCCAATCCGGATTGGAGCATTACACTGCTGCGTTACTTTAACCCAGTAGGTTCACACCCAAGTGGTGAGCTAGGTGAGGATCCACAAGGTATTCCAAATAACCTAATGCCATTTGTATCTCAAGTCGCTGTTGGCCGCCGTGAGTTTCTATCTGTGTTTGGTAGCGATTATCCAACAAAAGACGGAACTGGCGTTCGCGATTACATCCACGTAATGGATCTATCTGATGGTCACATTGCAGCGCTTGAGAAAGTAGGGCGCAAAGACGGTCTTCATATCTACAACCTTGGTACGGGTAACGGTTCAAGTGTATTGGACATGGTTAAAGCGTTTGAGAAAGCGAGCGGTAAAGATATCCCTTACAAGCTTGTGGAGCGTCGTCCTGGTGACATCGCTGAATGTTGGGCAGATCCTGCTAAAGCTCAGAAAGAACTCGGCTGGAATGCTACACGTACACTGACTGAAATGACTGAAGATACATGGCGCTGGCAGTCAACCAATCCTGATGGTTTCCCTGGTTGATCTAGTTGTTTCATGAATAGTTAACTTACAAAAAGATGCATTAGGGCATCTTTTTTGATCTAAATCGAATAAAAAGTAAATTAGTGGTTAAAAAGTATCATTCTGTATCTGTTGTGTTATCATGCACGCGAATTATATGTTTAATGTTAATTTTCTTTGGAGTTAATCATGGAACTAGGCCTAATCATCACTTTCATCATTGCTGCAGCAGTAATGGTTAAGAAAGAAATGGCAGAGAAGTAATTTCACTTTATCCCTTTTTGATACAATTTTTAGTGAAATAATAAAAGCCAGCATTTAGCTGGCTTTTTAGTATCTGCAATTCAGGTTTTTAACGAATTAGAATTCGTATTTAGCTGAGATACCGTAGTTTCTTTCCGCTTGTGAGTTCTCTTTATAAAGCTCATCATCGCCGCGAATGTCGTTCCAACGGTAGTACTCTTCGTTAGTTAAGTTGAATACACCACCACGAATAGTAAGATCTTTCATTGGCTTGTAGTAAGCTGTCAGGTCAACAACCGTAGCACTCGGAAGCTCAGCTTGATCAGCGTTGCCGCCGCTTTCGTCCTCGAAGTTGATGTCTGAACCAGACTTGCTAGCTGTGTAGTTTAACTTAAGGCTAGTACCCCAGTTTTGGTTTGGCGCATCATAGTTAAGACCAAATACTGCATTCCAAGGATTCACACTGTTTAGCGCATTTCCGTTACCGTCTTCGCCTTCAGTGTAAGACGCCACGAAATGAGTTGAAATACCTGCAGGTGCGCCCACTAAAACATCCCAAAGTAACGTGTTAGAGAATTCAACCCCCTTAATTGTTGCTGAATCTAAGTTAACGTTAGAGTAGTGTGTGGTGCCACCAACTTTCTTCGTTACCACAGTTTCAATGAAATCATCGTAATCACTGTAATAAGCCGCAATTTCAGATGAAGAAGCCTGAGTATTATGACGGTAACCTAGCTCGTAAGAGATACTGGTTTCAGACTTAAGATCCGGGTTTGGGTCATTTACGTAACCATGTCCTGGGTTGTCATACGTGTAGTACAGTTCATCGAAAGAAGGGGCTCTAAAGCCTTGGCTAATTTGGCCAAAGATGGTGCCTGTATCAGTAAGTTTGTATGTTGAGCCTAAACGTCCAGTCACCGCGGAATCTGAGAAATCAGTTAACGATTCTGCCGTATTGTTGCCTGGATCCGTTGAGAAGTAGTCAAATCGAACACCTGGAGTAACAACAAGTTTGTCGTTCATTAGGCTAATTTCGTCTTGTACAAACAGACCAAATTTCTGCTCTTTAGCATCAGGAGCGTATACATAAAGCTGGTCATCAGTAGCAGGATCAGAGTTGTACTCCATGTTTGTATTGCTAATGTCACTATGTGTATATGTCGCACCGTAAACTAGGTAATGGTTGTTAATCTCTTTATCTAACTGCGTTTCGATCTCAAGCTTATCTTCTGTGTATTCATAATCTTTGGTTTGCAAGTTATCGTTGTTGGCTGGCACCCAAGGTGGCATACCTGGACCCGCTGGCTTAAAGCGCTTCGTCACACCATTTTCTTCTTTAGAAATGTATGACACTTTGCTCGTCACTGTGTCAGCGATAGCGCCATCTGCGAACCAAATGTGCTTAATAGCGAATCGATTTTGTGTTGTGTCATCAGCACCAGTATAGCTATCGTAACTTGAGTGATAGATGTCAGAGTCTGAAGTATCTTTGATTAGCTCAGCTAAAAACTCGATACGATGGCTTTCATTCAATTGATATTGCAGTTTTACCAATAGGTTATCTGCTGATGTGTCTTGATCTTCTACCGCGTAATTTTCTAAGTTGTTCGAGTCGCGGAAGTTTTGAAGCTCTTCACCGTCACGGCGCGTGTAGGCAACCAATGTTTCAAGGTCACCAAATCGATTAGCTAATGCAACATGCTCACTGAAAGAGTTATCTTCTGAAGAGTAAGACAGTTTCGCTTGTCCACCGAAGTTTTCGCCATCTTTCAAGAAGTCAGATGGGTCTTTAGTTTCGAAAGCAACAACACCACCAATAGCGTCACTTCCGTGTAAACTTGAAGCAGCGCCTTTGATGATTTCAACGCTTTTTAACATGTCGGGATCGATTGAAATACCGCTAGAGTTAATAAATGCATAAGGGCCACCATCAAATGAACCTGGTTGCGACGAGCCATCTACTAAGATCTTGACGCGTTTACCTTCCATGCCACGAATGTTGATGGTTTGTGCACCTTGGCGAGAGCTTAAGTTCATCGTTACACCTGGAGTGTATTCGAAGATTTCATTCACATCTTTCGCCATATTCTCTTCAATTTGCTTATCCGAGATGACGGTAACAGAAGCTGCTGTATCGATAAGTGTTTGATTAGTACGAGTCGAAGATACAACAACCTCGTCAAATAGGGCATAATCTTGAGCAAAGGCTGATGTTGATGAAAGCGCTAAAACGATTGAAGCAGAGAGTAGGGATTGCTTATACATCTGATAGTTACCTTAATTCCATAGTATTATCTTGATTTGCGAAAGATAATATTGGATCTAAATGATAATTACTATTATTTGCATTTAAATAATTTTCAATCTTATCAACTAGTTCATAATTAACACTCTTAAATGACTGTATTAAAAAGATTTTTACAGTTCCATTCATAACCTGAATACTTCTGTTTTTGTGATTCAAGTCTCATTTATAAAGTAGGAAAGCCATGCATAGTCCAATAACACTTGAAGCATTACACATATTAGATGCCATTGATCGTCGTGGGAGTTTCGCAGCTGCAGCGAATGAACTGGACCGAGCACCTTCTTCATTGAGTTATCAAATCCAAAAGTTAGAACAAGACTTAGATATCATGATTTTTGATCGCTCAGGACACCGCGCCAATTTCACTGAAGCGGGGCAGTTAATATTAGAACAAGGTAGGATCATTCTGGGTGCCACTGAACAACTCGTTAACGATGCGAGTATTCTTGCTAACGGTTGGGAGTTGGATTTAACCATTGCTTTCGATGGCATTATTCCGATTGCTAATTTCTTCTCGTTAGTCGATGAACTAGGGAAAATCAGCAAAACACGCGTTCGCTTACAAGAAGAGATCTTAGCTGGATGCTGGGAATCACTCACAGATGGTCGTGCTGACCTGCTTGTTTGCCCGAAACTCGACACCATCCCAAACGATATGAAAAGTGACGTAATCGGCAAGATGGAAATGGTATGGGTCGCGGCATCAAACCACTACGTTCACAAGCGTTCTGGCGAGTTTGACCAAAAGGCTAGAGAAAGTTACAGGGTAATTGCAATCGCAGATACTGCACGCGATCAACCCGCTTTAAGTCGCAACATTCTAGAGAAGCAACCTCGTTTAACCGTGACAAGTTTCCCTGCAAAGGTTGAAGCTCTGACAAGTGGATTAGGGATTGGCACCTTGCCGAGTAGTATTGCTAAGCCGCTGATTGAATCTGGCGTACTACAGCAGATTTCGGGTACAGAACCACAGCCGATCGATATCGTCATGGCTTGGCGACGTAACAAAATGGGCGACGCCAAGTCTTGGTGTATCCAACATCTTAAAAAGACATGGGCGTTAAAGTAACGGTAACACCATATCTGCAGTACCGTCTTCAAAACTGATATCTAGCTTAAAACCGAGCTTTTGAGCTAGTGTCAGCATCCCTCTATTGGTTGGCATCGTCATACCCGACATCTGTTTAGTCTGCTTTGCTCGGCAGTAATCGATAACTTTCGTCATCAGAATACGACCTAAGCCGACACCTTTCAGATCGGAACGTATCAGAATCGCAAACTCGGCATCGGTGTTCTCTGGGTTAATCAGCGCTCTCGATACACCGATGATTGCAGGAACCCCTTGTTCTTCACGCACCACAACAAAGGCGATCTCTCTATCGAAATCAATCTGAGTAAAATTAGCCAACGCTTCATGATTGAACTCACCGACATCACTAAAGAAACGTTTATAAAGATCCTCTTTAGATACGCGATTAATAAAGTCAGCATGGAGCGGTTCATCTTCGGGCAGAATAGGGCGTAACAACACTTCGGTTCCATCTTTTAGCTGGATACGTTCTTCAAGCTCGACTGGGTAAGGGCGAATGGCCAACCTTTCTTGCGGGTCTCCTTCGTAGGCTTTCAATATGATATCGGCATCTAAGATCGTGAACTTGTCTCCGTTGGCCAGTACTGGATGGATATCTAAATCATGTATTTCAGGGCAATCAACGACCATCTGCGATATACGAACCAATAATTCAGAAAGGCCCTCTATATCAATCGGGTTAGGGAGCTTTTGTAGGCGAATCTTGCCACTTTTTATCGCTCGAATAATCAAGTAGCGCGCCAGTGTCATGTTGAGCGGTGGGAAAGCAGCGGCCGCATCAATCGATTCATCCCACTCCGAACCACCTTGTCCAAGTAAAATGATTGGGCCAAAGGTTTCATCGGTTGTTACTTTGACTCGTAGCTCTTGGCCACCCGCGATCTTGGCCATACCTTGAATTAACAAGCCGTGGATGTGAGCTGTAGGGAAGGATAGTTGAGAACGATCGAGAATTGCCTGAGCAGCATTGGCAACTTCACTGCTGTTTCGTAAATTGAGCATCACACCTTGAACGTCTGACTTGTGTGCAATGTCTGGCGAACGAAGTTTTACGGCAACCGGATAACCAATTGTTTCTGCAATGTGTACCGCTTCACTTGGATCAGAAGCGATCCAAGTTGGCAACACATCGAGGTTGAAGCTCTTGAAAAACTGGCTATTTTGGTGAGTATCAAGGCTAACTGTATCTTTATCCAGTAGTTGTCGTTTTATCCAACTTTTCGCATCTGCTAGATCTTCAATGTGTACTTTTTCAGCGGTAGTCGGCGTTTCCATTAACTGACGTTGATTACGTCTGTATTCGACCAAGTGCATGAATGCGACCACTGAGCTTTCAGGCGTTCGATAGGTCGGGAAACCCGCTTCGGTAAACAGCTTTCGCGCTGGCCTAGCTGTTAACTCACCAGACCAATTCGTCAGGATGTTAAAGCGCTTGTGGCGAGGGTGCTTCTTAATCGCTTCAATAATTCGTTCAGCCGTTCTAGCGGAATGTGCAATCGCAGAAGGGCTATGCATGATAAGAATCGCATCCGCTTCATCGCCATCGAGTAAGATGTTTATGGTATCGATATAACGCTGATCACCAGCATCACCAACAATATCGATAGGATTGCTGTGAGACCAACTAGATGGCAACACCTTGTTCAACTTATCAAGAGTCTCTTGTGAAAACTCTGCGAGCTTGCCACCGCGGTCAAATAGCGTATCCACGGCCATAATCGCAGGGCCGCCACCGTTGGTAACAATAGCCAAACGCTCACCACGCAATGGTACTGAATGAGTCAGTGTCTCTACCGCAGCAAACAATTCATGTAAGTTCTTAACTCGCAACATGCCACTACGGCGAATCGCGGAATCGTAGATAATATCTAAAGTATCGGCACCACCGGTGTGTGCCATTGCGGCCGCTCGCCCTTTCGCTGTTCGTCCGCCTTTTAGCACTAGAATTCGTCTGTTGCGCGATGCCGCACGCGCTGCAGAAATAAAGCGCCTCGCATCAGTAATGCTGTCTACATAAAGTAATATCGCTTCGGTGTGAGAATCGGTACTCAGATAATCCAATAACTCCGAGAATTCGATGTCACTGCCATTACCTATAGAGATAAACGCCGAAAAACCGATCTCTTTGTCATTAGCCCAATCGAGAATCGTGGTACACACAGCTGCAGACTGAGAAACAAAGGCGATTTTACCGGGTAATGCTGTCACAGGAGAGAATGAGGCGTTTAAATTTAACCAAGGGACAATCACTCCCAAACTATTGGAACCTAACACTCGAATGTTGTGTTTTTTGGCAATCGCTAGGCATCGTTCATCATACGTCTCACCATTATCGCTTTCTTGCTGCATGTCGGAAGAAAGCACAATGACAGAGGCTATACCTTTCTCGGCTAGTTCTTCAAAAATGGCGACATTACGGGTCGCATTGGTACATAAAATGGCAAGGTCAGGAACAATCGGTAGCGACAAAATATTTTTATAAGAGAGTACGCCTGCCACCGAGTCATATTTTGGCGTAACTGGCATCACTGCACCTTTAAAATCCCCGTGCAACAAATTGTTCATGACGATATACCCTGCACGCGTTTCTCTTTGAGAAGCACCAACAACAGCGATTGAACGGGGTTTAAGTAGGGGATCAAGATGATTCATAGACATATCCTAGCAATGCACGTAAGTTCATCGTAACTTACTTTGCACTCACGGGTTGATGGCAAATTCACCGAATTAAGATGAATAAGCAGACACTGCATAAAGTTTGTGAAATAGGTCACCCACTAATGGTGTATAATCTCAAAGTTAACTTGATTCTAAACCGACGTATCGGCATGATTTATAGTAATTATTATTAAGGATATAGAGCTTTCCATGAAAAAATTTGCAATTGTGACTTTGCCACTGCTCTTGGCTGCATGTGTATCTGACGACTACGTTACCAATGTCACTTCAGATAGTTATCAAGAAGAATACAAAACGGCCAAAGTTGAAGCTCCAGTTGTATCTCAATCTGAGCAAACAGGCGTTGTTGAAGAAAACGTTGTCAACGTGATCAGAACTGAACCTGTTGAACAGAAAGTCACTCAAACGACTCAAGCGAAGCCAGTTGCAGTAGTGACAGGCCCAACCAAGAAACAGCAAGACATGAATCAGCGCTTTGGTTACACCGTTCAAGTTGTTGCTGTTGGCAGCCAAAGTAAAGTCGATTCTTTCGTGAAAATGCTACCTACGACTTCTCAACCAGTTTGGGAAAACTACAAAATGGTTAACGGTACCAAATGGTTCACCGTACTTTACGGTGACTACGCAACGCGCTTAGAAGCTAAAAAGGCAATCTCAACACTGCCGAACACTTTCCAAAACTTGAAGCCGTTCGTTAAGAGCATTGATGACATCAAGAACTCTGAATACCCTACGCTTAACAAGTTGAACTAAGTTTTGATTCATAAAGAAGGGGCAAATGCTCCTTCTTTTGTTTTAAGACTCGCTGTTTTGTTTAATAGTTAATCGCTCGATCTTTCGAACGCAATTTTAACAATCAAAACACTGTACCTATCTCGACTTTTGTTTATCATTGAAGTCAGTATTCCTAGTTTCAAGGACCGAATTTACCCATGAACACCACAAACATACTTCTACTTTGCGGCGGTGGATCTTCAGAGCATGAAGTGTCTTTAGTTTCAGCCAATTACCTTTTCGAACAACTCAATAGCGTTGCAGATTTCAACGTTGTGAGAGTTGAAATTAAAAACGAAGGCTGGTGTCTTGATTCAGGTGAATTGGTTTATCTTGATATTAACGATCAAACCCTGCGCGGTGACAATTTAGAATCTAAAGTCGATTTTATCGTTCCTTGCATCCACGGTTTCCCAGGTGAAACAGGTGATATTCAATCACTGTTCGAAATGGCGAAAATCCCGTACTTAGGTTGTGGTTCAGAAGCGAGTAACAACAGCTTTAACAAAATCACTTCAAAGCTTTGGTACGACGCACTTGGCATTCCAAACACGCCGTACCTGTTCTTATCAGACAACAATGATCAAGCTCACTCACAAGCAACTCAAGCATTTGAAAAGTGGGGTAAAGTGTTCGTGAAAGCGGCTCGTCAAGGTTCTTCTGTGGGTTGTTACCAAGTTAACCAAGTAGAAGATTTGAGCGAGGCTATCAACAAGGCGTTCACTTTCTCGGACCAAGTATTGGTTGAGAAATCAGTGGTGCCTAGAGAGCTAGAAGTTGCTGCTTATGAAATCGATGGCGAGCTACATATCAGCAAACCGGGCGAGGTGATTGCACCGAACGGCGCATTTTACTCTTACGAAGAGAAGTACAGTGCAGACAGTCACTCGATCACTGAGGTTGAAGCAAGCAACCTCACTGATGAGCAGCGTGAACTGATTGCAGAAAGCGCTCGAAAAGTGTTTACACAGATGAAGCTCCGCCATTTATCTCGTATCGACTTCTTCTTAACGCAAGACAACGAAATCTATCTGAACGAAGTCAACACCTTCCCAGGTATGACGCCAATCTCCATGTTCCCTAAAATGGTTGAGCATGACGGCCACAAATTCAGCCAGTTCTTAGAGAACTGCGTGAGAACAAGCCTTTCTTAGGTTTCTAACTCGTTTTCGTTCACTTAGAGCTGAACCCAAAAGTGCCTTAAGCTTTCGCCAAGGCACTTTTTGTTTTTAAAGCTAGCCGTTTTTTTACGAATCTATCATTTAGCCACAACTTATATCCAAGTAACAATATCCAAGTAATTACGAACCGTTTATTGCCAAGGTATTAGCGCCTTAAACTTCATCTTCTCACTCTCAGCCGTTCCCGTGAAACCCACATATTGGGCTGGCATGGCAGGGCTAAGCCAGCGACCAAAGTCCTGAATCTCTCTAACCTTAAGACCTTGTTTCGACAACTCTTGTGCGGCACCAACACGAATCGAATTTCCAGAGAAATGGTGGTTTTCTGGAAGTTGAAGTAAGTCGCTTGCTCTTCTCAATATTCGGTAAATGGACGAATCATCTAAAGGCTGTAAACCAATATTCTCATGCTTGTCTATCGCACGAAACACAGGCAAATCGTCTTGTGGTCCAGTAAACGAAAGCCAACGTTGAAGTGCAACACTGGCTATTTGTGATAACTGATAAGCTGAATCTTTGACTGTTACTTGGTAATGATTTTCAACGTACTCAACATCGGTCATCGACAACGCCTTAAGTTCTGAGCGCTTTAAAGCACACTCGAACATAACGTTATAAATAGCGATGTCTCTGATCTCTTTCAAGTTTGCTTTATCATGGGAGAGTAACGTATTTAAATCAGTGAGATGCACAGATGTCATAGCATTGGTTTGTTTGGCGTCACCGGCCATTTGAGATTGTAAGTGGAGCAGGGTAAAGCGAACTTGCCTATGCTTGATCGGGTTAGCAAAGCTCAACACAGTATGTAACATACTAAGCGTTGCAGTGTAACGTTTCAAGGATGCGTATTTTCTATCGTTGGACTCCGTCTCAAGAAATCGACGCACAGCGGTTATAGAAGCGGGAAGTGTGTTAATACGATGTTTGGTACAGAACGCATGATAGCGATTCCAATCACTATAGATACCCAACAGTGAATTGTGAGAGTATTGAAATCCTGTCAATTCATCTATAATTTCAATTGTCGCGTGCCTGTTTAATTTTTCAACAAATGAATTAATTATCACAGAGTCGGTTAAAATAGGGACTTTTTTTCTCAAATTACCGTACCTCAACAGGTTTTTTTACCATATTATGCTTGATATCATTATAAGTATACTTATGATTAATGTAGTGAAAACAAAAAGATGATTAATAGATATGGCTAATTCAATTTACCGAAGCGTCCATCTTCAATCGATAGATGCTAATAACACAGTTTGGCGTGCTAAATTAAAAAACAACGTTATTCAGGGCAACCTAGCTGCCGTAAAAAAGAGTATTGATTGGTGGATTGAAACCGCGTCTATTATTGATCCAAAAGAATTCACGTCATTAAATAAGTCGAGAGGAACTGGTGGCTCGACTGAAAACTTCAACGGCTACCAAATCAAGAATGACACTGGTGAGCCTAATGCGTGGTATTGCATGTTTAACGGTCGCTTAATCAAAGGCGGCAAGATTGCAATCCAGCGTCATATAGAAGCTTACTTACTCGCAAAACAAAAAGCAGAGCAACAAAAGAAGTAATTTATGAGCCTAGTATATTCAACAGAAACAGGTCGTATTAAACCTGAAGAAGAGAAAGTCCAACGTCCTAAAGGCGATGGTATCGTTCGAATCCAAAAAGAAACCAAAGGCCGTAAAGGCAAAGGCGTTTCTGTCGTAACTGGCTTAGACCTAGATGACGCACCATTAAAACTAATGGCAGCAGAACTCAAAAAAGTGTGCGGCTGCGGCGGCTCAGTAAAAGATGGTAACATCGAAATTCAAGGAGATGCTCGTGACAAGATCAAAGCGCACCTTGAAAAGAAAGGCTACAAAGTTAAGTTTGCTGGCGGATAATCTCTAACTAATACCAGGGTTAAAATCGAAGATTATTATCACTGGTTATTAGGTATTTTATGGTAAATAGCCAATATGGTTAAATACACAGTATAAATTAGAGACTATCGACACAATATAAAGGCAGGGCATCACATAAAGATACCTGCCTTACAATCTCCAAAACCAATTTAACATAACGTACATAATACGCACTAAGAGTGTTAGAGCAATTTAGTAATGGTCCGGTTTGAGCCATTTTAAAATGTCCTCCTAAGCTTACCTATATTGGTCTGCTTAGGAGTTATCCGGATGCTTATTACTATGAGTGAAAAAGATATTCAGCGATTCAAGGTGCTTACTGACGTACGTGAAAAACGACTACGCCAAGTTGACGCTGCTGTCATTTTGAATCTGTCTGAGCGTCATATCCGACGTTTGGTAAACAAACTTGTCTCTCTTGGCGCTCAAAGTCTTACACACGCAGCGCGTGGACGCCCAAGTAATCGACGCTACTCAGAATATTTCAGAATTGAAATACTGAAACTGATCCGTGAGCATTACTCTGACTTCTCACCAACGTTCGCTCTGGAAAAACTGACTGAACGACACAATCTATCCGTCTCTAAAGAAACACTCCGTCAATGGATGATCGCCGACGGACTGTGGCTTCCACATTCACAACGCAAACCTCGGGTCTATCAGCCTCGTTACCGTCGAGACTGTCTTGGAGAATTGATTCAGATAGATGGCTCACATCATGACTGGTTTGAGGGCCGCAGCGACAAATGCTGCCTACTGGTGTTCATTGATGATGCGACTGGCCGCTTGATGAACCTAAGATTCAGTGAGACAGAATCCGCGTTTGATTACATGCTGACCACGCGTGAATACCTTAATGAGCACGGTAAACCCATCGCATTTTACAGTGACAAGCACTCGATTTTTCGAGTGAATCAGGAGAAACACAAAAATGAAGCGGCCTTTCATAGTCGCAAGCGACTTGCGGCCTTGTATGCCTGTGGACGAAACACAACGAAAGAATGGTAACTCTACGGATTGGGATGAGATGGACGTGATTCTAAGAGCCTATCGCTACGCGATGATTCTAGTAGGAACAAGCGTGATATTGGCCAACTGGTTGATGCGGCATAAATGCTAGTAGGTATTGCAAACGAGGCTATCGTGCTAATCAAAGATACAAACGGAACAAAAGCAATTAATGCTCTCAATAGAAATATTCTATTGAAAATTCACAGGTAATTAATTGTTTTAAATAAGAAAAAACTGGATCATACGCCACCAAAAACATATGGATCAACATGAAAAATGACCGCGAACAACGTAATTGAAATCGAAAAAGATATTACAAATGACCCTGATGCATTAGCTAGTTTACCGAAAGAAAAACTTAAGTCTCTTTTTTATCTATTTGCGGGGAAACCTGATTCTAGAATCAAAGTTTTCCATAAATCTTTATACATTGAAGTTTCAGATATTATTGAACTAAATGCATGTATAACAAGAAAACTGCAAACAAATAATATTCATGCTCAGATTACTAATGTAACAATTGGTTACGAGGGCTCGGACATTCAGGAGTTTGGTACATGGAGCGAATTTGAAGATAATCATTGGCAGGTACCCGAAAAAGTCGAGGAGGTTGTAGTAAAATGGGATTTCATGGTTAACATTTCAGGTTTTGAAACCCCTCAACGCCATACTTTATTGGTTCGAATTTCATCGGATATGAAACCCGGAAAGTTTATGCAAATGATGGTTTCTGGAAATTATGACGACTTTGATCAGATAGATGTTATGACTGCCCCTTCATTTTGCCGTGTTGACTTCATCAACGCTCAAATAAGTAAAGAGCTCATTAATGAGGTAACAGATTGGGTAGACGGAAGAAAACAACCCGCCTTAATCACCGATTTTTACTTCTGGGTCAAGAAACGTCGTCAAACGTTTGCTGAGGTAACCCACTATTCATTCATATTAATGTACGCGGCACTGTGGGTAACCGGCTTTCTGTGGACTAATACAAATATCTATGTTGGTAATGAAATTCCGACGAGCTCTGCGTCGATATGGGTATTTTTGGGAATCTACGGGTTCACATTAATCGGCAAGATTGGCCACATGCTTGCGTCAAAGGTTTATGGTGCACTAGATAATATCGATGGGAAAAAAGTAGTTTTCAACCTTACATCTGGAGATAAAAAGGCGAACTCTGAAGTAATTGATGCAAACAAACAACAAGGTAAACACTTCATCAAACAAACAGCTTGGACGTTATTCCTAAATATCCTAGCAGGTGTCGTCGCTACTTATCTATACGTTAACAGTTAAACATGTTCTTTTACTACGTATGAGAACGAACAAGGCCGCATCGCGAGATGTGGCCTTCTTCTTATGATTAATATGCGAACTGCACTCTATTACTTACTACCATCTCTGAATCTGGTCTTAATGGGTTCAATTGCTGAACAACCATAAAAGCATTCTTTTCTTCATAATCATCTTTTAAAAATTCAAAGCTGTTACCATCCAACTTTGATACCGAGTAACCGTCAAATACTGTAATGTACTGCCCACTTTTTAACTCAGTATCGAGAGTTATATTCACTCGAATCTTATCTCTAAGTGAGAAAGTTTCGTTTAGTTGAACAACATTTATTGATCCCGGTTCACTATTATCATAGTTGGTTCCAAGACTATATACCTGATCATTTACTGTAAACGCTTTAATTATGTTGGTAGGTCTTTCATCATCGTTATAATTTTCATTGGTACCAATATCAGTATTTGTACTGTGATTATTATAGTCGCCAGATGTATGATTTATGTTAATTATTGGTTGTTGTTTATCAATTGCAATTGCATCTTCAGGATCTTCATTTGATTGCTGTTGCTTCAATTGAGACTTTAATTTCTCTATTTCAGAATCTTTTTTAGTAAGTTGAGTGTTGTAGACATACTCTAGCTCTGGAATTTTAGCTCTAAGTGCTCGCGACTCTGCTTCTGACAGAGGAGTATCCTCTTCAATATCTATTTTAATTGTTTTTAAGTTTTTCTGACGTTTTTGGGTGTATGAAAATACAAACTCTGCGGGTATTGGGTAGACAAATAGATATGCTAATGACGTTAGTATAGGCCCTAAAAAAAGCATTCCCAAAGCCTCCCAAGATGAACTGAAATGATGATCCATAAAGTGTATTTTATTCATCACTGGGATACTCGAGAACAGTACCCAAATGATCTCCCAATTCCAAATGCACCATGAAGCAAGGAACGAACCAAATAATGGACTACTAGTCCTATCGTACAAAGCCACTTTTGTAGAGTTGATTATGTCTTGTATCATTATCTAATATCCATCGTTACCAAGAGCGTCATTCAGTGAAAGCTCTTATTGTTAAGATTGTACTGTCTTTATCCTCTAAAGAACAATCACTTATAAAACATACTTGATGTGTTAGATACAAATTAGTCAGGGCATTACTTATGAACGTTGTTTTAGTAAAACAAGTACTCCCACCATAAGAACCATGTATAATATCAATCGTTCGTAAAACCTCCGGCTTGTTTCTTTTAACGTCAGTTAAGGCAACGAGCTATGGAACCATCCAAATATAAGTACCCTATTACGGCTAAACTGATACGTGATGCACGTTTACGTTCTGGCCTACAACAGAAAGACTTCATTTCTCAAACAACCTTGAAATCACTCAAGCTAACTTTTCGCGTTGGGAAACGGGACAGGCACAAGTGCCCGTTAATGTCCTGCTCAAACTTGGGTTAGTTAGCGAGGCCATTGTCTTATAAGCCTCAAAAAACAGTTCACCCAAATCATAAACGGCATCAAAGAATCGCGCCGCGCTCTCGAGGACGCGTCTCCAGATTGGCCGAAAATATCCCCTCTTAAATTGGTCGGTACCGTCAAGGAATACGCGATCACAAACTTCGAAGCTGCCCGCGATATCTTCGACAGCAAAGTGGCCGCGCTCGAAAACCTACAGCAACAAATCGATGAACTACGCGAACAGCTCAAGCAGATTCAAGGAGAAGAACAATGATTCTAGGTTATGTGAAATGCACCGCCCCTAATTGCAATGAAGCGATGGAAGTCAGCCAGTGCAGCGGTAAACGCTCGGCCTACTTAAAGGGACGTTGTCACGTTTGTAAGTGTACGGAGCAGCGCAGCAATTTTCAATTTGATTGAATTCGCAGGCCTTAGCACAGGTAGTGGTGACTTGTTCAGAGTAGAGTTTTACCAGACTCACCGAGGCATGAACCATGGTAGTTATGTAGTTTTGGGTAAGATGAACGGGTTAACATCTATGGCTTTGATCTTGTAGCCACTTAGTTTGTTGTTGGTATCGGAACGTGTAAGAGTTTTTTCTATAAGCTCTGTTAGGTCGGAAGAAAAAGCGTCCTTTTGCAGACCGTCAAAGTCTAGTTTGAAGCTTTCATTTTCATACCGATGACCACAATTAAATTTTTTAGATGTATCTGTGGCTTTGTCTGTGTATGGTTTTAGCACTAACACACTTATAGTTTTATCGTTGGCATGTGTGTGGTGCCACTAGAGCTAGGGATAGAGCCGCAATGGTAAATCGAAGCATTTTTTAACCTTTTTAATTCTTCATTGTATATAAAGTGCCGCTACAATCTTTCCGCTACATAATCAAGGTGAATAAGTCGATATGACTTTGTTTGCAGTGTTAGAAAATACAGAATATTAAAAACTTAAAGAGACTCTCGATTTAATTTAGGCATTTGAGTAATGAAGTATTATCCAATACGTAGAATCTTTATTAGAAAGAATACCGACTATCACTTGCTCTTTTTATGTCTGGCCTTGAATCTATTTTACCGCTCAATCCGAGAAATTAATTGAATCTAAATGATCGCGAACCTTCGCAAATCTATCCTTAAACGACTAATATTGTGAGTCGTGCGCTAGGTTCATAAGAAGGTATATATGAGGCATATTGGTCTGTTTCTGTTGATATTCCCCGGTTTAGCAAAAGCTGGAGGTTGGTCAGTTCAAGAGGATGTTGATCCATTCACTGATGAGATTAATTTTAGCGTCACCACACAAGCTCAAAGTGCCGTGACAGGTAAGTTGTCAGAGTTTCGCTTCTTCTGTGATACAGGCTCAGTATCGGTCTATGAAAGTGAAAAGGCTGGCTTTAGAGATCTCGAATTCCGAACAATGTCTGTTGAGATGCTCTTTGAACAAGCGGCTTTCAACCCTCGACACAAAGTATCTTTAACCGTTCGGTTAGATAAGGACGCTCCCTATACTTCAAGAGTTAAACCCGTAAACACGAATACAATACTGTTCAAAAATGAGTACGACTTTTTTACGGAGATAACTGAAGCCAAGCAGTTAGCTATAAAAACTGAATCCTGGAGTGGAGAAGATTACTGGATATTCGATGTTGCTGATTTAGGAAAGTATAGCGCGAAGTTTGACAGTATTTGTCCAGAGCAAGGTTTGATTGAGGCGGGAGCTGCCCAATCCACTTCTTTGAAGGAGTTCTATGCTGTTGAGAAAGCTAAAGAGCTTGAGAAAGAAAAACAGAAGCAGGAGCAATTAGAAAAAGAAAGGCATGAAGCTGAACAAGCGCGTCTTAAGGAAGATAAAATGGCTCAAAAGGCAGTGGCAGCTGAAAAAGAAGCTCTTACTCCTGAACGATCTCATTTTATTGCCACTGAAGCTGAACGTTATGGTGCTATTTACGAGCAACAGATAAAGAAAAATCTCCTGATGGAGGATTCTTATAAAGGAAAAAGTTGTAAGTTGAATTTACGGCTTATTCCAACTGGGTCTAATGCAATTTTGGGTGGGGTTTCAATTCTAGACGGAGATAGCCGCCTTTGTGCTGCGACTAAGAGAGGTGTGGCTCAGGTGTCTTCCTATCCGTTACCTTCAGACAAAGATGTTGCCTCGGAATTAAAGAGTGTCGATTTAAACATCGTTGTGGAGTAATCGTATAAAAGAATTATTTTTCTGCCACATTTCGACAGTTGACGTACACACTTCTACGCATTTAAGGTCAATGTGACGAGCGCACAAATCTACAAAAATCGGGCCCAATCGTGTATAAGCGCCAACAATTCAGGTGTTTGTTTAGTGGTTATCTTCATACTTACTCACTAAAGTTACACACCTTAAAAGTGACAGTGCAACATTGTTGAGTTAGAACTAATGAACAGTTTGCTGATGGTCCACTACTTGGCGAGCTCATAAAGGACGTAGATTCGCTCTAATCACGACAAACAAATCCACTTAAAATTTAACTGTATATTTATACAGTTAAATTTATCTACCCGTAAAAACGGTACTTACTGATTAAATTACATTCAAAATCAATGCTCTGCGTTCAATTTTTAAACTTCATCTTGGTCTAATGGCGCACTTTCATGTATAACCGTCAGTTCTAGAACAGTTTTAGATATAGCAATTTCAACAAGGCTAATCTCTAACCTTCGATTACGCCAGCTCTAAGGCATTGGGTATTAGGTTGAATCACGTATACGGATTAATATCATGAGCGACAAAGCATTCCGCAAACTCAACATATTCCTCTCGATTTTTTGCCTGGCAATCACCCTATTGTCGCTATTCTCTTTTGATAAACTAATGAACAAGAGCTACATCATTAGCCCAGACAAATACCCTACACTCGCCAATACAGACCGAGATCATGATGGCGGCACGGTTGCATCATTACACAAGTCAAATAACGGCATTGAGTTACAGTGTGACTTTGAGCGTACCTATAGCAAGCCTTTCTGTGAGGTTGAATTCATCATATCTAAAGAAGGCAAAGGGTTAGATCTCTCCACGTTCGATTCGGTAACCATTAATATGGACTACGAAGGCCAAGAGAACCCAAGATTTCGTTTCTACATTCGTAACTATGACGAGGGTTACAGCGTTAAAGGCGATGCAATGTCGAACAAGTTCAATCGCTTAGACTTTTCGCTACCAGACGCAAGCCAAATTGACTTGGGCTACTTCAATGTTCCTTTCTGGTGGATAGATCATTATCAACGCCCTGTTTCTGATAGCGCAGTAGACATTACGAACGCGGTATCTGTTGAACTCGGGCTTGGTGCCAGCACGCTTGCTGGGCATCATTCACTTAACATCTCGAGTATTGTGTTCCAAGGTAAAATTATCAGCAAGGCTTTGCTAGGCGAACTCTTGATTGGACTATGGGTGGTATACGCGATCTACTATGTCGCTTGTGCTTTACATATAGCACAACGAAACAAAACGCGTTTAGCACAGCAACAACGTCATTTAACCCAAGAAATTGAAGAGTTAAAAGTCAAGGCCACTACTGATCCGTTAACTGGCTGCAGAAACAGGACCGAAGCGCTAGATACCTTCTATGATTTCGAATGGTTAGCACAACAAGGAAAAATGATTCACGTCGCGTTGTTTGACTTAGACCATTTCAAACAGATCAACGACCAGCATGGCCATGAAGTGGGTGATAAGGTTCTTATTCAATTTGTTACTATCGCAAATGAAACGCTTGGGGAGCAGTATTTGCTTTATCGTTGGGGTGGTGAGGAGTTTCTGCTCGTTTGCCTAGAGCAAACAACGCTACAGTGTCACGAATCAATCGATGATTTGTACCTGGCTATCGACCAGAATACATGGCCTAACGCGCAGACAGTAACGGCTTCTACTGGGGTTACACTACTTAAGCAGAATGAGTCTATACGTTCTGCAATTAAGCGAGCAGACAAAGCGCTTTATGAAGCTAAAGACAACGGTCGAAACCAAGTCGTTACATTTTATTGACGCTCGCTAGAGTGGACTGAACTTACACATTCACCTCTCGGCCATTAGTCAATCAACACGCCAATACCCTGTCGATATCTACTCTCCACTCAAGCACCCGTTAGATTTTTAACTGCTGACTAAACAAACCCATAAGCTTTGTTGTCTCTTCAGAATTCTAATCGGTTCGGACACCTCCAAGCGCGCTTTCACCATCTGCAATAACACCGCCTGTAATCAATAACGCCACCAATAGCATTCTCAGGTTGATACGTATCGTTTCTGAATCGCTCTAGAAACAGCTCTTCGTTGCGCCTCTAAGCTTCCTAAAACTTGTTCTTAAAGTCGCGTTGGCCGCGAGTAAAGCTTGCTCTGAGCGGTAGTCAGTCGCTCGCGGTATCGCGTCGTTACTCCTCTCGCACTGCTCTTAGATGAAATCCTCATTTGTCTGCTTGTGAACTTCTTGCACTTGTATCCGCTAAAAATAGAAGTCACAGCGTAACCAGCCTTAAAAACTCCTTATATTTAGCCACTTAGATGCGGTGACATAAATACTGACACCTAAAGTGGCAACTGTTCTACTTTCACGCCTTGCTGTAATTTAATTACAACCCAAGACCCAAAAAGGCCTAGAAAGTGGATTGCTCTGATGTAACTTATTGAATAAAAGGCATTTGATGGTTTTTAACGGTTCGGAATTTAGGGTGACTAAAGAGTTGGTATGTGCGAGATAATATACTAGAGGGTAATGTATTTAGTTATAGTGCACTAAGGCGTTAAAAAAGAAGGGCTGATGCCCTACTCTTCTTTATTACTCATTTCTTCACGAATTTGCTCAGCAACGATTTTGATAGCTTGTGCTGTGCTGATGCCCTGAGTCATCATTTCTTGAATTCGTTCAACAGCTTTCTGTTGTTCTTCGTGAGAAAGGGTTGGTAAGTCGTTTAGCATGTTCTGCTCCTTTATTTAGGAGCAGAACTATATAAGGACTGTTAGTAACTAGCAAGGAAATTGATTGAAGCACCCATTGCATTTTCGTTTGTGTAGTTCGCACTTAGATCTAACTGGAACAAGTTGAGTGGCGAGATACCAATACCGGCTGTGACTGTTCCTTCCGAATCAGAGTAAGCTAGGTTCTTGTAGTACCCTCCCCTTAACTTAAGCTGACGCAGAAGATCAACTTCAGTACCAACACGAATCATCTGTTCGTTATCATCAAACGAAGTAAACTTCTCAGTCTCATTTAGGTCGTAATCAACACTAAACGAAAAGTAATCCGATACGATGCCTGCACCAACCGTATAAACAGGCTCTAGTTGGTAAGTGTATTTACCACCGACTTGGTGTGTCGCACTACTTGTGCTGCTGTTAAGCGTTCTCGTCGTATCTTTGGTTTCTATATCTCTAGAGATCAAATTAGTTGCTGCAACACCTACTCGGAACGGGCCGAAGAACCAAAGTGCACCAGCATCCATGTTGAATGCTGTATCACCATCACTATTTTCTCTCACGTCAGATAAATCGTAATCATTAACCGATGCAACATAGTTGTACGTGTAAATACGTTGGATCTTAGGTGTGATACCAAATGAAATGTGTTGGCCCATAAAGGTTTGGTATTTTGCTAGAGAAAGCCCGACTTCTGCTACACCGATTGAAACCGCTTCAACTGTAGACAGTTCAACTTTGTCTTCATCTGAACCTGTCGTGTAAACGTTAGGAGTCGCAAATGATTCTGTATAGGCTTTAGCGAAAAGGTTGGCTGCAACAAACTGATTAGGAAGCGCAAATGCGACAACACCACCCAGTTCAACATTAGCTTGGTTACCATCAAGATTATTAAGCGCTGCGTCCAGGTCTGCAGTATTTGACGCATCAACGACGCTATCGATATTCGATTTCATATCGTTAGGGTCATTATAGCTACCGCCAAAACTTGGCGTAATCATGCCCATATCATCGTTACGACGATAAATAGCAACAAGTGCCGGGTTATAGAATGGAGCGGTTAAGAAGTTTGCTGAAACAACACCAACACCACCCATAGCATCACCACGCGCTTCAATGGCGTAGTTTGCTGCTGAAAGAGGAAGACTGGCGAATGCAATTGATGCTGCGAGTAGTTTAGTTGTATTTTTCATGCCGTTTATCTTTGTTAGATCCCTTACATAGTTAACGGCACAATTTTAAATTACTTTAACTCTTCTTCGCTAGAAATATCATAAGTTTTACTGATAGTTTGTGCTTGTTCTATCGCTATGTCGCCTTGCCAGCGTGAATGAACCATTGATACCGCCAAAACGTAGCGATCATTTGGAAGTTCTTCGCCAGTTAGGTTCATTGGATAATCAGATTCATAGCTCTTGCCCCACACCTGCTCATAGTGTTCATCGACATAATCGTACAAACCAATTTCGAGTTTAGGAAGAGGACAATAAGGGTTCAGAAGTTCTTTTTTATCGATTCGCCAGGTGTCTTTTGAAGACCAGCGAACTTGCTGACGCATTGCAACTTCACCAAGGATAATCCAAGTACTCCAAGAATTTCCACCATCGCCTTTCACACTTAAACGATACAAACCCGATTCTAGTTGAGACGCTAAATTGTAACGCTTTTGGAATAGGCTTACCGCTGCGTTATTTACGACTTCATTTTCTTTGGTGAACTCACTATCAGATGACACAACCTTATCGACCCATTTTTCGAAGGTTATGTCTTTAATATCATTTTCGGACTCAACATTAATTGCGACACGAAATGTATCTCTGCCGGGACTTTGAATAACGTGTCGTTTAACGACGACTGAACTGATCCAATCTGGCAGTGTTTTTCTTGTGAGGGTTTTACCACAATCTTTGTTCAATGCTTGATCGAACAGTTCATTGAGGTGTTCTTCTCGTGATTGAGAAGAGTTGATTTGCCAAACTTCCACTAGTGAATCAAACATCTGAGGTAAATCATTATCCAATAGATGTTTATGTACTTGAGTCAAAGTATCGCTACTCTTGAACCAATCCGCTGCTTGCACGGTATTCGCCACGCAAGACAACATTAATAGTGGAAGTAAGGCTTTTTTCATTACGCTTTCATCTTGTAACCAACGCCACGAAGCGTTTCAATTTCTAGACCTGGTAGCTTCTGTCTTAGTTGCAGAACGTGCGTGTCTACCGTACGTGTTGTTGGGAAATGGTTGTAACCCCATACATGGTCAAGTAGCTCATCACGTGTGAAAACACGGCCAAGGTTGCTTGCCAAAAATAGCAACAGGTCAAATTCAGTACGCGTTAAAGTAACTTCCAGTTCATTGAAAAACACTTCACGTGTCGCTTTGTCGATAACAAGATTTTGAGCCATTACTTTTGATGCATCTTGATCCTCAGCATCAGGAAGGCGTAACTGCGCACGGATTCGAGCAAACAGTTCTGCTTCAGCGAAAGGCTTAGTTAGGTAGTCGTTTGCACCTGAATCTAGGCCCGCTACTTTGTCTTTTACTGTTACGAGAGCCGTTAGCAAAATAACAGGGATGTCTTTCTTTTTCTTCCAACCTGGAAGTGAATCTACTGAGTCACCATCAGGAAGTTGACGGTCTAGAATCACTAGATCCGCTTGTTCCCAATAGCCTTCAACTTCAGAGATCAGTTCTGCATGCAAACATTCATATCCAGCTTGCTCAAGGCTAACTAATAAACCGTCAGCTAAATTTTTATCATCTTCAACGAGAAGCAATGTCTGTTTCACAAGGTATCTCCAAAATAAATGTTGTTGGGGGGCCGATAAGCGTCATGTGACCGCCCATTTTTCCGACCATAGATTCCACTATCGTCAGACCTAAACCGAGTCCACTCTTACTTACGAATGGCTTTCTTAGTTGCCCCCAATCTTTGCGAGACAAGTCTCCATTATCTATAACTTTGAATGTCAGCTTCTTGTCAGAAGTATTCAGTTCTAGTATCACTGGAGCGACACCGTATTTCACGGCGTTTCTGATCAGGTTATCGATACACGTTCCTAACCAATATACGTTTACTTTTGCAGCAATATCTTTGTTTACACGGAGCTCAATGCCCGGAGCGAAATCTTCTTCAACTTTGTATTGAAGCCACTCTTCAACACTTGGTACCCACTCTGTTGCGAGCGGTTGGTTGTCTGACTGCAAATAGTCTTTGCTTGCTTCCGCCAACTGCCTTAAACGGCGGGTATCTTCACACAGTCTACGAAACTCATCATATACCGATTCTGGTAAGTGTTCGAACTCACGTCTGAACCCTTCAACCGTCAATGACAAACTCGCAATCGGCGTTCTTAATTCGTGCGTTAGAATTTGAAGAACCAGCATACGGCTCTTCATCTCTTGTTTCTTACTGTTCCATCGGTAAATTGCCCAGCCTAATACCAGTAGGATGTTGGCAATCACCAAAATAAACATCGCAACTTGAAGAAGCTCTGAATGATCTTCTATTTCCCAACATACGTTACCACGCTGAACAAAACAGCTGTTGCCTTCTGATGACAAACTGAACGACAGCCCTGAAAGCGTTGCGTTTTCACTCCAGACTGATTCTTTGTACAGGTAGTACCTATCGCCGCGCTTTACCCACATTTCATCGAGTTCTACAAACATACTCGCGCCCGCTAGCAGCGCGGTGATAGCTTCACTGTCCATTTGTTGTAAGCGAGACAACAGTTCGTCGTGTTCAGTGTTTGGACGCTCTTGAATATGCATAAAGCGTTTCAGAGAGTCGAACTTTTCTGGGTATTTCTCTACGTATCGTGCGGCATAAGAGCCACCACCAGGGTGAATCAAGCCACTGCGGCTAAACCAACGATCTGAAAGCTTGGTACCTTTACACATCGCACGAGTAAAAACTAAAGGCTCTGTAATCAACGGACTTAGCGGTAATTTCCCGCTACAAGTCTTTGATAACTGGTATAAACGCTGGATATCTTTTAACGGGTACTCTGCTGTTTGTGGCAGCATTGACGACGGCATGATCAAGCGTGTTGGATAATCAGCCTGCAGCACTCGAATATCATAAGATTCGATGGCGGTTTCATGATCAAAGAGTTTGGTGAAATTATCGATACGCTCGGGTAAAGAGTCAGCAAATGCATTTGCAGACACAGATAACGTAGCAATAAGAAGAGAAAATGTTCTTTTGATGATCACAAACCAACGCAAATTCATATAGATCAAACAAATATATACCATTCACTATCAAAGATAAATTTTTAACCGCATGAAAAACAGTGAGAATGACCGCTAACAGTGACTAAACCCGCGATTATGTGCCCATTCCGCACATGCAAACTAGTACACTGGTTGGCTTGCTTACAAATTTATTGGGATAGACGAGGTAACGCTAACACATCGCTCTTGTCTCTCAGCTTTCAAGAGCTTGCTCATTCGTTCTGAAGATCAAAAAAGGAGCTCAAATGAGCTCCTTATCTAGTTATTACTGATTACTTAAAATGCTTTCTATAGATGTTCTAAAATACCTAGACAACTCTGTTTAGCATCACCAAACAGCATCTGCGTGTTTTCTTTGAAGAACAGTGGGTTTTGCACACCTGCGTAACCCGTGTTCATCGAACGTTTGAATACGATAACGTTCTGAGCATTCCAAACTTCAAGTACTGGCATACCAGCAATTGGACTGTTTGGATCTTCAAGTGCTGCAGGGTTCACGGTGTCATTTGCACCGATAACCAATACAGTATCCGTCTCACTTAAGTCATCGTTGATTTCGTCCATTTCAAGAACAATATCGTAAGGCACTTTAGCTTCAGCAAGTAGCACGTTCATGTGACCCGGCAATCTACCCGCAACTGGGTGGATACCAAATCGAACATTGATGCCCTGCGCTCGTAGCTTCTCAGTGATTTCATGCACTGGGTATTGAGCTTGAGCTACAGCCATGCCGTATCCTGGGGTAATGATGACAGACTTTGAGTTTTTCAGCATGTCCGCTACATCTTCAGCTGATGTTTCGCGGTGCTCACCCTGCTCTTCATCACCATCAGACACGACCACTTCTTGGCCGAATCCACCAGCGATAACACTAATAAACGAACGGTTCATCGCCTTACACATGATGTAAGACAGAATCGCACCTGACGAACCAACCAATGCGCCTGTTACGATAAGCAGATCATTCGCAAGCATGAAACCTGCTGCTGCTGCTGCCCAACCAGAGTACGAGTTAAGCATAGAGACAACCACTGGCATATCTGCGCCACCAATCGATGCCACTAGGTGGTAACCGAATGCGAATGCGATAAGTGTCATCACCATTAACGCGAACATGCTGCCGTCAGCTTTAACGAACATAATCATCAGCAATGTAGAAGCAACGATAGCCGCTAGGTTCCACTTGTGCTTATGCGGGATATTCAATGCAGACGAAGAGATAACGCCGCGAAGCTTACCAAACGCAACAATCGAACCTGTGAACGTCACAGCACCAATAAATACGCCAAGGAATACTTCCACTAAGTGGATAACGTGCTCTGCATGAATATCAGCAGGGTTAAGTGACACAGCAGCAGGTGGATCGATATAGCTGTTGTAACCCACAAGTACCGCAGCCATACCTACGAAGCTGTGCAGGATTGCCACCAGCTCAGGCATTTCAGTCATTTCTACTTTTCTTGCGTAGTGGATACCAATACCACCACCGATCACCATCGCAATGATGATCCATACAATACCAGCAGAATGAGGGCCAAAGATCGTCGCGATCAACGCGATTGCCATACCCGTGATACCGTAATAGTTACCTGCACGTGCAGATTCCTGTTTCGATAACCCAGCCAAGCTCATAATAAAGAATACAGCAGCAACAATATAAGCTGCTTGTACTAATCCTTCAGACATCTGTTACTCCTTAGTCTTTACGGAACATTTCAAGCATACGTTTGGTCACGGTAAAGCCACCAAAGATATTGATACTTGCAATTAATACGGCAATAAATGATAAGAAAGTGACGACGCCACTTCCTTGTCCTATCTGTAACAGTGCACCTACAACGATGATCCCTGAGATCGCGTTAGTCACGGACATCAAAGGCGTATGCAGAGAATGGCTTACATTCCAAACTACGTAATAACCCACCACACAAGCGAGAACAAAAACGGTAAAGTGGGATAAGAACGCAGCAGGAGCAACCGATGCTACCCAAGCGAAAGCACCAACCGCTATTGCAATGCCAGCGACTTTCTTTACAGGAGACACAGGTTGTTGAACCTTCGGTGGAGCTTTAGCTTCTTCGGGTTTGGCCTGTTGTGGCTGAGCAGAAACTTGAATCGGCGGAGCTGGCCAAGTCACCTCGCCCTCTTTAACCACAGTAACACCACGCAGAACGACATCTTCAAAGTCGATATTGATGTTGCCATCTTTCTCTTTGCAAAGCAGTTTCAGCAGGTTAACTAGGTTCGTTGCATATAGCTGAGATGATTGAGTTGGCAGTCGACCAACCATATCAGTGTAACCAACCACCTTCACGCCGTTAGCCGTTGTGATCACTTGATCAGCAACCGTATATTCGCAGTTACCGCCATTCGCAGCGGCAAGGTCCACAATCACGCTACCTGCACTCATACTGTCTACCATCTCTTTGGTAATCAGCTTAGGCGCTGGGCGACCTGGAATCAGTGCCGTTGTAATGATGATGTCGACGTCTTTAGCTTGAGCGGCATAAAGCTCTTCAGCTTTCTTGTTGAATGCTTCAGACATCTCTTTTGCATAGCCATCACCCGCGCTGGTATCTTCCTTGAAATCGACTTCCAAGAATTCAGCGCCCATAGACTCAACTTGTTCTTTTACTTCAGGACGAACATCGAACGAACGAACGATCGCACCCAAACTACCCGCAGCGCCAATTGCCGCTAGACCAGCAACACCCGCACCAGCAACCAGTACTTTTGCTGGTGGAACTTTACCTGCCGCCGTAATTTGACCCGTGAAGAATCGACCAAATTCATGCGCCGCTTCAACCACAGCACGATAACCCGCGATGTTAGCCATAGAACTCAATGCATCTAGTGCTTGAGCTCTTGAAATACGAGGTACGGAGTCCATCGCCATCACGTTGATGTTACGACTGGACAATTGTTCCATTAATTCAGGATTTTGAGCAGGCCAAATAAAGCTGACCAATGTCGCGCCATCTTTAAGTAGATCGATTTCATTTTTAGACTCGTCAACGATCGGAGCGTTAACTTTAAAGATAATATCGGATTTCCAAGCTTCATCTGCGGTTACAATTTTTGCACCAGCTTGTTCATAAGCTGCATCTTCAAAACTTGCTAACGCACCTGCTTGTGATTCAACACAAACTTCAAATCCTAATTTTAGAAGCTGTTCTACCGATTTCGGCGAAGCAGCGACTCGCGTTTCACCCGCGAGTGTTTCTCTTGGTACACCAATTTGCATAGCTATTCCTTGACTATTGGCACGAATGACTTATTCGTTTGTATCTAACGACAACTAATACTTCAAGCGTTTTGTTCAAAGAACAGGAAAAGTTATTACTTATAACGATTTGGATGGAATTTGAGCGCTTCATTTGAAGAAATGACGACCGCCTCGAACAAAGAGGTCAAACCACTTGCAAATAATCCTTTAAATAACAACTTACTAGCTGTTCTTTGTCCCTAAAACTAAAAAGAGCTTTCAGCATATACACTGAAAGCTCTCGAAATTATGACCAACATCAATTCTAACCCTAATTGGCTAGCTAAATATATTGTCGCCCATTTGGTCGATGAACATCTGCGATTTTTTAAGCATCAATTCATCGGCATCTTGTTTGTTTGAAACAACGTCTGAACGAATAAAACGGTGAGTTTTAATTTCACCATCGAATTCTTTCTCAATTCGCCCAGCAACACGGTATTGACCAGATTCTGCAATGGCATCTTGATAGATATTGAAACCCTTATATTCGACTGGCTCAATCTCTACTTTTTGTTCGGTTTTTTCTTTGCCACCAAATAATCTAGAAAAGAATCCCACGTTTTTTACTCCTTAAATGACCGTATTAACCCTAAACTATCATGACTGTTTACGGTTCAACAACGGCTTTTCATACCATTGTAATTCTACGTCATCATCAAAATTGTGTTGACTAAATATAACGGGCACATTGTCGTCACGTTCGCGTCTTCGGTCGTCAATAATCATACTTTCTGCATTTTTGACCGCGATCTCACTATTGCGCTTATATAGCACCAATTTGTCTTCTGGCAATGCTGACAGAAAATCGATATCAAAACGAATATAGATGGGTTTGAGTTGACCCAAAGCCAAACACGCGAGATCCGCCAACTGTTCATTGGTATAACTAGACACATATTCCTCGGTAGACAATACATGACCCACCAGAGTTTCCATATAGTTATGAACATCAACACTAATTTGCATACCACACCTCCATTTGTAGCTATCACAACAGATCGTGTCCTAGCCTAATTTGGCAACGATCTACATATTGTTACCTTACTATACCCTACTCATTACTACAGATTTACTAACTGCATGTTAAGTAACTATAACGACTAATTAATTTCTCATATATACTATGTAGTTCGCTCTATGGTTAATAGCAACTCAAATACATATAAAAAGAGTTGCACCAATAGCGACCTATGACTATGTTTTTGCTCTGATTTACGCAAAAAGCTTGGCAATCGCTTGTTTAACCGTATCCTACGTATAAAATTAAATTACAAGATCATCAGTACACTTAGGCTCACCACATAAATGGCATCTTCTTTTGTAACGTCGAGCATGTTTCGATTTTGCTTTCCCTTACTTCTATTAGCAATGTTACTCGTAGGTATGAACAACGTCATTCTCGTGACCGATTCAAACTTAGGGTTTGCTAGCAACCTTCCGTATATTTTATTGAGCGTTGCCGTTTTGCTGTGTCACACATTCAGGCAAGGTCGTATGGCTATGGTGTCTCTTACCATGCTCGTTGCCTATTTTATCATCCAAGTCCGCTTACAAACCCCATTAAACACTGGAACCACATTATTGGAGCTGTCTCTTCTGGCCGCTTTAGTGCCGGTTACTTGCTTATTGGTATATGCCTTCCCCGATAACGGGGTTAACTCAAAGTCCATGTTACTTTACGCCTTGGTTGTGGTGCTATTCATGGTTTGGGCGCAACTGATTGTGTCTCACTTCCATGCCGGAGGTTTTGAATCATGGAGTGAAGGGGTTCTATTTACCGTTAGAGACTTTTCTAAACTGCCTTTTATTCTGGTGCTCTATAGCCTTTGTTTACTGGGCCTAACGTCGATTTTGGTTTTAGTCTATAACCGCTCTATCGATGTCGTTGTTTACAGCGCGATTTTGTTGTCTTCGAGTACCTTCATATTCTTTGATATCCAATACATCTCAAGCACCATGTTCTCTTTGTCAGGCATATTGATTATCGTCTATGTAATGTCTGCTAGCCATGATATGGCCTTTAATGACCAACTGACTAACATCCCAGGCAGACATGCATTAGAAGTCGATATGAAGCACCTAGGGCGTAGATATTCGATGGCAATGGTCGATATCGATCACTTCAAGAAATTCAACGATACCTACGGACATGATATTGGCGACGATGTGTTAAAACTGGTGGCTCGTATTCTGAGAGAAACGACCGGTGGCGCGAAAGCTTATCGTTATGGTGGCGAAGAGTTCACGATCATTTTTAAAGGCAAATACTCGGAACAGGTTAAAGAGCACCTTCGAGCTCTGATTTCCGAGATTCAGAACTACGACATGACGATTCGGAATAGCCACGAACGCCCTGACGATCATGAAGTGGGGATTAAAAAGCGGGGTAAGAATGGCAAACCATCGGAAGTGGTGAACGTGACGGTGAGTATTGGGCTGTCTGACAGTACCACCACCAGACATCCTGAAGAAGTGCTGAAGCTTGCTGATAAGGCTCTCTACAAAGCGAAAGAAACAGGTCGAAACAAGCTGTGTGTTGATAGTTAAACGTAAGTCTCGGTAACTAGATTAGAGTGAGCTTAATCTTGGTTGAAGAAGATAACCAAGCTCCCGCCTTTTAAGCTACTTCCGTAGTTAATCGTAAAACCTATTCCCACGTTATCGACCCATTCATTAAACAGGTTTGGGTTAAGCAACCACCCTACACTGCCCTCGTAATATGACGTTGTCCCCATAGGTGCTACAGTATCGCCCCCAATATCAATTCGTCTGATACTGGAATACATCGATGTGATGTTTTTGTCCCAACGTACTAAATCATAAAAGATCTTTGCTTCATTGGCGATATACCAACCTTCTGGGTGGCCAATGTTACCGTTATTGGCTTCCCCCCAACCCACACCATTAAAATAATGCCAACTGGTACTGAGTTTGTATTTACCCCAGTTATTCTTGTCTTCATAGATCAATTTAATCTTGGGCTCTATGATGTAAGCCCAAGCGTCAGTATTGAGATACAACCCATCAAGCTGTTCGGCAACAGGTTTAAGTATGTTCGCACGATACTCAAAATCATTCCGATAGTAAGAGATATGGTTACCAATCGCTGAATGAAAACTCCAGTACTCATCCAACTGAGACACGTTTGCAAACTCAACATAGCCAGATATCACAGTCTCTTTCTGAAAATCAGACACAGTTTCTGATGCGTATTGAACGTCTTTCTCAGTGCGTAATGCTGATAAGCGCAGCGTCACCTCTTGATGGTTATCTTCGATATAAGCTGGTAGCTCAAATGTATAAGGGAGGCTAAGTGAGGTTATGTTTTTCCGACGACTTACGGAATCATTCGAACCAATGTCTTCATTGTCTAAACGAAACACTTTATTAGGGTCAAAGTTGTTGATACCAAAGGTAAAAACATCAGTGTCGTTAAGAAGTACACTGGTTGCAAAGTTCTGCTCTATATCCTTACGGACAAGATCAGACAACTGGTTCGCTTGAACATTGGTAGGAACCGCAAAGTAGAATACAGGGACAATCAGTGTCCAACATGTATTAGCCATAGAAAATGACTTTGAATATGGCATTTCTCTTATCACTTAAAGTACTTCCAAGCTCAAACGCTAATAGAAGTATAAATTCAAATATCCGGAAGAGCTCGCCAACTAGCCTGCAAGCTCCAAAATACTGCGCTGTACAAAGGTATTTCTACCACTTTGCTTCGCTTGATAAAGCGCTTGATCAACCTTTTCGTAAATAGAGGCGATAGATTCACCCCCTTCTGGTGCAAATGACAACACACCTTGTGACACTGTCACCCTATCAGAAACCGTTGAATAATCGTGGACGTAATTCATTTCATGTAGCGCTTCTTTTATGCGTGTCGCCTGTAACATAGCAGCATCGCTATCCGTATCACTTAAGATAAGAACAAACTCTTCACCGCCATAACGGCCGACAAACTCTCCTGCTCGAACAAAAAGCAGCTTCAAGGTATTAGCAAGCTCTTGCAAGCACTTATCCCCTTGAATATGGCCGTAATTATCGTTGTAAGGCTTAAAGAAGTCTACATCTAGCAATATAACTGTCATGGGTATATTACGCCTTCCATGCCACGCTATGCTCTCTTCAAGCTTAGTGTCCATATATCGACGGTTGTACAATTTGGTCAAGCCATCTTCATTGGCTTGTTGCTGCAAGAGGATATTCAGTTCTTCGAGCTTGGCGGTACTCTGTTTTAACTCTCGTCTCATATGCGCGATACGCTGCATCGCAATCAGCTTAGAATTTAAAACCACCTTGTTTACAGGTTTTATCAGGTAATCATCACCACCAGCGTCAATCGCTTTCGCGATCATTTCAGGTTCTTCGTGGCCACTTAGAAAGATGATCGGAACCCATTCTGGAAATTGCCTACGAACCTCGTTAGCCACCTCAAAACCATCCATGTCTGGCATGCTAATATCAAGTAACACAAGTTCAGGATCAAAATCAGAATAGACGTTCAGGGCTTCTTTTCCGCTACCGACAGCTTCAACAATATGACCCAATTGCTTGAGTCGAATAGCAAGTTGCATCCTGTCTAGTTGAACATCATCAACCAGCAATATGCGCATCGAAGATCCCTTTTCTATCATCACATCACCTTTATCTAGTGTTGAATATTCAAAGTAGCTCAAATTTGGGCTTAAATCATGCCCTAATCTCTATATTATATTGACTTTTTTACAGATCTTTTTAGCATTGTTTCTTTTTAAAGAGAAATACTATGTCAGACGCTACAAACAACGAAGTACAAGAAATCGATTTAACCACTATCTCACCAGAGCTTCGCCAAGTTATCGAATTTGATGAAGTGCCTAAAGAGATGCACAACATGGTTACTTCTATTCATGAGGTGTCTGAAGAAGCAGTGCGTGAAACTTGGAGCAGCCTTCCAGCAAGCGCACAAAATGTTTTGGACAACTTTGAGCAATTCCACGCTCTAATCTCTGTTAGCCAAGCTTTTGCTGGCGTAAACATGATGGAAGAGTTCCCTACTCTTAAACTTCCAGAAGGCATGTCTGATGAAGAAAAAGAAGAGTACCGAGCTCAACTACTTGACCAAATTTTACATAACTGTGTAAAAGATATGGCTAAGCAAATCAAGAAAGCGCGTCGCGATGCTATCTTGAAGCGTGATTTTAAAGAAGTCTTCATCCGATAAGCTATTCCTCAGACCTAACTTTAGGTTGAATGCTTAACGAAAACTTAATGATGAAGCCGTATGTTATTACAAACATGCGGCTTTTTTGTGCCTGATACTTTTTCTTATTATTATTGAGGTAATTAATATGCCTCAGCACACATACAGTGTGGCTCAAAACTGGCAGTTATACCGTATAAAAATGACGCATGTCTCCATTCATGGAATCAAGATCGAATTTTCAGAGCCTAGAAACTGCAACATCACGACAATATCGAAAAGGTGACCTTGACAGATTTAATGTGTTACCGCGATATCTCTTTGAGCGACACTTACACCTTTAATTTGCGCGTAAACACGCTGCCCAATTTCTAGATTCAACTCATCCAGAGCCCACAACGTAATCGTTGCCCATAAGTAACATCCAGACTCTAACTCTAGTTCGACAGCGACACTCTGCTTATTTGTGCCTTGTTGGTGCGTCTCTACGCTTTTAATAGTGACAGGAAGGATATTACGAATCGAAGTCCCTTTCGGCTGTTCTAGTGTGATAGAAACATCATTTGCCCTAACTTGCAGCCTTACTGCAGTACCAAGCTCACTCGACACTTTCTGAACCCATAATGACGTCGACTTTCCTAACATTAGGCGAGACAGCGCATAATCATCATTGTGTTCCGCTAATGTGGCTTCAAATAATGAGCTTTGCTCTGAGAAAGATTGCCACGGTTGCATAGCTCTCGATGCCCAAACCTCTTCTGTCACGCCCGATGAAATAACTTTACCTTGGTCAATAATCACAAGGTGATGTGCCAAGCGTAAAATCTCATTAAGGCTATGAGTGACATAGATGATCGGTATTTGGACAGTTTCAGATAAGTTTTCCAGAAACGGCATCACTTCACGCTTGCGGGGCAAGTCGAGAGACGCCAGAGGCTCATCCATCAACAAAATGCTGGGCTTTGATAACAATGCGCGGCCGATCGCCACACGTTGCTTTTCGCCGCCAGACAAACGAGCTGGATAACGGTCTAGCAATAAACCGAGAGATAACAAGGAGACAATCTGATCGAAATGCGTTTTATCAAAGTCTTTGATGCCATATTTAAGATTGCCTGACACCTTCATGTGCGGAAACAATCGCGACTCTTGAAACACATAGCCGACATTACGTTTGTGAGTCGGCAAGTTAATGCCCTTATAACTATCAAACAAGGTGGTTCCCGATACGCTGATCAAGCCCTTATCTGGCTGTTTAAGACCACTAATCGCATTGATAAGCGATGTTTTACCCGCGCCAGAACGACCAAAGATCGCAGTAATACCGGAACTTGGGAGTTCTAGGTCGATATCAAAGAAAGTTTCACCCAACTGTTGCTGGTATTGGAGGATCAAAGCACTCATGCATTGCCTCCTAGTCGCTGTGCAGACTTCTTATTGAGCCATTCAGAAAGCATCAATGAACCAAGCGCTATAACAATTGAAATGACACACAAACGTGCCGCTTCCATTTCAGCGCCAGGGGTTTCAATAAAGGTATACATGGCTAATGGGATGGTTTGAGTTTCACCGGGAATATTGGAAACGAAGCTGATTGTCGCGCCAAACTCACCCAAGCTTCTTGCGAATGAAAGCATGGTGCCGGTAATAATCCCAGGGATCATCAGCGGTAATGTAATAGTGAAGAACACACGAATCGGTGAAGCGCCCAATGTAGCAGCGGCCTCTTCAAGCTTACTGTCTACGGTTTCTAGGCTCAGCCTGATGGAGCGAACCATTAATGGCAGTGCCACAACCACGCAAGCGAGTGCTGCGCCCTTCCAACTAAAGCTGAATACAATACCAAACACGTCATTGAGCCACGAGCCTATGATGCCTTGCCTACCCATCATCACTAACAGTAAATATCCGATGACCACAGGTGGAAGTACCAGAGGTAAATGGACAATGCTCTCTACAATGCTTTTGCCTACAAATTGTTTCTTAGCAAGTAGCCACGCCAAACCAATGCCGATAGGAATAAGCCATAAGATGGCAAACCCAGCGACTTTCAAGCTCAGCATTAAGGCTTGGTATTCGTATTCCGATAAGTAACTCATTTAACGCACTTCAAATCCAAAACTGTTCAAGGTGTCTTTCGCTTTTTCGCTCTTTAGGAAAGTATAGAACTCTTCTGCAACGACTTTATCGTTCAATTTCGCTACAGGGTAACGTATTGGTGTGTGCAGATCAGATGGGAACGTCAACACTAGATTTACTTCTTTTGAAAGCAATGCGTCCGTCTTGTAGACAATCCCAAGCTTAGCTTCACTACGCTCTACTAAGGCTAAGGCCATACGAACATTGTTACTTGGTGCCAATCGAGTCTTCACATCGTCCCATACACCTAACGTTTCTAACGCTTCTTTCGCATAGATACCAGCAGGAACCGATATGGTGTTGCCCACTGCAAGCCTCTCATTAGTAAGCAGTTTAGCCCATTGATTACCTTTTGATAGGTCTAATGTTACCGATGTCTCTTTAGGGGAAATCAGCACAAGTTCGTTTTCACATAAATTTGTGACATTGTCACTAGAAACCAATTTACGATCGACTAAATGCGTCATCCATTTTTCATTTGCCGAGATAAAAATGTCTGCTGGTGCTCCTCTTTCGATTTGTCGTACCAAAGATGACGTACTCGCGTACACAGGAGTCACATCGACAGAATGATCTTTCTCAAACTCTTCAACCAACAGATTAACAGCATTGGTCATTGATGATGCAGCATAAACTCGCAGCTTTTCAGCAGCCAAAAGATGAGTGGAAGTCAGTGCCGAAGTTAAGGCCATGGCTAAAAGGATTACTCGCTTTTTCATTGTTATCACTTATCTATGTTCGTTTCAGTTCTGGCCAAAGCAGGTCAAGATCTAAGTACTCTTCAATGGCATCCGCGATTCGATTAATACCCAGCTCTTTAAGCTGTTCATGGTCAATCGCTGTTACATCGTTGGCTCCTGCCCATTCGCAAATAAGCGACAACGCATCACTGTTATCGAATACGCCATGCAGGTAAGTACCAAAAATCGAGTTGTCTTGATTTACAGCGCCATCAAGGTTGCCTGATTCTAACTGAACAGGTAAAGCCGTTTCATTGACATCAGTCCTACCTACGTGAATTTCGTAACCTTTTACTGGTGCTGTTTTACCATCAAGCGTCATGGTGCCGCGTACATTTGTTAAAGTTTTCTGCTGTGTAAGAGTCGTTTCAGTATCCAAATACCCTAACCCTTCACTGCTGCCGGGCGTACCTTCAACGCCATCAGGATCGTGGATGATGTTACCTAACATTTGATAGCCGCCGCAGATCCCCATCACTTTGCCACCTAAGCGCAAGTGACGTTGAATATCTTTATCCCAGCCTTGTTGTTTTAGGTAATCCAAATCTGCTCTTACAGATTTTGTACCCGGCAAGATAATCAAATCTGCATTGTTTACACGTTCGCCTTTACCGACATAACGTAAATCAATTGAAGGATTCAGTCTTAGCGCATCAAAGTCCGTGTGATTGCTGATTCTGGTTAACACCGGAACCACGACCTTAAGATTAGCTTCTCCGTCAGACTCTTGAGCAGAGGTAATCGCATCTTCCGCTTCTAAGTTAAAACCATGAAGATACGGCAAGACACCAATCACTGGTTTACCAGTTTTTTCCTCTAGCCAATCTAGGCCAGATTGAAGAAGTGCGATATCGCCTCTAAAGCGGTTTATCACAAAACCTTTTACGCGAGCTTGTTCAGTTTCAGATAGCAGAGCCAATGTGCCGTAGAGGTGCGCAAAAACGCCACCACGGTCAATATCAGCAACGATGATCACTGGGATATCCGCTTTTTCAGCAAATCCCATGTTAGCGATATCATTTTCACGGAGATTGATTTCAGCTGGGCTACCCGCACCTTCAATCATTACACTTTCGTATTCTTCAGAAAGTCGGTCAAACGAATCGACAACCGTATCCATCGCAACTTTCTTGTAATCATGATAACCCGTCGCTTCCATGTTACTCAGCGCTCGGCCTTGCAGAATCACTTGTGCGCCGGTATCTGAATTAGGTTTTAGTAGTACAGGATTCATGTGAACGGTTGGCTCAATATTACAAGCTTGCGCTTGAACCGCTTGAGCGCGACCAATTTCACCACCATCTTTTGTCACAGCACTGTTTAACGCCATATTCTGTGGCTTGAATGGTGCCACTTTGATTCCTTTCCTTGCCAAGACACGGCATAAACCTGCCACCAATACACTTTTTCCGGCATCTGACGTGGTTCCTTGAACCATAAGGGCGCTTAATGGTGCTCGCATTTGTACTTAAATCCTTAATTTCTCAATTTGTAGCTGAAGGCAATATTTCTCTACCTCCATCTTAACGTCATTGCTAAGCAGATGCTCAATAAAATGAATGGAAAATGAATGTGTTACTCACTCTGGATTCAACCCCAGTGTTGTTTAATAGCTACATCGAAACGAAGCTTGTGAACGATAACAGGCGCTTCAACAAAAAACGTACTAACGAAAAGAAACGTTTCAAATTGAGAAAACGTTTCTACTAAAAACAACATTAAGGAATTCACCATGAAAAAAACTGTATTAGCTATCGCATCTACTATTATCCTTGCCCCAACTTTCGCAATGGCTAGTGACCACAGCAACAATAACAAGCACGAAAGCGCTATTGCTTACACTGGACCAATTGAAACCGTTTCTGTTGCGACACTGCTTGCCGATACAAGCATGTTCGCAGAGCAAGAAGCAATTGTGGATGGCAAGATTGTTCGTCAACTAAAGAATGACACGTTTGTATTCTCTGACGGCCAGAGTGAAATTCAAATAGAACTGGATGATGACATCCGCCTAGCACAACCGCTAACCGCTGATACAAAAGTTCGTATCTTTGGTGAATACGAAGGCGGAAAAACTCCGGAAATCGAAGTAGATCATATCCAAGTTCTATAAGCGATAATTATAAAACATACTGACTTCAAACAATTGGCCTGCATATTGCAGGCTTTTTTGTATTATACTGCCGAAAATACAATTTATATGGAGTCACCATGCTAGGTTGCACGAATAAGACTGTCCTCTTAGGACTCGCTGCACTGTGTTCATTCTCTGCGTCTGCAAACAACTTTAACTACAACACATTCGAGCTGCGCATGGGTACTAGCCCAAGTACTTTCGGCGGTGAAGTAACAACAATGTTCACTCAGAACTCTCACTTTGTTGCTCGTATCGATTCAGAGTTTGAAAGTGATTGGGATGCAGCGGTAGGTATGGGATTCAACGGCCCAATCAGTCAATTTGCTGACGTTACTGGTCAAATGTTACTGCACAACATCGAACGTAATGACGACAACCACATCAAAACAGAAATCAACCTTGGCTTGAGAGCTTGGTTAATGGCAAACGTTGAAGTTAACGCGCGCCTTGGTCAACTGATCGACAACGATGACACTCGTTCTATTGTTGGTATCGGTGCTCGTTTCCATTCTACTGATCAACTGTCTGTTGGCCTTGATATGCGTAATAACGGCACATACGGCCACCAAATCTTAATGTCGGCTCGATTCGGATTCTAATCTAGATTTCGTATCTAGGTTTTATTGATAAGCTTAGGTTTAGTTACTGAGTAATAAATAGCTGAACATATTACATAGAAAAGCGCCGAACACATTAATGTTCGGCGCTTTTTGTTTATGAGTTTCGCTGGCTTCTAGTCGCTCATGCTCTAAGCCAGCGACTTACTTATAAATTAACCATCAGCATCTTTTTCTGGTGATCTAGGTATTCTTCGTAAGTACCTTGGAAGCTCACTAGCTGTTGGTCTTTCACATCGATGATGTGTGTTGCTAGTGAAGAAACGAACTCGCGGTCATGGCTTACGAAGATAAGTGTGCCAGTGTAAACCTTAAGTGCATCGTTCAGGGCTTGGATTGCTTCCATGTCCATGTGGTTGGTTGGTTCGTCCATTACCAGCACGTTGATGTCTTGCATCATTAGCTTGCCGAATAATAGACGGTTCTTTTCACCACCAGAACAGTTACGCGCTTTCTTGTTCGCATCATCAGCAGTAAACAATAGACGACCTAGAATGCCACGGACCATAAGGTCATCGTGCTTCGCTGTACGCCATTGTGAGATCCAATCGAAGATGCTCAGGTCGTTATCAAAATCCTTAGTGCTGTCTTGTGGGCAGTAGCCTACCGATGCGTTTTCAGACCATTTAACGATGCCTTCGTTTTGCTCTAGCTCTTGAACTAGGCAACGTAGCAGCGTGGTTTTACCCACACCGTTTTCACCGATAACCGCAAGACGAGTACCCGCTTCAAGTAGCAAGTTACCACCAGCAAACAATGTTTCGCCATCGAAGCCGTGACCAAGGTCTTGAAGTTCAAGCGCTTGACGGTGCAGTTTCTTACCTTCGCCAAAATCAATCGACGGGCTCATACGGCTCGATGATTTCACTTCATCCAGTGTGATTTTGTCCATTTTCTTAGCTCGTGAACTTGCTTGTTTTGCTTTAGATGCGTTTGCACCAAAACGGTTTACGAAGTCTTGAAGCTCGCTGATTTCAGCCGCTTTCTTAGCGTTGCTTGCTAATAGCTGCTCACGAATCAAGCCAGATGCTTCTAGGAAGTACTCGTAGTTACCAGGGTAAACACGTAGCTCACCGTAGTCGATATCAGCCATGTGCGTACATACAGAGTTCAGGAAGTGTCTATCGTGCGAAATGATGATCATTGTACATTTACGCTGGTTTAGCTCTTCAGCAAGCCAGTTGATCGTATGAATGTCCAAGTTGTTGGTTGGTTCATCAAGTAGCAAGATATCTGGGTTTGCAAACAGAGCTTGTGCCAATAGCACACGCAGTTTCCAACCTGGAGCAACTTGCTGCATCAGACCGAAATGGAACTCTTCTTCGATACCGGCTTGGATTAGGATATCGCCAGCACGGCTTTCTGCTGTGTAGCCATCCATTTCCGCGAATTCGCTTTCAAGTTCTGCAACTTTCATACCATCGTCTTCGCTCATTTCTGGCAAAGAGTAAATGCGGTCGCGTTCTTGTTTTACTTCCCACAGTTTTCTGTCGCCCATAATTACAACGTCAATAACGCTGTATTGTTCGAAAGCGAACTGATCTTGGCTAAGCACACCCAGTTTTTCTCCTGGAGTGATAGAAACGTTGCCCGAACTTGGCGTTAATGCGCCACTTAGGATTTTCATGAACGTTGATTTGCCGCAACCATTGGCGCCGATCAAACCATAACGGTTGCCGTTACCAAATTTAGCAGAGATGTTTTCAAACAGCGGCTCTGCGCCAAATTGCATTGTGATGTTCGCGGTAGATATCAAAGAACTAATTCCTAAGCGTGTACTGACAGATAATTATTAGGCTATTTCAAGAACCTAAATAAGAAGTACGAAAGTATGGATTAAACAAAAATCGAAGCGCGGATTATATAGAGATCTCGATCACGTTGTCGAGGTTAAACAGTAAACGAATAGTAAACATAGACCATTTAGATGCTTTTCATACGTTATTGGGGTGTAAATAGAAAAATCCCCACCAGCAGAACCGGTAGGGATTTCATTTATCAACACTAAAAGTCTTTTAAGCTCGTCACTTTTGAAACTATAGCTCTTCCAAACGAAAAGCTTTGATGACAAGCAGAACTGTTATTTAGTTATTTTCTTTTGAACGTATTTTTGGCTTACATCTACTACCGCAACATCTCTAAAGAAGCTTCTACCCAACAGAATTGGGAAAGAAAGATGCGTTCGATCTGCTAGCGTAAACTCAGTCTTGTCTTTTAGGTCGCCAATTTGAATTGAAGCGACAACAACAGCACGTCGTTGTGTGCCTTCCGCGCTCGACTGCTTAATTTTAACCCAACGTTCTACCGGCAAGCTGATCTCGTCAGTTGTGATGCCGTCGTGTTCAATCTTGAACTTAACCCAGTCTTTTCCGTCACGTTCGAACTCAACAATATCAACCGCACTGATCGATGATGTTGTCGCACCTGTATCAACACGTGCTTTAAACGCTTCTTTCAAACCAGGAACAAACACCCACTCTTCCTCACCAAGAATCAGCTTGCCATCACTTGTCTTCGTTGGTTTTGCTGCCGGCTTCTCAACGGGTGCAGGTTTCACTTCAGGTTCAGTTGGTTTTAGTTCTTCAGGCTTCTCTGTAGGTTCTGTTACTTTCTCGCCTTCCGTTGTATCAGTCTTAGAAGAGTCATCCACAACTGGTTGTTCTATTTGGGGCTTTTGTTCGGGCTCTGTCGGAATTTGTGTCGTTGTCGAGCAAGCAAACAGGCCACCACTTAGCATGAGAGTTACTATCGCTTTCCAATTATACATTCAGTCACCTTCTATTTTGAAACATTGGCTATCGCTTTTGCTACATAAGGAATATGGGATTCAGAAAGGCCTGCAATATTGATGCGTCCATCACCAACACCATAGACTCCATACTCTTCACGTAATTGATTCATTTGAGTTTCTTTAAAGCCTAGTACACTAAACATGCCTTTATGGCTTTCAATGAAATCAAATTGTGACGTGTTATAAGTATTTCGCAATTCATCACATAAACTTTGGCGCAGATTTAACAAACGTTGCTGCATTTCACTCAATTCTTGCTTCCAAATCGATGTTAGCTCTTGATTCTGAAGAATTGTTTTAACCAAAGCGGCACCATGATCTGGCGGCATTGTATAAGTTGAACGAGCAAGCGTAAGAAGCTTACCTTTAGCATTACCAACGTGTTCGCTGTTCTTGCCAATCACGATAGCGGCACCCGTTCTTTCACGGTATAAACCGAAGTTCTTCGAGCAAGATGTCGTAATCAACATCTCTTCGATGTTGTTAGCCATGTGTTGAAGACCTTTAGCATCTTCTTCTAGGCCATCACCAAAACCTTGGTAGGCAATATCAACGAACGGTAAGAAACCATTCTTCTGAGATAATTTGGTGATTTCCTGCCACGCTTCAAAGTCGATATCTGCACCCGTTGGGTTATGGCAGCAACCGTGCAGTAGTACCACGTCTGATGGACCCGCTTTCGAAAGGTCATCCAACATTCTTGCAGTATCAACTTGCTTCGTTTCAGGACTGAAGTAATTGTAGTATCGAACTTTTAAGCCTGCCGCTTCCATCACCGGTTTGTGGTTAACGTAGCTTGGGTTTGAAATCCAAACTGTGGTGTCTGGTTGAGAAACTTTCATTAAGTCACCCAACATGCGAAGTGCACCACTTGCACCAGGTGTTTGAATCGCAGCAACGCGATCCATTGCAGAAGTCCCTTTAAGCAGCAGATCAACCATGCTCTGGTTAAACTCTTCACAGCCTGCTAGGCCAACGTAAGCTTTGGTTTTCTGCGTATCAACAACGATATCTTGAGCCATAGAAACGGCTTTCATGATCGGTGTTTCGCCTTGGTCGTTTTTGTAAACGCCAATGCCTAAGTCGACTTTCTCAGTACGAGTATCGCCGCGGTAAGCAACAGAAAGAGATAGAATTGGATCTAAAGTTGGTTTTGGTAGATGTGAAAACATGAAAGTCACAACCCTTTGAAATTCAAGTAATGAGTTTCACGTTAACATTATCGTAGACAAATCAGAAACATTTTTTAATAGAAGCGCTTAGTTACCATAAGTAATCAGAGATTGGTCATTTCAAACGGATAAATAGTGCAAATTTCATACACCTAATGACCTATTTAACAATTTAAAGCGCTTTATTTCTATGTGTCTTATGTTCCCATGTGCCCTATTAAGCACTTTGTTTAAATTGCCTTGGTGTCATTCCCGACCACGCCTTAAATCGAGTACTAAAGTTAGCCGCATTCGGGTAACCCACGATCTCGCCAATGTGTTGAATCGACCAATCACTCGATTTCAACAAACGTGCTGCGTATTCCATCCTCATGCGCATGATATGAGTCATTGGACTATGTGAGTAATAACGCTGGCACAAGCGATGGAAATGCGGCTCTGAACACGGAAACAAGCTCGCAAGTTCATGAACGTTCCACTCTTTATGGAGCTGTTTTTGTACGTTGTTGAACACTCGTCTTAAACGAATCAAATTTCTAGATTGCTGCTGCGGGACTGGCGCATTAATCATGAATTCTATTTGGGCTACGCTGTGAATGGCAATCGCTCCACCGAGATCAATGGGCAACGCGATGCTTCTTAACAAGGTATGAATGCAAGACGAGACAACTTCTGCTGCCGGAGAGAGCGTATAACTCACCTCATCATTGACGACATTTTCCCAGTGCTTATCAGGCGATAGAAAGATCCAAGCTATCTGCCATGTCTCTTCTTCAATCCCAAAGCCGTTCTCAACGCCTGCAGGCACAGTAATACACGACCCCGGCTCTAGAATGTATCGACATCCTTCGCTTTCGAGCCACCCTTTGCCTCTTACGGTATACAGCAACATGTGTTTTTGTTGGTTCTTTCGATAAACAGAAAAGAAATCACGACACGATGCTGTACCACATTGAACAATACCCAGCTCTTCGAATGCCAATACATGGCTTTGATCGACAAACTCTTGATGGGTCTTTTCAGAGATCTCGTACCGTTCTTGTTTCTCGCTCATACCATTGCTAGCTCGTTCATGTTGCCGAACTACCAAAGTGGATAGTTTGACAAAAATTTGTGATGAACCTGAACAATACAGTTAAAACAAATACCGATAAACTTCTCGCATATTCACTAGAGGGGAAATGCGATGCTCTCGACATATCGTCATTTAGACAAAGAATTTTGGCAAAAGCTATTACACATCGGTTTACCTGTCTCACTGCAAACTATGTTGTTCTCATTGCTCGGCGTGGTCGATATTTTCATGGTCAATCAGCTTGGTGATGCGGCAACCGCAGCAGTTGGCGTTGGCAACCGTATCTTCTTCTTTAACTTAATCATGGTTTCCGGAATTAGCGGTGCAGTCAGCGTGCTAGCTTCGCAATATTTTGGAGCGGGTGATTTCAATGGCATTCGACGTGTCTTGTCGCAATCTTGGGCGTTGTCTATCTTTGCTATCATCCCTTTTGTTTTGATTTATACACTGGTTCCTGAATCAGTCGTGTCTGTGGTGGCCTCAGACCCTGATTACGTCCGCTTGGCAACGGATTACCTTTGGATAACAGGAGCCAGCCTTATTGGTACGGCAATCGTTGTGCCGCTAGAAAGCGCGCTGCGATCTGTCGGTGAAGCCAAATTGCCCACCAAGATAAGTATTTGGGCAATCATCGTTAATGCGATTCTCAATGCCCTGCTGATCTTCGGACTATTTGGTTTTCCAGAACTCGGCGTGGTTGGCGCAGCGATAGGCACCACAGTTTCTCGATTATTTCAGACCATTGCGTTGCTTATTATGGCGAGGAAACATTACGCGCATCTATTCCCTACAATAGAGAGTTGGCGTGATGCAATCTTACCCAAGCACAGGAAGAAGTACTTCAAGATTGCCATTCCTATGTTAGTTCATGATACGGCATGGGCTGGTGGGATACTGATTTACAACGTCATTGTAGGTCAGATTGGCGTTGGTGAACTTGCGATCATCTCACTGTTATCACCAGTGGAAAGCATCTTAATTTCTGCCTTCTTGGGCTTTGCTGTTGCCGCTTCGATCATTCTAGGCAATGAGATTGGTGCGAAGAATTATCAACGTGTTGAAAATACCGCTTGGGGCTATGTACTTGTCAGTTGTGCACTTGCGACACTATTGGCAGTGCTGTGCTTTATCGCCAAGCCAGCCATTGTTCAATTAATCGATTTAACGCATCTGGAACTCAAAGATACAGCGGTCAACGTCGCTTTGGTGATGGCCGCAGGGATGATATTGAGAGTGTTCAACATGGTTGGCATAGGTGGCGTGTTAAAAAGCGGCGGAGACATCAACTACAGCATCTTCATCGACATATTTGGCCAGTGGGCCATTGGTATTCCCCTCGCCTATTTCACCGCTTTAGTACTGGGCTGGTCTTTAGAATGGGTGCTGATGATTGTGTTACTGGAGGAACTAGCGAAGATCGCTTTAACTAGCCAGCGAATTCACTCTAAGAAATGGATCAACAACCTAATAGAAGAGCGGGATCACGTCGCAGCTTGAATGGTAGTTTGAGCGAATAAACGAAAAGAACTCACACCCAAGGGCCGATTGGTTGCATTGCGCTAACCATGACGCCCTTTTTCGCTTTACAAGGGTGCTAAGTCACGACAGTTATATGTTAGTAAATCGATGGATAATTTGGTTTGAACTGCCACGCCAATCCAACATCGGATCCGCTTTGTCTTGTTCAAAACGACCATCAATCAAGGTATCAACGTACTCCAATACTTGCTTCTGCTTTTCATCGAGTTCGTCGAGTTCGTAACCCGTCCACATCCAAATATCTTTACCTTCACATTCTGCTTTTACACGCCGAACAAGCTTAAGCACTTCAGACACGTTTGCAGGATGCAGAGGATCACCACCAGAAAGCGACAAACCACGACGCTTGATTCGCGGATCATTGAGATCAGCAATAATGTGGTCTTGAAGTTCTTGAGTGAACAAATGCCCAGAGTCCAACCTTTGCGTCGATTGGTTATAACACCCGCGACACTGGTGTACACAACCCGACACAAACAAAGTGCAGCGTGTTCCTGGGCCATTTACAACGTCGATTGGGTGATATTGGTGATAATTCATAAGGCAGTATTGAAAACTCGTTATTGCTTAATAGTTTGAAGTGAAGTGCTGTCACAGCTGAAACGAAAGAATTGGTATCGACACAACACCGATACCAATCTTATTTCTTGAAACCTAGCTCTTCTAAGTAAGCTAGATACTGATCTTAGCGGTTACTAAAGATGCTTCACGCGACGTTTAACTTCTTCTTGCTTACCGAAGTTAAATGGTCGTGCATCTGGGCTACCAAGGTAACCGCAAACACGGCGTGTTACCGATACTTTCGTAGAATCATGGTTGCCACACTTAGGACACGTAAAGCCCTTACTTGTACAGTCAAACTCACCGTTGTAACCACACTCGTAGCACTCATCAATAGGCGTGTTGGTGCCGTAGTAAGGTACGCGTGTGTAGCTGTAGTCCCATACGTTTTCTAGCGCTTCGATGTTCTTCTGCATGTTAGGGAATTCACCGTAACAAATGAAACCACCGCTAGAGATTTCAGGGTAAGGCATCTCGAAATCGATCTTGTCGTATGGGTTCACTTTCTTCTGCACATCTAAGTGGAAGCTGTTAGTGTAGTAACCGCGGTCTGTTACACCATCTATCACACCAAACTCTTTGGTATCGATGCTGCAGAAACGGCTACATAGGTTTTCACTTGGTGTGCCATATAGGCTGAATGCGTAACCTGTCTCTTTTGTCCAAGATTCCACTTCACGCTTCATGTATTCCACCAGCTCAAGCGCTTTAGCACGCATTTCGCCATCGTCGTACAAGTGAACGTCAGTGCCGTAAAGCGCTGTCATTGCTTCGTGGATACCAATGTAACCAAGAGAAACAGATGCACGGCCGTTCTTGAAGATATCAGCAATAGAGTCGTCTGCTTTCAAGCGAACACCACACGCACCTTCCATGTATAGGATTGGAGCAACACGTGCTTTCACGTTTTCTAGACGAGAAATACGAGTTTCTAATGCACGACGAGCAAGCTTGAGTTTTTCATCAAGCAGTTCGTAGAACTTAGCCATATCTTGCTTTGCGTTAATCGCGATACGTGGCAAGTTCAAGCTCACAACACCTAGGTTGTTACGGCCTTCATGAATCAGCTCACCGTTTTCTTCGTAAGTATTCAAGAAGCTACGGCAACCCATCGGTGTTTTGAATGACCCTGTCACTTCTACTACTTTGTCGTAGTTTAGAATGTCCGGGTACATACGCTTAGACGCACACTCTAGCGCTAATTGCTTGATGTCGTAGTTCGGATCTTGCTTCTGGTGGTTCAAACCATCTTTGATTGCAAACACCAGTTTAGGGAACACGGCTGTTTTACGGTTTTTACCCAAACCTGCAATGCGGTTTTTCAAGATAGATTGCTGGATAAGTTTTGAACCCCAGCTTTCGCCTAAACCAAAACCAAACGTCACAAATGGTGTTTGACCGTTAGCAGTGTGCAGCGTGTTTACTTCGTATTCCAATGACTGAAACGCGTCGTAACACTCTTTCTCTGTACGAGAGATAGCAAAAGCTTCTGGGCTATGAATGTCCCACTCTTTCGCTAACGATAAATGCTTCTCGTAACTCGCCATCACGTAAGGCTCTAAAACCTCATCGATACGGTTAATCGTAGTACCGCCATAAATATGGCTCGCCACTTGCGCGATGATTTGCGCTGTAACCGCAGTCGCCGTAGAGATCGACTTCGGAGTGTCGATTTCCGCGTTACCCATCTTGAAGCCATGCGTTAACATGCCTTTCAGATCGATAAGCATACAGTTAAACATTGGGAAGAACGGTGCGTAGTCTAGATCGTGGTAGTGAATGTCACCACACTCGTGAGCTTGTACGATGTCACGTGGCAAAATGTGAGTTTTCGCATAGTGTTTAGCCACGATACCCGCCAGCAAGTCACGCTGAGTTGGGATAACTTTGCCGTCTTTGTTGGCATTCTCATTGATCAGATCAACATTGCTTTCTTCGATCAAACCTTCGATCTCACGAGTCAAAGCACTTTGCTTTTCACGTGCGATGTCGCGGTCATGACGATATTCAATGTAAGCACGAGCCAGAGACTTATAGGGTCCCTGCATTAACTCGTTCTCGACCATGGTTTGAATTTCAGAGATATGAACTTCATCGTAGTCTTCGAGCTTCAACTCAACTGCTAATGCCACATTCAGTGCATAAATAGCAATTTCCTTATCGGCTTTGTCTGATGCTGCTTCCACTGCAGCTTGGATGCGATCTCTACTGAATGGAGCTCTTGAGCCATCACGCTTGATTACGATTGATTTCACCACTTCTCCTTACTCTTGAGGTATTCACAGACTTATCCACAAACACACTATATAGAGCGATTTATCGTTTAACTAACACTAGATATTGTGGCGTATTTAACGAGAACCACCAACTTTGAGTATTGATTTGGATCAATAAAACTCTCACGCTGACTAAGATCAATTCAATATTATTACGCCAGTTCTCAAGTCGAAAAGAAACAATGTAACAATAAAAAAACTGCTAAAAAGAGTTGAATTTTTGGTAAGTGTTGTAGGATAACGGCTCATCAATATTGGCAGACAAAATTAGGGATATTTGGCATGAAACGACTTCGAAACTGGATAATGTTAGGTTGCGTACTCAGTAGCCACGCATTTGCTGAACCTTTGACCATATCCAGTTGGAATATCGAATGGTTATCAACCAACGAGGCTGTGAATAAGTTTTCCGCCCAACGTGATCAAGCTGATTTCAACAAACTTGAAGAATACTTTCAGTCTTTAGATGCGGATGTGGTCGCCTTTCAGGAAGTCGACGACTTAAATGCCATTCAGCGCGTGGCTGGCGATCAATACAAGATATTGATGTCTGACCGAGCATTACCAGAAAACAGTAACCGCCAGTTCAAAGAAGTGAACCAATACACAGGCTTCGCAGTTCGCAAAGGAATCACACTCACCGACTACGCTGACTTTCCTCTGGAGTTGGATTCTAACAGCAAGCTTAGGTTTGCCAGCTATGTGGTCGTTGAAACGGACTCAAAACCAATTCACATGTTGTCTGTGCATTTAAAGGCAGGCTGCAGCGGAGCGTATAAGTCTAACCGCGATTGTTCGCGCCTAAAAGACCAAGCACAGCAACTGAATAAATGGATACAACAAAGAGAACGTAACGGTGAAGACTACGCGATCTTAGGCGACTTCAACCATAACCTATCCTACTCAAGAGATTGGATGTGGAAGGATTTAACTGAAAACACGGATGCTCGTTTGGCGACAAGGAAGACCCGTGCAGATTGTAAGGTTCGCTCAAATCGTAATAACCACCGCACGCACCAGTTCCGTTCTGTAATAGACCATATTGTGGTGAGCAAGTCCTTAGATGCTACTCCTGCGAAACAAAAGGTATTTGAAACGCAAGATGTGCTGGACTACAAACTCAGTGACCACTGCCCAGTTTCAACGACTATCAACTAATTGTTGTAGATCTAAAAAGAGACCGACTGGCTGCGAGTCGGCCTCTCTAATGCTTATATCAAGCCAATTCGATACACGATAGGTTTACCCTAACAGGTTTTATTCGTTCGACCTGCCAACCACATCCCCGCCAGCATGCTTATCATAAACACCCACACGGTTGGGTTACCGCCACTAAGACTCGTAACAGCAGGTCCTGGACAAAAGCCTGCAAGCCCCCAACCTAATCCAAACGCTGTTGAACCTAGAATCAGTTTTCTGTCGATTAGCGGATTGTTACGGCTATCTAACGGCTCACCATTGATCGCTTTAGCGCGCTTTTTAATGACTAAGTGATAAAACGGAGCGAACACCAGTAGCGCACCGCCCATCACAAATGCCAAGCTGATATCCCAATTGCCAGTCACATCTAAGAAGCCAAGTACTTTCTTTGGATCAACCATACCTGAGATGATCATACCCGAGCCAAACAAGATTCCAGCAAGTAAACCAACAACGATACTAAATGAAGAATTTTTCATTATGCCCCCAACCCTATCAGGTTCTTGATAAGCACGGTTGCTATTGCCACACCCATGAATACACACGTTGTGATAATGGAGCGTTTAGACAAACGCGCCATGCCGACAATGCCATGCCCACTAGTACAGCCGTTTGCCGTTTTAGTGCCAAAACCGACTAACAGACCAGCAATAACGACTACCAAAAGGTTCATCTCTTCCAATTGAGGGAGTTGGTAACCGGTAGGAATTAACAACCAACCACTAACTACCATTCCAACAACAAACGCGATACGCCAATGCTTTTCAGTTTTTTCTGCATCCGTGTCTTTGCTTTCTTTGTTGCTGGTGCGAACTGGTAATAAACGGCTGACAATGCCACTAATACCTGCAACTCGACCAATGCCCAACATTAAAACAATGGCCGACACACCTAACAACATGCCACCGAAAAAAGCATCCCAAGGAATAAAACTAACCACTGGCCTCTCCTATCCACAAACTCGAATCTAACTCACCGCTATTTAAATTAGAGTTTACTAATAAATATAAATTAGTCAATGCTAATGTAATACCAGCATGTTTCGGTTTGTAAATCAGTAATCAAAAAGCTTCCCCCATGAAAAAAGCCCCTAGGTGTTAACCTAAGGGCTTAAGATTTCTTCTGTCTGTGGTAAAGAACCGTTATTTAATCTTATTCTTCTCCGCAATCCACTGCGACATGTACTTAGTGCTTGCCATGCTGTGGTGCTTTAGCATTGAACCGAAGAAATTATCCAGTCGATGCGAATCAAGCTCAGAATCTAGCGCAATTAATCGCTCGATCAATTTGTCGCCCAGTTGATTCTGTTCATAGTACGCTTCAAGAATTGAATGACACTGGCTTTGAGCTTGAAGCCACTTATCTTCATCTTTATAGAGAGCGACAGCTTGTTCAACAAACTCGTCGATATCATCTGCCACCGCACCCGGCCATTGCAGTTTGCCTTGTGGTAGCATGCCTTCACTGCCGATCTCACTCGTCACGTTTGGAGTTTGCAGCTTCATCGCATCAAGCAGCTTACCTTTAATGCCCGCACCAAAACGTAATGGCGCAACACAAACACGTGCCTGTTCCATCACTTCTTGAGCATCTTTAGCCCAACCTTTGATGTGGAAACCGGTTTTAGGGTTATGCAAAGCGGTTGCCTTTGGCGGCGGGTATGAACCGTAAATATGAAGCTCAGTGTCAGGCAACTGCTTACGAATCTTCGGCCAAATCTTCTGTAACTGAAGCACCGCATCCCAGTTAGGCGCATGTCTAAAGTTACCTATCGTCATGAAATGCTTACGTTCTTCAAAACTTTTTGTGCTTTCAGGTAACGTATTAAGATCAACCATAAACGGCAGATGATGTAACAGCTTTGGATCGATATTGAACTCAGATTGGAGCAGTTCCATCTCGTAGCTTGAGATGATCAACGAAAGATCACAGCGCAGAATCGCGGCAATTTCACGTTTCGCCAAATCACTGTACAGGTATTCTTTCGTTAACTCTGTCTCTTTCTTAACTGCTTCATGTCGAGCATTGCGTAGGAATTGTAAATCTTCAGTATCCAGTAGTTTAAAGGCATTCGGACATACCTTCTCAACGCGCCAGCCGAATTGCTCTTCCATCATAAAGCGGTCAAACATTACAACATCAGGTTGCAGCTCTTCGATGTACTGGTCAAAGCTATCGCAATTTAGCTGAATAGATTGGCTTGTGATGCCCTCTTCTGAGAGGTCGATCATGTGCTCGGTTTCTTGAGCTGGCGTTGCGAATTCAACAGACCAACCTTGTCTCTTAAATAGACGCAAAAGAGACATCATGTGGCTGCCAGCCGCCGATGAATTCGGTTCTGGCCAAACGTAGCCAATTGCTAAAACTTTCTTCAAAACACTTCCTAAGAAATAACAAAAGGGACTGTAGAAGTCCCTAATTAAACGTAAATCAATTTATACAGCTGATTATAATTGGTTCTAAGAACTCAGCGATCAGATTCGCTCACCTACATTGCGAGCTATCATAAGCACTTCATCAGCAGAGTACAGGTTTGAAATCGTGGTTTCGACCTCTGCACCTAACGTCAATTGATAAAGCTTTTGTGCAAAGTTGTCAGCTCTGGTGGTCACTAATACATGTTTTAGCGTCGAGCCTTGCTCTGCTAGCTTCTGCTTCACTTGCGGCAAGGAGTCCAGAATCAGTTGTTTTCCCAATCCTTTCCCCTGCGCACTTGGTAACACGGCAAGTTGCTCTAGTTCTAAAACAGCTTCAGGTCTAAACCCACTCTTTTGCACCCAAATTATGTAGCCAACAATCTCACCTTCGCTCTCTGCAACGAAGTTAAGAAAGCGTGGTGAAGCGCTTAAGTTACATTGTAACCAATCTTTTGAGTTTTGCTGTCGAACAAAAGTAGCTTGGTGAACTAAAGCCGCACCATCAAGGTCGGCTTTTGCCATAAAACGAACTTGCGCCATGTTGCTACTCGTTCTCAGAATTAGGACGCGTTTTACAGTGTAAAATGGCTCTTTCCAAAAGCTCTAAAGCCGACTTATCCGCTTCTGGAAGCTTAGCATCCGATTGACCTAGTGGTTCAACACGGCTACCCCATTTAATATGACCAGCACCCCAAGTTAAACCAGCACCGAATGCCGCTACAAGGATGTTTGAGTTCGGTTTAACAAAGCCTTGCTCTAACGATTCACACAATGCAATTGGCACAGTCGCAGCCGACGTGTTGCCGTAATTTTGAATGTTCACGAACGCTTTCTCACGTTCAATGCCCGCCATATCGCACAGAGTTTGAATGATTCGGATATTTGCTTGATGTGGAATCACAACGTCAATGTTGTCTGTTGAGATGCCAGTACGGCTCAATACTGTGTGTGCTGCTGCACCCATGCCTTTAACCGCTCGTTTGAAGATCTCTTTACCTACGAAATCAAAGTCCCAGTAACCGTTGTCAGCAGCGAAGCGATCCATAGATGTACCGAACTTGGGTACCGCTAGAATATCGCGGCCTTCTGCGTCACAACCTATCTGCGCTTCTTGCAGGCCAACTTGTTCTTCAGTGCGAGATAGAACCACAGCGCCAGCGCCATCACCGAATAGAACCGCAGTATCACGCTTGGTCCAGTCGATGAAGAATGAAAGACGTTCTGCGCCCACAACGATTGCATTGCGGTAGTTGCCCGCTTGAATCAATCGAGTTGCGGTTTCAACACCGTAAATGAAGCCTGTACATGCTGCGTTAAGGTCAAAAGCCGCTGCGCTCTTGATACCTAGGTTCTGTTGAACCTTAGACGCAGTATTTGGAATAAGAGAATCAGGGCTGCACGTTGCGATGATCACGAGATCGATATCTTCGGCAGTAAGGCCAGCGCACGCCATTGCGTGTTGAGCAGCAACAGTCGCTAGCTCAGAGGTATTTACATGACTGATACGACGGTTTTCGATACCAGTTCGAGTACGAATCCACTCGTCAGACGTATCAATGAAAGTGCTTAAATCATCATTGGACAGCACGGCTGGTGGCAGACACTTTCCCCAGCCAGTAATTTCGGCGTAAAATTTTGTCATCATTTACCTGTTTATTGTTTGTTTTTATTTAAGTATCGTATTCTAGTTTTAAACAGTATAAGCGCTCCGTGCGTGATTCGTAAATCACGTTAGCCACGGAGTTACAATAAAAAGAGAAACTTATGTCTACATTCAACACACGCTGCCCTTCTTGTAATGGCATAAACCGAGTTCCTTCAGAAAGAATTTCAGAAAGCCCAACTTGTGGTAAATGCAAAACAGCACTGCTCGATGGCGCTCCTATCGAGGGAACATCACTTAATTTCCAATCTATCTTGAACAGTTCACAGCCTGTAGTTGTCGACTTCTGGGCGACATGGTGTAACCCATGTGTAGGCTTCGCGCCTGTGTTCAGCGACGTTGCAAAAGAACGCTCTGGAGATGTTCGATTCGTTAAGATTGATACTGAAGCTCAGCAACAGCTTGCTGCAATGTATCAAATCAGAAGTATTCCGACGGTGATGGTCTTTAAAGACGGTAAACGTGTCGACACGATCAACGGTGCGTTACCAAAAGGCCAATTTGATCAATGGCTTAATCAAGCTCTAACGAAGTAAGTTTGTTTCGATTCTTTCAGTGATCAACAAACAAAATAGGTTAAGGAATCTTAATAAATAAGGCTCCCTAACCTATTGTAAACCTGCTTGTTTTCTCTAACCTTTCCGGCTAACCAGTCATTTCGTGTTCTGCGCTCTCATTCGCGACCTGCTTATTTACACTGTCTTTCTTATCTAAGTTGTATTGGCTTTTAATCTGATCAGCGACTTTTTCAGCAATCATAATGGTTGGCGCATTAGTGTTTGCCCCAATCAGTGTCGGCATTACCGAAGCATCAATGACTCTCAAGTTATCCAATCCATAAACTTTGAGATCTTTATCTACCACGGCTAATGAATCACTATTAGGCCCCATTTTACAGGTTCCAACAGGGTGATATTGGGTATCAGCTCGGTTACGGATGTCTTGCTCTATAGCCTTGTCATCATTGACATCAACAGGATAAAAAGCATTGCCACGAATATCATCGAACGCTTCGCTTTCTAGCATTTGATACTGCTTTTTCCACCCTTTAATCATGATCTCCATGTCTTCAGGATGGCTGAAAAACGCAGGGTCGATCTTTGGCGGATCGTAGGGATCGGCGCTATTCAGTGTTACGGTGCCATGGCTTTTAGGTCTCAGTAAGGTGACATGCGAGGTAAACCCATGACTGGTATGAATTTTCCTCGCATGATCATCGACTACTGCAACGACAAATACAAACTCTAAATCCGGCACAGCGATATGATCATCGGAACAAAGAAAGCCGATTCCCTCTGCAAAGTTACTGCTCATCTTACCACGGCGTTCTTTGTGCCATAAGGGCAGTGCTTTGGTCATTTCAGATGCCATTTGCAATGAAATACCGAACGTTTCGCGCTTTTCGCTGCACTTATAGGAGTGAACCAAGTCGATATGATCTTGCAGGCTCTTGCCCACACCGGGTAATTCATGAACTTGTTCGATACCATGCGTCTCTAGTTCAGCTTTACAACCGACACCAGACAGTAATAGCAATTGGGGAGAGCCAAAAGCACCTGCAGACAAAATGACTTCCTTGTTGCATCGGATCTGATAACGTTTGCCATTGGAGCCGTATTCAACACCTACCGCTTTCTTACCTTCAAACAAAACCTTATGTGTGGTTGCTTTGGTCACGACGGTAAGATTCGATCGTGACAGGTTTGGAGTTAGGTAAGCCTTTGCAGCACTGCACCGTTCGCCATTCAGCTGAGTGACCTGAGTCGGCATTGCACCAAACTGAGCAGCCCCATTTATATCTTCATTGCGTGGCACACCTATCGACTCACACGCAGTTAAATACCGCTCCAACATCGGGCTTGGCGACCTAAGATTTGCCACATTAAGAGGACCACCTTGGCCGTGATACTCATCTTGGTGAACTTCGTTGTTTTCTGCTTTCTTAAAGTAAGGCAGACACGAATCATAGTTCCAGCCAGCATTGCCTAAGCTCTCCCATGTGTCATAGTCATAACGATGTCCACGGGCGTACATCATGGCATTGATAGAGCTGGAACCACCGAGAGTCTTGCCCCTCGGTTGATAGCCCTTCCTACCATTTAAACCCGGCTGTTCGACTGTCTTGAAAGCCCAGTTATTGAGCTTGGTCGGCATCATAGCCACAACGCCAACCGGCGTATGAATAAATGGGCTCGTATCTTTACCGCCAGCTTCTAACAAGCAAACCGTCACATTAGGGTCTTCCGACAATCGAGAAGCCATCACACAACCAGCCGAACCGCCACCTACGATGATAAAGTCATAGTTATCCATTGATTGCCTCCGCAACTTCTAAAGGGTGTAGCTCTCGTTTTAAGACTTTTCCGGTAGCAGTCATGGGTAAGGCGCTACGAATAAACACCTTACGAGGATATTTGTAGTCCGCGAGTTGCTCACGACACCAAGCCATCAAGGCTTTGCTATCACACTGGGTATGCTCGTGAAGTACAACATGGGCGTGAATCTCTTCACCCAACTGATCATGGTGCTCGCCCACCACCGCCACCATCTCCACATCAGGGTGACACATCAATACTTCTTCAATTTCTCGTGGATAAACGTTGTAACCACCACGAATGATCATGTCTTTAACACGATCAACAATAAACAAGTTACCGTGCTCATCGACGCGTCCGATGTCACCCGTTAAAAACCAACCGTCTCTGATCGCTTCTGCCGTTGCTTCAGGTCGTTGATAATAACCTTTCATGACACTTGGGCTTTTAATGCAGACTTCTCCCAAATCACCCATAGCGACAGAGTTGCCTTGGATGTCTGCAATCTTAATAAGGTGACCACATAAAGGCTGACCCACACTGCCCGAAAGTCTATCGCCATCAATGTGATTAAAGGTCGCAACCGGCGCAGTTTCAGACAGCCCATACCCTTCTAAGACTGGTAATTCGAAACGAGATTCAAACTGTCGTATAACCTCAAGCGGCATAGAAGCTCCGCCAGATACGCCTAACCTCAAACTGTGTTTGACTTGCTCTGAGCGCTCTAAAGACTCTTCTCCAGCTTTTAGAAGCGCAATATACATAGTAGGAACGCCCGCAAACACACTGACTTTATGGTTAATGATCTGCTCGATCACCAAGGACGGCTCAAAGCGCGGAATCAGCACCATGGTAGAGCCCGTTAACACGCTCGCGTTCATCATCACGGTTTGGCCAAAACTGTGGAATAGAGGAAGTGTGGCCATTGTGGTATCGCTATATTCCAATCTCATAAGATACTGCGAAGACATCGCATTGGTTTGCATGTTGGTGTGGGAAAGCTCAGCCCCTTTTGGCTGCCCAGTCGTACCAGAGGTATAAAGGATCACAGCAGTATCATCGCCATGACAAGCCACAGATTCAAAGGGAGTCAAAGGTTGTGCTAACCAATCAGCTATTGATTCATACTGCTCATGGTTTTCTGAAAGCATGGATGTTGCGCCGTTTGGTATTGGCATAGACACGAAATGTTCGCAGTTATCGACCTGGACAAAACCTTGTAATCCATAGCGTCCAATAGGTAACTCTTCACTGCCATCAAAACAAAGGTAAGCTTTCGCATCAGAATCATTGAGGTGATAAGCGATCTCTCTGCCCTTAAACAACACGTTTAAAGGCACAACGACACAGCCTGCTTTTAGAATACCGTAATAAGCAATGGGAAAATAAGTCACATTGGGACACGACAGCGCGACCTTATCGCCCTTTTTTAACCCAAGTCGTTCTAGATTGGCGGCTACCTTCCCAGCAAGTTGTTCCAACTGAGCGAAGCTAATTTCATCCGTGCCCATACGCAGAGCGGCTTTAGTTGGAAACAGCGAAGCGCTACGTTCCAAGTTAACAGCAAGATTGTGCATCCATGATCTCCTTATTTGGCTAGACCTAGCGGTCACCTTCGCCTTAGACGTTTTAATCGTTGTAATAAGTGTTGTCTTTGTTGCTATCAGAGCCTGCACATTGGCGTGTCATGTAGGTAAGAATACTTATTGAGCAAAATGTTTGAGGCGCTCCAATGTGCAACCCATCAAATTACAACATTTCGATAACATTTCGAACAGGTTTCAAAAAGACAAAAACCGGTGATATTCGGACATAGCTCAATCAGACCTTGAAAAACCTTGCACACATAAAGCAAAAGTTTGAACAAGCTTAGGAAAGTGAGAACAAGCAACAGGCGTAAATGTTAAAAGTTCGGTTAAGATATCGATATTCAACAAGAGGCAGCTTATGGAATACACCGCAGTTTACGAACCCGATATGCAAGCATTCGGCATTCTGGATCTTCAGTTGCTGCATCGTTACCTATCGCCTGATCTAAGTATCGAAGAGTTACTCGAAGGCAGTAACATCAATGCTCTCCAACTCAACACACCTGATACACACATCACTTTGGCGCAAAAGCTTGCTGTGTTCAGTAATGCGTTAGCGAACACAGATGAAGGTGGTTTAGGGTTAAGAGTCGGCCAACAAGCACGATTTAGCGACTTTGGTGTATTGGGCTATGCGGTGTTCAGTAGCGAGACGCTATTAGATGCTTTGTTGATCGGATTTAAATATCTGCAACTTGCCGGTCCAGTACTTAGAAAAACGATGTCAGTAAAAGATAACGTTGGATACTTTAGAGCCGAGCAGCTGATCGACTTGGACTCGCTGCTGCCATTTTGTTGCGAATATTGGTTCACCGCAATTCAAAGCCTGTGTGAAGAAGTACTACAACAACCATTCCCATCCCAAGTGATCCGCTTCCCTTACCCGAAGCCAGAATACGGCGACCTCTACACAGAAATTTTCCGTTGCCCTGTTGAATTCAATAGTGATCGCCTTGAATGGCAGTTTGATGCAACAAGTTTGTACTCGCCTCTTCCTACCGCCAATACCATCACGCTGCAGATGTGTCTGAAATCGTGTGACGACATGTTGGCAAAAGTCAGTGCGTCCACCAGCCTAAAAGAAAAAGTCTCTCAAATGCTACTAGAGAGACCTGGATGTTACCCTTCGATAGAATCTATTTCATCAGAATTGGGGATGTCTTCTCGAACGCTACGCCGGCACCTTAAAGCTGCCGATACCAGCTACCAGAAGATACTGGACCACGTTCGTTTTCACCTTTCTCGACACTACCTTTCTTCAACTCAAATGAGCATTGAAGAGATATCTGAGCGCGTTGGGTTTTCAGACAGCGCTAACTTTCGACATGCCTTTCGTAAGTGGAGTGGAAGCTCGCCCAGACAATACCGACAAGAAGTGGTCTAACACGATTAAACGCCCTAAATTAAAATCTGATGAATACAACGAACCTCTCTCCGTCTTTCAAATTAAATAGTCGTTTGAACAACGCTTTATCGGCTATTTAACCGCAGAAAATATCGCGAAAACATGAAATATCACAACGGTATTTTAGCTAACAAACACGATAAATTTCTTTTATCTTCACGACCATTTTTATTCGTTTTACCCAATCCAGTTTCTCCCCCATAGTCGCGGAAAATTCATCGTTTCTTTCACTATTTAGAGGCTGCTGCATTGGACAACATCCAACCAACAACCCGCATAACTGTTCCTGTTATTGCATTGTCTTTTTACGCGATAGCTTCAGGCTACTTAATGAGTTCATTACCATTAATGCTGTCTGAGTATGGCTTAGACAGTAATCTATCGAGTTGGTTGGCGAGTGCCTTTTATGCAGGTCTTCTAGCGGGTACGTTATTGATTGAACGCGCCATCGCTCGTATTGGTCATAAAGACGCATTCGTGGTGGCACTGAGCGTATTCATTGCAACGATCCTTGTATTGCCATTGATCCCACATCAAGCGGTATGGCTATTGGCTCGTTTTGTTGCTGGTGTTGCGGTAGCGGGCATCTTCGTAATTGTTGAATCTTGGCTAATGAGCGGTGATGAATCTCAGCGTGCGAAACGTTTAGGGGTTTACATGTGTTCGCTATACGGCGGATCTGCCGTTGGTCAACTTGGCATTGGATACCTTGGTATTACAGGCGGCGTGCCTTTCATTGCAATGTTCACCTTGTTGTTTGGTGCAATCATTGTGTTGATGTACGGACAAGCGACAGCACCACAAATTCACGATGCTAAGTCTTTATCACTGAAGCAAATCAGCAAACTGAGCCACAGCGCACTAATTGGTTGTATTGTATCGGGGCTAACACTTGGTTCTATTTATGGCTTGATGCCTGTAGAGCTGGCTCAGCGCAACATCGCACACCAAGATATTGGTGGTTTGATGGCGTTAGTAATTATGGGTGGTATGGCTGTTCAGCCGATGGTGACATGGTTATCTCACCACATAGGACAAGTGTTATTAATGGCTCTGTTCAGCTTACTAGGGGTTGCAAGCATTGGTGTAATAACGATAAACCATGATTTCTACGTACTAGGCATGAGCCTATTCGTACTGGGCATGGCAACATTCGCACTTTACCCAATTGCGATTAACTTAGGTTGTCGTAACTTAGACCCAAGCTATCTGGTGTCAGTGACTCAGGTTATGCTGTTGTGTTACAGCATCGGTTCAGTCGCAGGGCCATTAGTTGCAGATAGCTTTATGGACTCTCAAGCAGGACTATTTACTTACCTGTTTGCGTCTCTGCTAGCGACAACGATTTACATGTTAATCGCAAGTCTAAAGCGTTCTCCTCTACAGATTGCTGGCGAGTGATATAGCAAGTTCATTAGATAGAGAATAGTGGGGCTCTTCGTGATGACTAATCGTCTAAATGAAGCGCCCTTTTCTTTAACTGTAATAATGCGGAGAAATATAAAACCAGCGAACAGTGTTTAAGGTTGGAACACGTAACCTTCACCCGTTATCGTCATGATCAGCCCATCACCAAACAAAGATCGAATTTCCGATATGGCGACGATCACAGAAGAATTGGTGACTTTCTCACTTTCCCAGCCAATCTTCTTTAATTGACCAACACTGAACAATTCACCTCGATGTCGATTCATAAATAAAATGATCTTTCGGTATGCCAAAGGCATGGTAGCCAGTACGTAGCCATTCTCTACATTGCGAATAAGTTTGGTGTTGAGTTCAACAATTTTACCGTTTAATTCAAGTATTACGTTGTTTTCAGAGTGGTTCGTTTCTATTCCAGGATAAGAGTCCATTTTTAGATAATTCCCTTACTATATAGCCAGCGACAATGTCAGATTTGTTCGTATTTATATAACGTCGCTTATATGTGGACGTTTTAGATTTGACGATAATCAATGGAATTCGTACGGTAAAGAGATTAAATTTTTATTATTAAAATATTAATAGGATATCAATAGGAGATTATTTATTACTCCATGACATACCCTTCGTTGGAAATTGTTTGAATACAACGACAGTCGAGAACTCTTCTGATCTCGTAAATAGCCACCAATACAGACGCACATGTCACCGCTTTACCGGCCCAACCTACACGCTTCAATATTTGCTTGCTAACTACTTGACCTCTGTTCAGGTAAAGATAGAAAAGCACTTTACGATGAGGCTCAGAAAGCGTTCCTATTATTGAACCACAGCCCTGTTTTCGAACAATTTTTGTGCCTGATTGAAACTCTTTACTATTTAAAATGAGCTTTGATGGAAGAACAAAATCATCCACCTCGCCGATATCTTGTTGCATTTATACCTCACCCTGCATATGCAGTCGTGCTTTTAGATGTTTCTGATAGTACCGAATAGGGCAAAAATACTAAATTGATAGATAGCTCAATACAGTAATATTACTGCAAAGTTTGATCTTGCGTAATTGATCGAGGAAATAAGCATGGCTAACCGGGCAGTCGATGACTCTTTCGATATTGACTAGGTGACAGACCGAAATGCTTTTTGAAACGATGTGAGAAGTTATATGGGTCTTTATAGCCTAGACGATTGGCTATCATCGACACCGACCAATCTTGCTGCTTCAACAAACTGGTGGCTTTATCCATTCTCAACTGAATCAATTTGCTGCGTGGTGATAGGTCGAATAGCGTCTTGGTGACTCGATTAAGTTGCTCTTCGCTGATAAACACCCTTTGTGCCATGCCAGCGACGGTCCATGGTTGGTGCAGACTGCTTTCAATCTCATTATAGAGTGCTTGAACACGTGCAGTAGTACTGGTCGACTTAGGCTCAAATCCCGTCAATGTTCGGATAATTTCACTCAAGAGTAACTTACGGTAACTGGCTCGACCGCCTATCTCAAAGTAAACCAAGTTCATTAATGACCAGATCTGCTCACACTCTCCGAACGGCACAATCCCCTGACCTAAACTTGCTATGTGCTGCCATTGCTGCGTATCGGGCGTCAGCATCCACGCCATTTTCCAATAATTATATTGAGGATCAAGTTCAAAACGAAATGGGGTTTCAGCAGGAAGAACCACCAGCGTATAAGGTGTAATCTCTTGTACCGATGTTGCGGTTGTTAGAATACCGCCACCTTCCATAGTGAAAATCAACGTATGAACATTAACGGATTCTCGCTCAACCCAATAACCATCATATAGCTTCGCCATACCTCCCATGTAGACACCAAAGCTTTTCATCTCTGGAATATCTTCAACGGTCAAAAAACGTTCTTTGCACTGTTCAGCGAGAAAAACATCATCGTGCCAAGTTGATTTTGGTCTCATTGAATCAATGACAGATTCGCACAGGTTTTGTTGTTTTTTAAACATGTTGTTACTTCGCTCAAATCACTATAGTTCTGCCATAAATCGGAGAGCTTATGACAACTAACATCAACCCTAACTCATCTATGAATAACAAGCCAGAGAGCATATTACCTCGTATCGTTAAACTTGGTTTACCTGTTGCTTTACAAAGTGCGCTTGTCGCTATTCTTGCCCTTGCTGACGTATTGATGGTCAGTGACTATGGTATGGAAGCAGCTGCGGCTGTGGGAATTGCATCAAAATGGCACTTCGTTGCTATTATGATTATGGCAGGGTTGGCCTCAGCAAACGGAACATTAGTCGCTCAATACTGGGGAAAGAATGACCGAAAAAGCGCACGAACGGTATCATCTATCGCGATGGTGTTTGGCTTAAAAGTTCTGTTGCCTGTGACTGCAATCATCACTCTTGGTTCTCAGTTTTTAATGATGTTGCAAACCAGCGATCAAACCGTGATTGAACTTGGCGCGACTTACCTATGGTATGGCTTCCCCGTTCTACTGCTGACTCACATTGTAGTCGTGGTAGAAGCAAGCATGCGCTCATCAGGTGACACCGTAACCCCACTACTATTGGGCGCGGTGACCATTGCACTCAACATTGCGCTTAACTTCGTTCTAATCAAAGGTGCCTTTGGTATTCCCGCTATGGGCGTAGCAGGTGCAGCACTGGCGACGACACTCGCTCGCGCAATTCAAGTTGGCTTGATGTATGGCTACATGCGCATGCGTAACCACTGGTTGTTAACCACGCCTAGCTCACCACATCGTCCGTCATTATGGTTGTCTTACCGTCGTATTGCTTTGCCACTAACGATGAATGCCGTGTTATGGGCAATGGGTACTATGGCATACCAAATGATCTTCGGTCACATGGGCACAACTGAACTTGCTGTGTTCTCTATGCTCGCGCCGTTTGAATCACTGTGTTACTCGATTTTCTTTGGTATTTCGGTAGCGTGTTCAGTACTGCTTGGTCATTCATTAGGCCGTGATGAGTTTGATGACGCAATGAGTATGGGGTTGACCTTCATTAAAGCCGTCGTTGGATTTGGCGCGGTTGTAGGATTGCTACTGTTTATGGGCAAAGAGCATGTTCTAACATGGCTGAACCTTTCTACAGATGCACTCTACCCACTCGCTTCACCTGCAATGACCATTATGTGTTTTGCTGTGGTGATTCGTATGCTCAACATGGTGATCATCAACGGTATTATTCGCGCTGGTGGCGATAACGCGTTCTGCCTACGTATGGATTTCATCGCGATGTGGATGGTGGGTATTCCAGTGTGTGTTTACTGCGCATTTATCGCTGGATGGGACTTCAAATACATCTATGGTCTGATGTTAGTAGAAGAAGTAGTGAAACTGGCTATCTGTTCACACCGTTACTTGAGCCGACGCTGGATCAACAACCTAACGGTTACTTATGAAGAACCACAAGCGGCGTAAGTTACAGTTACCTGGCTATATTCAAGCTTAGATAAATCGTATCTACATCAAAAAAGGTCTGAGAAATCAGACCTTTTTCGTTTCTTTAGAAATTACTTTCAAGCGCCACTTACTTCTTGTTCATTCGGATATGACGATTAGATACGTTCGGCAGCGGCTTTTCAGGCACTTTCCGCTTCTCATGAATCAGATGTCGAATCGCTAAAATAGGATGCTTAAGTAGCATTCTTGGCCCGGCATAGCGCATCACTAAACGCATTTGCTCTTTCGGATCAGGTTTATAGCAATGAATCGGACACTTATTACAGGTCGGTTTTGCTTCGCCATAAGGACATCTATCCAGTCGTGTTTCGGCATAACGCAGCAGTTGCTCACACTCCTCACATAACGCATTATTCTGACGAACTTCACCGTGGTGATCTTTGCAATAGATGTGCACCATCGCAATAACGGTTTTGTACTCCGTTGCGAGCTCGCCTTGTAGAATATTGTTATGTTGGAACATGTTTTAATTACCTAATGAGAAACCGTACAGGTTGAGATTAACACTTTCGCTTATCACATCTTCAACTCGCTCAAACACAAAGCCTAATTTAGTCAGTAGTGCGATACTTCGAATGTTATCAGAGGTTGTGATGGCAACTAAATGATCGATATCAGCGTTCTGCTTAGCTTGTTCAATTATCGCCTCCGCTGCTTCTTGGGCAAAGCCTTGACCATAAAACTCAGGAACAAACCCGTAGCCAATATCATGCGACTCTAAGGTGTCTCTTTTTATTAGTCCGCAGATACCAATTGGTGTTGAACAATCCTTGATTTCAACCATCAACAAACAGACTCCCTTCTCTTCGTGCATCTTAAGAATGTTGTTTTCGATGTATTCGACAGCCTTGTCAGTGTCGCTGATTTCCTTATCACCAATGTAACGCAGGAAATCTTCTGAGCTGTATAATCGCTGAATAAACGCCGCATCTTGAGGCGTGATCATTCTTAATCGTAAACGTTCGGTCTCGACGGCCTGCATAGTGATATTTTCCTTGCTGAATACCATGTAAATATTGAGTTCTAGAGCTAAAATGATTATCCTCCACCGCCTAAACTAAATACAAGGCTATGCAGCAATGAACCGTAAGAAAAAAATCAATCAAATTCTAAAAAAGAAGCAGAAACAGGCGAATTCTAAACTGCATAGTAGCAACAAGCCTCGCTACATTTCTAAAGCTGACCGCGCAAAAATGGAAGCTGAAGAACAAGCTAAAGCGGCTCAAGAGCACGCTGAAGGTTCAGTAGAAGCGGCTGTCGAAGCTGAAGAGACAAAAGCTGCAGAGTAAGTTAAAACTCGCAGTCCTCTTGTCCAAATCTCCGTACTGAGTCAATGGATAAGAACAAAAAAAGCAGCCTTTATTTGGGCTGCTTTTTTGATCCTACCATTTTAATCGCGCTGATTAGCCTTTGAAAGGCTGTACTTCCCAACGGGTAAACGGTGATTTTTTGTTGATTCCTGCTCTACCCCAACGATCAACAGAATCCACCACTAAGATACGCTCATTCGGTACCAATGATTTAATCAAGTTAGTTGGCTTTTTCGCTGTGACTAACCATAGAGCATCGTCTTCCGAAAACATCTCTTTAAGCTTGGCTTTGTCTTCGTCTGTCCATTCCAGTTCAGCTTTGAACATACGCTCTTCAACAAACAGTTGGCTGCCAGAGACAAAATCTTCCAAGCTTTCTGAAAGCAGCAATACTGAATCTACGTCATTATCTAGTAATACCGATTGCTGCGTGTTGATCAGTTCACGAACATCCAACATCACACGCTGTAAGTTGCTATCAATCGTTTCAGCTTGCGCAGGCCACAACAACTTAAAGTCGTCAGCCACAATTGCAGCCATACGCGTTAAGTTGGTCGGATTTAACCACGCGTATTTAGACACATCACCATTCGACAATGTAAGCGCTGCAACACCTTGTGCACGCGGTGTGATCGCTTGAGCCGCATCCACCTCAACCAAACGGATATTGCCTTGTCTTGCGTATACAAAGGTAGGATCCGCTTGCCAGATGGATGACAGTGTTACCGCAACGGTCGCCTTTTCGCCAGATTGAAGCACTTTACTCGCACCCTTGGTACCAAACCAGTTCGGCAGACGATCAATGCCGTAGCGTTTTGGTGGTAGGTATTCGGTCGTAATGTCGGTGCCTTTGGTTAGCTCTGTCGCTAACGCGTAAGTCACAGGCGTACTGGTGAGGATATCCTTTGCATTAGCGCTGATAGACACCATTGAGCCAGCCAACAATAGGCTGCTGACTGCACTCACTTGAGCCGTTGCTTTTAGTGAACTTGAAATACGATTCATTAAAGAAGTCATGATTATGCCTTTCTTACAATTCGGTATAGCGTTGCCGCTAGGAAAAATGTTGCAGAAACGATGATGATTGAAGCACCAGATGGCACTGGCAGTTTAAGTTCCATCGGTAATACTGTTCCGACCAAACACGCGGTGGTTGCGAGTAATGCTGAAAGCAGTACAAAGCTCCCCATGCGTTTAGTCAGCAATCGAGCGGTCGCACCTGGAATCAGCAACAACGCACCCACTAAAACCGCGCCCACGATCTTCACGGCCGCAATTGTCACTAAGGTGATCATCATGACAAACAAGTAATCGTAAAAGCTGGTATTGTAACCGCGCACCTTGGCAATATCAGGGCTGATACAAGTAAGGAGAATACGGTTGAATGTCGGTATCAAGAGCAAAATGATGAGCGCGCAGCTGCCTGCGAGAATTGCTAAGTCTTGGTCTGTTACCGTCAGAATCGATCCAAACAACACGTTCTCAAGCATGTGGATATTGATCTTACGTGCCACGTACATCAGCAATGCCGCACCTACTGCCAATGCTAGCGCTAGAAACACACCAACTAAGGTGTCGTATGGCACGTTGGTTCTGTTTCTTACAAAATGAAGAAGCAAAGCAAAGATCATACAGAAACTAAACAGACCAATAATTGGGTTTTCTGGTGGTTCGCCAAGTAAAACACCAATAGCGATACCGGTTAATGCTGCGTGGCCTACTGCCTCAGAGAAGAAAGCCAGACGCTTGGCAATCACCAAAGTACCAAGACCACCTAACAGAGGGCCAAGCAATAACGCTGCAACCAAAGCATTCACCATAAAGGCATACATGAAGCTGTCTGATAACCAACCCGCTTCAACACCACTAATGGCAAGTTGTCGTAACCAATCCATTACGCAACCTCCTGAGATTTAGTCATGGCAGAGCCACTGCTGTAGTGCTGGAATAGGCTCTCGATTTTACTTGGGTGTAAGACTTCTTCGTGTGGGCCACTATCAACCAAGAATCGATTCACAACATGTACGTTCGCTTCGAGTCGACGAACTGCGGTGACATCGTGGTGTACCGCAAGAATCGTACGACCTTCATTAACACACTCACGAATCAGCGATTCAAGATAACGAACGCCCTGCTCGTCCATGCCCGTCGTTGGTTCGTCTAATACCAGTAAGCTCGGGTTATCCAATAACGCTTGAGCAAACAGCACGCGTTGCTGCTCACCACCCGACAACTGTCCCATACGGCGGTCGCTACGTGTCGCCATACCAACGCGATCTAATTGTGCGAGTGCAAGATCCAATTGCTTAGATTTTCGACGCCAAAACAACGGGATTCGCGTTTGATTAAGCAGTACGAAGTCCATGACCGTCAAAGGTAAACTCGACTCAAAAGTCGCTTTTTGCGGAACGTAACCAATACTCGGCTTATCTGGCCAGTGGATATTGATTTGACCAGAGAAAGGCGTAAGACCAAGCACAGAGCGGAGTAATGAAGTTTTACCACCGCCGTTTGGCCCCATGATCACATGACACTCACCCGCTTTAAGCTCGAGCGAGATATCATCAAGAATTACGTTGTTATCGTATTGCAGACCGAGTTTATTAATTGAGATTGATGGACCTAACATTATGCGTTCCCGCTTTTAGCTTGGTTCGCCGCCGCAAATTTCATGGCTTCGATTAACGTTTCTAGGTTCTTCTTCATCTCAACTTCGACTTTGTCGTCTTCATATTCGCCGTGGGTCATGTGAGAGAAACGATAAAGCTGAACGCCAGTTTCCGCTTCAATCGTGTCAACAAAACGGTTTGGCATGTTTAACTCGTAGAACAGAACATCAATACCCGATGCGCGGATCTTCTCGATCGTCTCTTGAAGTTGGCTAGCACTTGGCTCAACACCGTGTGCTGGCTCGATTACCGCAGCGACATCAACACCAAACTCTTGAAGGATGTAGCCATAAGCGTTGTGCGTAGTCGCAACCTTCATGCCTGATGTATCTAACTCACCTAATGACAACATCGCATCGCGCTTCATAAAGCGAAATTGCTTTGCGTATTTACGTGCATTCTTACGATAAAAAGCCGCGTTGTCAGGGTCGAGCTTAGATACCTCACTCGCAATGGTGTAAACCTTTTGAATTGTTGTCGAAAGTCCAACAAACGTATGCGGATTCACCGCGCCTTGACCCACAGATTGGCCTAATGCTGGAAGTAAAGGCACTTCTTTGTTCGCTTCGATCACCAGCAAGTCATCACGTTGCGCGGCTGAGATTACTTTTAGTGCGAAGTCATCATGGCCAATACCGTTTACCACGATAGCGTCCATCTGGCTCAAACGTTTCAAGTCGTTCGGTTGTGGCAAGTAATTATGCGGATTAAAGCCGGCATCAACCAAAGGAAGGATGTTCACTTTGTCACCCACCACGGCTTTTACATAGCTGTAGTAAGGCTGAAGGGTTATGCCAATCGTCAGCTTATCGCTGTCGACCTTGTATTCTTTTGCCAATGCATTGGGTGTCATTAACACCGCCAATAACGACATCAATAGAGTCATAATTCGCATAGTAATTCTCTTATTATTAGTGAGCATCGCTTTCATGATGCTGTTCAATTTCTGATTCGTTCACGACCATTTTCCAACCCGTAGACTCAAGCGTGTGTTGGTCAAAAGTAGTTGGCTGTGTAGCTACACCACCAAAGAAAATCCAGATTTCAGGAGAGACACTGTTGGCGTTCAAAATAAAGGAGTCAGCGAAGCCATGATCACTTTGTGCAGCATATTCACTTGGCGTAGAAAAGTAATAACCACGCTCGTCCAATAACCAAGTATGAGAACCTTTGCGCTTCCAACTCTGGTCTTCAACAAATGGCGCGACCCATTCATCTTTAAGTGACGTAACACTTGGCCATTCACCGTCTGAGTCCATACGCAGGTCACGAATCTCTTCATGCGCTAAACGCAGCTCTGATAACATCGCCAAGTTTTCTTGCTCGACATCGGTCACTAAGATTTGATGATCAAGTACCGCTTTGATATGCGATTCTGCTTGATGAAATGGGATAGCAACCGTGGCAAAGCTCAGGATGAACACAATGAACAGCCCTACCCATTTGCCTTCTCTGCCGCCCGTGTCAGCACGTACACCTTGAATCATCATTTCTCGCTGATCTCAACAACGTCCACTTCAACAGGAAACTCGTGGCCTGAATCAAACACAAGGTAAAACTCAGTCTCAGGGTTTGGAAACTCAACGATAGAGCGTTTATCCGTCATCTCTTTTGCAATCAAGTTGTCTTCGTAGTCGTACATCTCAACCGCGTAATCAATAGCTTTACTGCCGTCTGAATAGCCCGCTTCGCAAGCCACAGTTTTGCCTTCAAACCAGCAGCTCATCAATGGAAAGTGTGCTTGTGCAGGTAATGCAGCGAAACCAAGTCCCAGAGCCAAGCAAGGAGTCATTAATGCGTTAAGTTTTGTTTTTATTGTCATGGTTCGTACCCTAGCCACAGTGCAAATTCTCAGTAGTAAACTGAGCGATAAAGGGCTCAAATGAGCCCTTAAGTTTTTTGGTTGCTTAATCAGGGATCGAGCCCCGACATCACAGATTATTGAAGCAGAGCTTCGAACGTTAGGTGAACGTTCGCACTTGCTTTGTCTGCCAGTGGGTTGTCAATCAACTCACCTTTGTAGTTCGCTTTCATTACGTAACGACCCGCGACGTCTGGAGTGAACGTGATTTCACCGTTCTCATCACTCACCACATCAATCTGCTCTTGGTGGTTGCGGTAAAGCGTACCTTCACGAGTAATCTCCGCTTTCACGTCTTTCTGGATTTCACCGTTGTAGAAGAACTGGAATGTTACAGGTTCGCCTTCAACGATGTCTGAAGGGTGAGTCACTGGCTTCATTTCAAGAAGCTTGCCTTCAATTTTGAACACTGAATCCGTTGGCTTACCTACCGTGATGTAGCTTTCTGCGCGAGTGAAACTGATTTGTGTTACCACGTCACGTGATTTTTCAGGAAGAACAGAGTCACGCTCAGCTTTGTTTGCTTTAATCCACTTCACCGTGTCACGGCGACCCGCTTTGTATTGCGTGTAGTAAGACGGCTGGTTGTTGATCGCCACTTTGTGTGTACCTTCTTCTTCAAAATAGAAATCAAAGATTGAACGACGCTTGCCACGAATCACAAAGTTAGGACGCTCGCTGCGACCATCAGGCATGATGACATGCGCATTTTCGCTGCCAGCAGGCTTATCAAAAACAAACGTACCGTGAGACGCAGTAACGTCGAACGTTAGCCAATCACCACCTTCTTTAGATACCGTGAAGTGAGATGGCAAAATCCAACGTGGGTGAGCTTGTGCCGTTGTCGTTGCTGCTAGGCCGAATACCATCACACCCGCTAGAGCAAGTGCTTTGATTTTTGTCTGTTTCATCATGTTCAATTCCATTATTTATAATTGTTAGCCGTGTCGCTCTATCTGAGCCTACGATGACCACTGTCTATTCTGTTCAGCTTGGTTTTAGTTCGTACTTACTAGTTACTGTTCGCACTTACTATTTAGCGATGTAGTTCAGGGCGATTACACCCGTCTCTTGCGTTGCTTTTAATTCGTAAGACGCGTTTGAATCTGTGAGTGATACTTTTTGGCGAAGGTAGTTACGGCCACCGTGTTCACGAACCACTTCAATATGAACCGTGTACTCGCCTTGTTCTAACGTTTCACCGCTGTCGCTCTTGCCATCCCAAACGAAACGGTACTGACCAGCAGGACGGGTTGCAGACGTTACAGCATCAACCAGTTCACGATCGTAACGGCCAACCTTTCTCCACCAGCTACGCAGATCCTTAAGCCATTCGTCTTTACCGACCCAAAGCTCGATGGTTTTCACGGACTTTCGTTCGCTGTTCTCTACCCATACCGCCACATAAGGACGCGCATACATAGAGGTATCGATTTTTGGAAGCTCAAAGCTGACATCAAGTTTTGCCGTATCAGGGATCACTTGTGCCATACCTAGGCTTGGCAAAAGAGATAAAGCAAGAAGCGCCTTGCTCCTGTTCATTTTTTTCATGTTTAACAACCTTTTAAATCCGTTTAACCTTAAGTTCGTTTTTCAATCCGATTCATCAATCGAATCAAGCGTTAAGGCACGGCGACAAAATAGATAACAAGTGAGATTGCAGACCCAAACACCGTCCATTTGATGGAAGTATTAAGCGTCTTTTTCTTAGGTAACAGTAAGCACACGCCAGTCAGCACAAAGAAGATCATCAGTAGCGCAGTGATATCGATAAACCATTTCCATACTTCACCGCTGTTACGACCTTTATGTAGATCGTTCAACAATGCGATAACGCCGTAATTCGTGGTTTCGACTTCTACAAATTCAGACGTAACGTCAACAAACACGGAAGCGTTGTAGCCTGGTCCTTTGAAGTCCATAGACACTTCACCGATGAGCAACTCACCGCCTTCAATCTCTGCGTAGATGTCCAAACCTGAAGGAACACCAGACAGATTGGCTTCTTCAAACAGAAACGTTTCAAAGGCTGTCTCGTCGGCTTTTAATCGCCCGTCTTGGATCGTGAACAAACTCGTAGGAAGCTCTAAAGTAGAGCGTTGAATATTGGGTTGGCTTGATTCAAATAACTCAGGTCTGTTCAAGGTGATACCTGTCACTGAGAAGAAAAGAACAACGAACAGAAGTGCCATTGAAATATAAACATGAAGTCGACGAGCCCATGATTGAACCGCCCTACTTTTTAACGACATACAAACCAATACCTATAAATTTTATGGCGACAATTTAGTTGATAATCATTCGTATTGGCATTCAATTTACATTGTTTACGTTTGCCGAGTGGCGTAAGGAAATTTACATAACATTACATGGGAAATAATCGAACTATATGCATATTCTTGCTAACGTGTACTTAAGGGATTTGATTCGTTCTGTTAGAGGTTGTCCATAACAGGATCAAAGCTAAAAAACCTGAATCTCAACATGCTTGATTGAGGTTGGTTTAAGATAACAGTTGTGGCTTTAAGGATAGAAAGTTGGGACTATTTGATCACTGGTTTGATGATAGCTAATTAAGCTTAAAAGGATTTGAAATGCGTATTATTGTTTTGGCTTTTGCTGCGCTAGTAACGGCGTGTACCAGCCAAATAGCCAGCACGGAAGAACATATTCAACAATACATCGGTTCAGACATAACCGATGTACAAGAACGTTATCTCACCGAACGGTCACGCCCTATCAGTTTTTGGGCATCTCGAAACTATGCTTGGATTGAAACCAAGAAGCCGTTAGACAATGGTTATACAGTGCATGCCTTTAAAAACCCTTATCGTGACTGCACCATTAATTGGGTTGTCGACACTAGCGGTGTGATTCAAAGTGCAACGCCTAGTGGGACAATGTGCGATCCTTAGTCAAACCAAACTGTAAAACTAGGTAAGCTCTAACTGAAAAATCAAAAAGGGTGTCACTTGAACCATCAAATGACACCCTTTTCTATTTGTTACTTTCTCTTCTCTTCTGTTGTGTTAACAGCAATTAGACATTGCCGTTATCACTCACTGTTCTTAACTGAGTCAGATATTTAATCCAACCTTTTGCTTCAGAAGAAGGTTCAATGTTGTTCGCACGTTTCGCTTGAGCGAGAGCATTATCAAGATTCTTTAGCTTGTACCATGAACGTACTTTCGCTAAAGCGACATCGGCTTGCTTGTTCTTGTCTTTCACTTTATCTAAAACAACCAGAGCTCGGTCGTAGTAACCTTGCTGAACCAATAGCTGAGCCACATTCCAATGATACTGAGTGTCTTTTTTAGACGCTAACGTCCACACTTCAATCGCATTGTCCCATTCTTTCGCTAGCTGCCAGTAGGTTGCTTGTTCAGCCAGAAGTTGAACATCGTTGTTCGCATCATCTAACTTAGCGATCTCTTGTGCTGCTCTCTCTGGAATGCCTCGTTTAGCATAAAGCTGAGCCAGTAATCTACGGTCTGAGTTTTTCAACTCAACACCTTGTAGATCAGCCAACGCTAGCGTGTTCAATGCATCACGATTACGTTCTAATCTTAGCTGAATACCAACAAGTTGACGCCACCAGTTATCTTTCTCTGGTTGAAGTTCAATGAGGCTTTCCAGTGTCGGAATAGACTGTTTCCACTGCTTTAACTGTAGCTGAGCACCCAATTTTAGCGATAAAGGTGATAGCTCTTGTTTTGAATTGAACTTGTCGCGATTACCAATAGCCACCAGTACTTTTGACCAGTTTTCAATTTGATATTCAGCTTGTGCAATTCGCATCCAAAGTGTGTCTTTCTTTTCCTTTTCTGGCGCAGTTTTTACTAACTCGTAATAGTGCGGAAGCGCTTTTTTAAACTGCTGATCGTTTAGTAATAGATCAGCAAGCATGCGTTTCGTTACCCAAGCCTGTTCATCCACCAGTAAATTACTGTCGACCGCATAAGTAAGCTGCTTAATTGCCGTGTCGGTTTTACCATCTTGCCAGTAAAACACACCAAGCATGCGAGCTACGTACGCTTTGTCGTAGCCTTTCGAAAGCTCCAATCCTGCAAGTACGTCAATCGCCTGTTTAACCTGTTCATCTTGAGCAAGCTTATGCGCCTTTTGAACACGAATAGCAGTATATTGGGTCAGCTCTTGCGCCTGTGTTGTAAGGGGCATTAACAACAAGCCCACTAATATCCATATCTGTTTCATCATTTTGCCAACTTAAACTCTAGTTTCACGGTTTGACCAACCTGAGCTATCGCTTTTCCATCGACAACTTTTGGTTGATATTTCCATTTTTTAAGTGCTCTCATCGCTTCACGTTCAAACATACGACGTGGGTTTGCGTCAGTGACTTGAATGTCCATTGGGCGTCCCGTTTCGTCGATGGTAAAAGACATAATGACATGGCCTTCAGCGCCGCGCTTCAGCGCTTTCGGCGGATAACGAGGTTCTACTCGATACAGAGGCATTGCCTGTTGGTTTGACCCAAAATCAGAAAATGTCGGTGCGTTAATCGCTAAGCCATCAACCGATGTATTCAAATCCAATGAAGGCAGTGAAAACATCGAATTCAGAGGCGTGACTTCAGCTTGTGACTGAGACGTTTGCGCTTCTGGTGGTGGCTCTGGCATTTCTGGTTTCTCAGGGACGGCACGTTGTCTTCTTTGAACTTCTTGTTCTTGTTCAACCATCACCATGTTGAAACTCAACGTCTCGCTATCATCTGGTGAACGTTGATGGCCATTATCGACCATCCAAGCCATGAAAGAAAATAGAGCCAGGCCCAATGCACCCGCCAGCGGTAAAGCAAGAAATAGGCGAATCATTTATGAAGATCCTCCAAGATCATCGCTTTTCAGCAGCAAGCGCAATGTTTTTAACACCCGCACCTTTAGCCGCGTCCATCACTTTAACAACCGTACCGTTGTAAGCGTGTTCATCCGCTTGAATAACCAAAGAAGCATCAGGTTGTTCTAGCAACAAGTGTTCTAACGTTGCTTGGACACGTTCAACATCTACGACACGTTTGTCGATAAAGATGTCGTTAGCAGAAGTAATCGCAACAAAGATGCCCGCATCCTTTTGGCTTACTACGTTAGAAGCTTGTGGGCGATTGACTTCAACCCCTGATTCACGAACAAATGAACTGGTCACAATAAAGAAAATAAGCATGATAAATACAATATCAAGCATCGAAGTAAGGTCTATTTGAGCCTCTTCGTTTTTTGAATGACGTCGACCGAGTCTCATCGTTGACTCCTTAAAGATTTTTCTAATTTCAATTCTAAGCGGTTACACACTTTCGCTAAACGAGCATGAACAAACATGCCCGCTAATGCAGCAACCATACCCGCCATGGTTGGCAGTGTTGCCAACGAGATACCTGAAGCCATCAATTTAGGGTCACTGCTTCCTTGAGTCGCCATCACATCAAAAACAGAGATCATACCGGTGACGGTACCTAACAAACCCAACATCGGACAAATAGCGACTAACAGCTTAATAAAGTTCAAGTTTTGGTAAAGTAAGATACTCGCTTGCCCTAACCAACCTTCGCGAATGGCTTTGGCATGCCAAGAAGAGTGATCTTCTCTTTCATGCCACTTAGTAATCCAAGCTTGGCGCTGCTTTGGAAAGTAGAACGCAAGATAAAGCACACGTTCTACCACAAGCACCCAATACACTAGGACGACAGCCGCTAGCCACCACAGAACGAAACCGCCCTGCTCCATAAAGCTTGATAAAGACAGCAGCCAGTCACTCGTTAACCAACTCGCTGGTAATAGAGAACCCGACAAAATATCCATTACGCAGCAGTCCCAACTGGTGAAACGACAGCTTTTGACTCAACCGTTTTTTCTGCCTGCTCGGCTACAAGACCAATACCTTGTTTCTCAAGAATATTGCGAATGTTTTCAGCCTGAGTGCTAAGAATGTTGTGTGCCAGTAGAAGAGGCATTGCTGCAACAAGACCAAGTACCGTCGTTACAAGCGCCATCGAAATACCGCCCGCCATTACTTTAGGGTCGCCATTACCAAACTGTGTGATCACTTGGAATGTTTCGATCATGCCGGTTACAGTACCTAGAAGACCTAACATTGGAGCAAGTGCCGCCAATAGCTTAAGCATAGATAGGCCTTTCTCTAGGTGAGTCTGCTCATCCACTACCGCTTCTAAAAGTCGCAGCTCTAACGCTTCAACCGTTTGGTTTTGTTCTTTGTTGTACACTGCAAGAACACGGCCTAGTGGGTTATCACCTGCTTGTTCAGGGTTCTTAAGTTGTGCGCGAATTTTCTGACGAGCGATAGCTAATGAAACACCACGAACCAATGCGATGATTAGGCCGATTGCAAGTAAGCCAAGAATCACTTTACCAACAACACCACCCGCTTCAAGGCGATCAGTTAAGCTTGGCGTTAGCGCTAGTTGCTCTAGCATGAACCCACGAGAAGGATCGACAACCACGTTAGACACGTCGCCATTTGCTAATGTAGAAAGCGATGCCAATGTTGGACCATTCGATGGCTGTTTCAGATACGCAATCGCATCTTCACGCTGAGTGTTCCAGCTAACATAACCTTGATCCGTCACAAGACCAATCGAACCTAAACGATACGCATCAACAGTTTGTGTATTACCTTCACCATTAATGAATGCAATTTGAGACTTGCTAAGCTCAGAGCTCGCTTGAATCTGCTCAACCATGCTCATCCACAAACCAGAAAGTTGTGGCATTGATGGCAGGGATTTAGCATCGATAATTTGGTCAACGGTCGCTGTGTGCTCAGCGCGATCAACGCTGTTTACTGTTGAGCTAAGCTCTGCGCCTAGTTCTTTTGCGTTTTGACGAACGACACCGAACAACTCGCCTAAGCTACCGGTTTCTAAACGCAGCTTCTCTTCTAAGCGAGCAAGCTTGTTTTCGTTATCACTGAATGTTTGAGTCAGAACATCTGTCGCGCCTTGAATCGAGGTACGTTTCGCTTCAAGCTGTGCTTTAATCGCTTTCAGCTCTTGTTCAGTCTTTTTAAAATCGGCTTCACGAACCACATTGTGAGAAGCTTGAGTACGATTTTCTGACTTCGCTTTGTTAACCAACTGAGCCGTTGAATCAGAAGCAGAGAAAGCAGAAAAGGAAATAGACGTGATGCAAAGCAATACTGCTAATGGCTTTAAGTTCATTACTTAACCTCCGCAACAGTTAGAGAAACAGGTAAAGTAATTAGGCTTGGTGCAGCTTGTTGGCTAGCAATGTCGTAAGCTTTATCTAACTCAGATTTCATCGAAGAATCTAGCTCTTGCCATTGGTTTTGTATTTGATTCCAAGACCAGTATTGGCTGCCGTTTAGATTACGAGCAACTAATGAGATACGACCTAAATGCAATACATCAGCCTCAATCGTTCTGTCGCTGTTCAATGCTACTCGACCTTGATAAGCACCTAGCTTGATTCCGTAGTCCATCTCGATTTGGTAAGCTTCTAGGATACGACGATACTTTTCTGCATCACTCACGTCAGCACGAGTCATCATTGCTTGCAGCTTTTCAACTCTTTCTAAACGCTGTTCTTTCTTGATTGGCACATCGTTATCAACTAACTGTTGAAGACCATCAATCATCTGATACATCAGAGGCACAACACCTTGACGTGTGTATTTGATTTCGTCGATCTGCCCTTCAAGGCTCTGAGCTTCTCGATTCTGGCTTTCAACCAATGCAGCAAGGTGATCGTGATAGATTTCTAGGTTTTTAACTTCTTCTTGCAGACGCTCAATCTCAGCTTGCAGCATTAAAGTCGCTTGTGAGCTTTTATCAATAATCTTTTGGCTCGAAGCCGACGCGTTATTGGTCTTGTTTTGAATTGATTGAGCTTGATCCAAGCTGTTTGCCATCGAAGACGTTGCAACCAAACTGATGGCAAGCGCTAGGCTAGTTTTTAAAAGATTCATAATTGTAGTCATTTACTATAAGAAGAAGGTCAAATGAATTTTATTGATAAGCAGTCTCATTATCATTAAAAGTCACTCGCATTACTAGGGATATTTTTATTAAATAGCGGAATCACGAAAGGGGAAAGTCGAAACCTTCCCCTTAATATTTAAGCTATTAATAGTACCCTACTAACAAATTAGTATTTTACCTGTAAAGTCGCCATGTAGTTACGGCCTTCGCCGACAACAACGTTGCTCGTGCTGCCGCCTTCAAGGTAGTCAGTATCAAACAAGTTTTCTACGTTGAAGCGTGCAACGAAATCTAGGTTTTCATCATACTTCATTGTATGTGACACACCCATGTCTACACGAGTGTAAGCATCTTTTTTGAATGTGTTAGCGCTTTCTGTGTAACGCTCACCTACATGATAAATACCCAGGTTTACATCAGTACCGTTGTTGAATGCATAAGTAGACCAAATGCTAGCCGTAAACTCAGGAACGTCAGCTGGAGTTTTGCCTTCAAGTGCAGGGTCATTTTGGTATTCAGCATCCAAGAACATAGTTGATGCACTCAAAGAGAATGCTTCAGTCATGTAGCCGGTAGCCGACAGTTCTACACCAGTATGAACTTGCTCACCAACTTGGCTTGTGCGTGTCTCTTTGCCGTTATTGCTTGCTGGATCTAGGTCTTCAGTCACTTGCATGTTCGATTGAGTGATCTGGAACAATGCTCCTGATACAAACAGACGCTCATCAAACAGTTCCCATTTAGAACCTAGCTCGTAAAGTGTGCCCTTCTTAGCGTCTTGAGACTGACCAAAGTTCACGTCATCTTTATCTGTGATTTCGCCAACAGGTTCGAAACTTTCAGAGTAAACCGCGTAAATAGAACCATTAGACGCTGGTGAATAAATCACACCAAGCTTAGGAAGAATGTTGTTGTAGCTCTCTTCTTGATTAGAGCTGCTCGTCGTTTTGTCGTAAGCGAAACGCACGCCACCAAGTACTTGCCACTGTTCAGTCAGCGTTACTAAGTCTTGAACATAAAGACCGTAGTGTTGGCTTTCAGAGTGAGACACTTCATTGTCGTTCTTGTAGTTAACGTTAGAAGGCATATCAAAACCGTTACCACATGCAGCAGCTGCTTCTGCTTCTGTTGCGTTAACACATGTGTAGCCAGAATCGTATAAACGCTCGTAATCATAATGAAGACCATTCACACCAACAAGTAGGCGGTGGTTTACACCTAGTGCATCGAAATCACCAGTAAAATCTACATAAGCCGTATCAAACGTCCATTCATCGTGACGGTCTGATACCTTGTAGCCGTAACCGCCGCTCTTATCGCTATATACCGTGTTGTTTGATTCTGTACGTTGACGTTCATAGAACTGACGGCTGATGCCTGTCTTCACAGACCAAGCGTCGTTCAAGTTAGCGGTTACAGATGCACCGTAGTTTGCAACGTCGTTGTCCGTTTGAGCAAAGCGTTGGTCATTAACCGTGTTAGGGTCGATAACTTTACCAGTAGAAGTATCGATTTTAGAACCGTTGTCTAAATCGCCCTCTTCAATAGTGCGGTCGTAATGAACAGACAACATGATGTCTTCGTTGATATCGTAATCAACAAATAGACCACCAACAAAACGGTCAGTCTCTACATCTGTGCCATCAAAACGTGTGCGGTAAGAGTCTTGGTTTTCTTGTGAAACAATCAAACGAGCACGTAAAGTTTGGTCATCATTTAATGAACCGCTAACATCAGCGGTAGTACGCGTGTAGCTATCAGAACCGATATCTTGGCTTACGTTAACTTGAGTTTCATATGTTGGCTTCTTAGAAACCATGTTCACAAGACCGCCAGGAGCAGACTTACCGTAAAGTAGACCAGCTGGGCCTTTCAATACTTCAACTCGCTCCAGAAGCTCTACCGGTTGGCGGTAATGAGACCAGTGTTGAACGCCATCACGCAGGTAACCAGAGCTACTCTCCAAATTAAAACCACGAAGCGTGAAACGCTCACGGTTAGTTGATTTAGAACCCGCACCAACAGATGCGTCGTTCTTAAGAACTTCACCTAACGTGCTAGCACGCTGTTCATCGATGATTTGCTCATCGATTACTGAAACTTGTCCCGGAGTCTCTAATTGAGTTGCCTCCATACGCATCGCTGTTGTGTTCGTGTCGGCTTTGTAACCGTAGTCACGACCTTCAACAACCATATGCTCGTCTGTTTTTACTGTTTCTGACAATACTGCTGGTGAAGCTAATACTGCGCCGATCACTAAAGCCAATGGGCTCTTTGAAAACATGTCCTTTACTCCGCTTTTATTCTTTTAGACGAGCACTTTGTTAGTTATTCGATGTGCTCGCTGAACCGTTTCCGGTACCACTGAATCATTTCGGGAGAGAATATAAGTGATAATTATTACCATTTGCATTAAATTTACATTCTTTGCATTCGTAAAGTTTTGTAAAGGCGTGGCGGAAAGGCGTTTTTATAAAGTTAAACAAACCCATTTCAATACAGATATTTAGAGAACATTTACGCTTAAAAGTGGTTGTCGCCATCCAGTTTTTTTGAAACTGCGTTATTGGCCAGGTCAATTTGAGGTGTGACGATCAATAAGAAAATCATCTCTTCTTATTTACTACCTTTGAAACGACAGGTTTATGTATAAAACCCTCGATAAATGTAAAATTATAGTGAATTATATTGTTGGATTTTGTTGAATTTACACAATTATCAGTGATTCTGATCACATCTATAATTCCAAACTCATTTTTTGTTTTTCGATTTGAACAACCGACTGCTAATCTCCTGCTCACTTTGAAAAGGTATCAAAGTTATAAATAATAAGGAGTGTTCTAAATGAATACCAAGAAACCTATGTCTCTGACTGGTCGAGTAATCCTCGGTATGGTCGTAGGTATATTAACGGGATTTGCCATTCAATCCCTTTTTGCAGACAGCGGATTTGTTAACAACTACATCGTTAACGGACTCTTTGAAGTAGGCGGACAAATCTTTGTCGCCAGTTTAAAAATGCTTGTTGTGCCACTAGTCTTCGTTTCACTAGTATGCGGTACAAGTTCTCTTAAAGACTTATCAACTCTTGGCCGTATGGGGGGCAAAACGCTTGCACTTTATATCGGTACTACAGCCGTTGCTATCACTCTAGCACTTACTATCGGTAACCTGTTCCAACCTGGAGCTGGTGCGGATCTTACTGCTGCGAGCTCTTTCAAATCAGCGGATGCTCCTTCTTTAGGCCAAGTAATCATCGACATGTTCCCAACCAACCCTATTCAGGCGATGGCTGAGGGCAAAACGTTACAAGTTATCGTATTTGCAGTGTTGTTTGGTATCGCAATCAGTGCAGCCGGAAAACCAGGTGAACGTATCGCTGCCGTTTTCTCTGATTTAAACGAAGTGATCATGAAGCTAGTTGCGCTACTAATGAACCTTGCTCCTTACGGCGTGTTCTTCTTGATGGCGAAACTGTTCTCTGGCCTTGGCTTGGGCGCGATTTGGAACCTAGCAGAATACTTCTTAGTACTTGCGGGTACCCTGCTGTTGCACGGTCTGGTGACTTACAGCGCAATGCTTAAAGGATTCACTGGCCTTAGCCCGATTACGTTCCTACGTAAGATGGAAGATGCAATCATGTTTGCATTCTCAACAGCATCTTCAAACGCAACAATTCCAGTAACAATGGAAACAGCTAAGAACCGCATGGGCGTAGACAACAAAGTCGCTTCTTTCACAGTTCCACTAGGTGCAACTGTGAACATGGACGGCACTGCAATCATGCAAGGTGTTGCGACTGCGTTTATCGCGCAAGCGTACAACATCGACCTATCTATGGGTGATTACCTAATGGTTATCCTAACGGCGACACTGGCGTCTGTTGGTACTGCAGGTGTTCCTGGTGTTGGTCTTGTTATGCTAGCGATGGTATTGAACCAAGTTGGTCTACCGCTTGAAGGTATTGCTCTAATCATGGGTGTTGACCGCCTTCTTGATATGATTCGTACCGCTGTAAACATCACAGGTGATAGTGCCGTAACTATCATCGTTGCTAAGTCTGAAGGCGCTCTAGACGAGTCTCGCTTCAATGACCCGGCAGCTGGTGAGAAAGAAGAAGAAGTTAAGCTAGCACGCCAACAGGCATAATCTAGCTTCTCTGTCGCTCTCGTCTCCAAGCTAAGGCGTAATTAATGGCTATGCCTTAGCTGATAATGAAAAGCGTATAAACAAAAACGCCACTGCATCTGCAGTGGCGTTTTTTATTGGGCGATGTTTCTAAACTATATTTATTAGTTATATTTCTAAGCACGCTTTCAATCATAGTTACCTATGGAACACGACAGATAAAAACAGAAAGCTAATCAGCGATTGGGAACATCAAGTTCACTCTAAGCCCCCCACCTTCTCTATTCTCTGCAGTTACATGCCCATTCATAACAACCATTGCCTCTTTAACAATCGCTAAGCCTAGCCCATAGCCACCAGACTGTTTATCTCGCGCTGATTCAATTCGTGTAAACGGGTCGAATATACCCGCAATCTTGTTATCAGCAATACCCTCACCATCATCTTCCACAGATATGACACTGTAACGTTTATCTGTTATCTGTTCGTATGTAGTCACGACAACATGAGCGCTCTCACCCGCGTATTTAATTGCATTGCCGACCAAGTTACCGATCACTCGAAGAAGTAGTCTCTCATCAACACTCACCATTGATGTCGGTATCTCTAAGTCACCAATCAAAGTTTGATTCGGCTTTAAATCGTTTTGCATCTGCGCGATCAACATCGAGCAATAGTGCTCTAGGTGCATTAAGCTTAATTTAGAGTCATAGCGAGAGGTTTCTAAGCGGCTAAATTCAAGTATCTCACCCACCAGCTTGTTCATCTCTTCTGTTTCGCTTTCCATTCGTTCTAGCAAACCAATGCTTTTATCATCAACCTTGCTTCGTAGCAGGTGTAGTGCGAGGTTTTGCCTTGCTAATGGCGTTCTTAACTCGTGTGACACATCACGAATCAAACGACGTTGTTTTTCAGCCAGAGATTTAATCTCAAAGGTCATATGATCAAAATCGTGTGCAAGCTCGTTGAATTCTCGCGTGGTGGAATTTAACTCCGATACCACACTGACAGTAAAATCGCCTTGAGCAAGTCTGCGACTCGCTTCTCTCAATCTATCCAACGGTTGCTGCAGGCTTTTCGCCATGATAATCGAGAACAGAGACAATACCACCAAGGCAATCACAGCTTTAAGCATATAGGAGTATGGAGCAAAGGATTTTGCGGGGTGAAACTGGTGAGGAAGTTGAATAACAAGCGTACTGCCATTATCCAGTGGCAAGCCAAAAATTGGCTTACTCACACGGTCACTCAGTTGATGGTCTAAGGTACGCAGAAACTTCAATTTAAATTCGAAGTGCGGATGCATGTGTCGATGTGTAATTGGGCGGTTATTCTCGTCAATAACGAACAAATAATAACGTTGAGCATTACCCCAGTCAGCGAGCTCGTCCATGTCCCCTTCTTCGATCAAAACATTCGCTTGATGAGCAAGATCCAACATTTCTGCTTTAACGGACTCAGGGACCTTTAGCAGAGCCTTCATCAACGCTCTTTCAGCGACACCTTGCAGGATCAAAATGCTCACTAGAATCACTGTCAGGTAACTAAACAATTGAAAGGTTAATCCATCTTTTCGCTTAGCGATGAAATCCGGGCAACGTATTAGATGGGCACTCATGCGCCGACCGACTCTAGGTAACTGTAGCCTTTACCACGAACGGTTTTAATGTGCTGTTTCGACAGGCCCGCCTGCACCAATTTTCGACGTATATTACTGATATGCATATCTAAATTACGATCGAAAGGACACAGCTCTTTCTTAAGTACATGAACTTGAAGGTCAGACTTGGAAACCACGATACCGTCATTTTTAACAAGATAATCAAGCAAGTCTTTTTCAGTACCGGTTAATGGCAAACGAGAGAGTTGTTCGCACAAACCGTGATTAGAGGAAGCTAAAGATTGTCTCTGACGCTCAAAACCCACTCGGCGCAAGATCACCTTAATTCGGGTTAAGAGTTCAGGAACATTGAAAGGTTTAGCGATGTACTGATCGGCTCCAGCTTGATAACCATCGAGCATTGAGGCATCGTCGTTAAGCGCGGTTAGCATAAGAATGGGAGTAGCAAAACGCTGACAAATACGCCTTGCCACTTGAATACCACTTAGGTTTGGAAGCATTACATCGAGTAAAACTAAATCGACAGGGTTCGATTGAATAAACTCAAGCGCGGACTCACCGCAATGAACGGTATCAACGTGATACCCCTCATTTTCTAACACTTCACCTAGCAACTCACACAACTGAATATCATCATCAACAACTAAAACGCGAGACATTACACACACCGATAAATAAGAACTGTTTGCATTCTAATTATCGTTATTATTGATTTCAATTATAAAGTGCCTGATTTCTTCTATAGAAGAAAATCTTTTTCGATCGGTACAAATTTTGACGCAGAATCGATAAGATTTTGAGCGGTTAACCCCGGTACACCATACACTTCAACAGGTTTGCCAAAACGCTCTTTGATTCGCTCTACAAGGATTTCGAAATCGCCATCGCCAGAGACTAAAACAATCGTATCGACTGTCTCAGCAAGCTCTATCGCGTCTAGTGCTATACCTACATCCCAGTCACCTTTTGCACTGCCATCTCGACGCTGAATAAACGGTTTTAGCTTCACATTAAAGCCAACACCACGCAGGATGTGATGAAATTGGCGCTGCTTAGGGTCTTGGCTTGAGATTGCGTAAGCATTAGCTGCAACAACGTTACGCCCTTCCGTGGCAACATACCAAAACTGGTTATAGTCGAAGTTAGAACGGTATTTGTCGCGCGTCGTGTAGTAAACGTTCTGAACGTCGACCAAAATTGCTATGTTTTCCATAAATTCATACCTTTAGATTTTCCGTATACCCTATTCTATTCACTTATAAAATGCGAGTCGCTTTACTCAATAAAAATGAACTTGTTTCCTTCCGTTAACGTAAATCTCCGTATGTTTAGCGTAATCCTAACTATGCTTAATGTAGGTTGATTTGTGTTGTACGTTTATCGAATGGTTCTGAGCTTAACTTTCTTCCCTACGTAACTTTCAAATCATTCTCAGACTTTGAGTTTTCAAGGGAGGTTGGCCATGCTACACCGACAAATAAACAAATCGTGCGTAAGCATCGACACAGCCAAAGCAGCGAAATCAATGAATTATTCGGCAAGTTTTCGCGTCTGGTTTAGCTTGATTAAACTACTGACTATCAGCACAGTATTGGTCATGAGCTCAACCATTCACTCGGTACTTGCCTACCCTGCCTATTCACATTCAAAACCGTTACCGCACCGTAGCGTGATCTACTTTGCACCAAAGGAAGATTCCGTCGTCAAAGAATTTCTCAATGAAGTGTTGATCAACAACTGTCAATTGGATGAAAGAGACGTAGTTATCATTGTCATTGCGGAGAGCGGCTACACAGTCCCTACTTGGCTTGAAGAAGAATTTAACCTAGAAGCCGTAACCGATAGCTATGGAATACCAAAAGGTTCACATACTGCTGTTTTGATAGGTAAAGACGGAAAAGAGAAACACAGGTGGAGCGGTAAGACAGACTGGCAGAAAATCACCAATATCATCGATGAAATGCCAATGCGCCAACAAGAAATGCAGCGACAAAGCAGCCGCTGCAGTATTTGATACTTGATGAGTTCAGCAATTGTTTAAAAAGACAACTAGAAGGCCAAATAATTAAGCTTGCTTGTTAAACCAATCTAGCTTTTCATGTAGCTGAGCTACACTGCCAACGACAATAAGTGCAGGGCTCTTTGCTGTAGCAGCAAGGCTTGCCAAATCACTCAGCCCACCGCGGTAAACCTTTTGCTCTTGGCGAGTACCGTTTTCAATGATCGCTACAGGCATATCAGCTCGCATACCGTTATCCAGTAAGTTTTTCTGAATGTTTGGGCTCTCTTTTAACCCCATGTAAAACACAATTGTATGGTTGTGCTGAGCAAGAGATTGCCAGTCAATATCTTCGCCGTCTTTCTTAAGGTGACCGGTAATAAACTGAACGCTTTGCGCATGGTCACGGTGCGTCAACGGAATACCCGCATAAGCCGTAGCACCTGCAGCAGCTGTGATGCCCGGAATCACTTCAAATCTAACGTCATTTTCAGCCAGTGTTTCACACTCTTCCCCGCCACGACCAAAGATAAATGAGTCTCCACCTTTAAGGCGTACTACATGCTTGTTCTCTTGTGCTTTAGTGACCAATAGTTGGTTGATCTGATCTTGAGGTACGCAGTGATGATCGAGCTTTTTACCCACATACAGCATTTCCGCTTCTGGGTTAGCCATCGCCAAGATATCCTTTGATACCAAGCGGTCATAAACCAAAACGTCTGCTTGTTGAATCACTCGTGCCGCTTTTAACGTAAGTAAGTCTGGGTCGCCCGGACCCGCGCCTACTAATGAAACCAATCCTTTGGTTACTTCTTTAACATTCGATGACGATACTTCTGACATGCTGTGCTCCGAAGGTTTGCTTGTTTTATCTCAAGCTTCAATCTATGTGATAAGTCACTGTATTCATGATGACTTATCCAAATCCTTAACCCTTAGACTATCAGGTGTTGAATTAAATATTCAGTCTAAATACTAACGAAGATAGAAGTAATTATAACAAAACAGTCTATTGCGAGTAATTTGCGCAATGATATAAGGGCTTTCGAACTAAAAAAGCCCCAAACATGTTGTTGGGGCTCTTAATCTCATACTAAATTACGTTTCACCGTATTCAGAATTACTTAGCACCTAGAGAAGGAGCGGTTCTTGCGTGTGTTAGGAACAAAGGAACACATGTTAAGAACAAACCACCAACGATGTTACCAAGGATTGTAGGGATAAGGTTGAAGTTCAACCATGTCGCGATACCGAAATCAGCGCCTAGAATCATACCCAGTGGGAATAGGAACATGTTTACTACCGTATGCTCAAATACTAGTGCGAAGAAGATGAAGATTGGGAACCACATCATTGCTACACGACCAGACACAGTACGTGCTGTCATGTTACCAATCACGCCTAGACATACCATTAGGTTACAGAAGATACCGCGTACGAAACACGTGATCCATCCGTCCATGCCCATGTTTTCAAAGCCTAAGCTACGACCTGTAGAAACAGCAATGAACTTTTGAGCAACAGCGTTTGGCTCTAGAGAGAAGTTACCTGTTAAAGAAACAGCCACTAGGAAAGCAACAATCAAAGAACCGATAAGGTTACCAAGACCAACAATACCCCAACAACGTAGGATACGGCCCCAAGTGATGCCTGGACGGTTGTCGAATTTAGCCAAAGGCGCAAGGCCGAAAACGCCAGTTACTAGGTCATAACCCATAACGCTTAGAATCACGAAGCCAACTGGGAACACTAGTGCGCCAACAAGACCAATGCCTGTTTGTGCCATTGCTGTAATTGCTACAACAACCGCTAGAGAAAGGATGATACCAGCCATAGTGCTTCGAATCAGAAGATCGCGAGTACTTGTTTTAGTTTTCGCTTCACCCACATCGATCATCGTTTGAACGAATTCAGCTGGTTTGTAATCAGGAGACATAATGTTGTCCTTAAAAAGTAAAATTAAAAGTTAAAATTGGATAGGAAAAGGCTCTAGTTACCGAGTTAAGGCAATATCGAGAACTAGAACCCTTGAACTATCAAATCTTACTCATCCAAAGATTAAGCAGAGATTTCTACAGCACCCTTGGTAACACGAGCTTTGTACGCTTTCACGTTGAAGTTCTCGTCTTCCATGCACACACCTGTTGCTAGGTTAAAGCGTTGCTTTTTAAGTGGGCTTGCCACCCAAAGCTCTTCTTTGTGCTCAACAATCAGACCACGTGATAACACGTTAGATTGGAAGTATGGGTCTGTGTTGCTAATCGCGAATACTTCTTCAGCCTTAGTTGGGCGGAAGACAGCTACTTGCTCACCACCAACCAATGCACAAACACCTGTACCTGGGATAATGTCTTCGATCTTACAAACTTTGGTAAATGCCATGATGTCGTCTCCCAATTAAACCAGTTCAACGTGAAGGATATCGCCCTTCGCTTCAGGGTGTTTCTCAGTGAATGTCGCTGGACGGTGTTGTTCACGGCCATCATCAACAAACACAACGTTTTCATCACGATCATCAGCATTGATGAAGTGTGCAAAGCGCTTAAGTTGAGCTTCGTCGTTGATTGTGTCTGTCCACTCGCAAGCAAAGTTATCCACTAGGCCAGCAATGTCAGTTTCAAGTTGGTCATTGATGCCAAGCTTGTTGTCTACAATCACTTCACGTAGGTAATCAACACCACCTTCTAGGTTGTCCATCCATACCGAAGTACGTTGCAGTGGAGCAGCCGTGCGGATGTAGAACATCATGAAACGGTCGATGTACTTGATTAGAGTTTCTTGGTCTAAGTCGCTTGCAAGTAGGTCTGCGTGACGAGGTTTCATACCACCGTTACCACACACGTACATGTTCCAACCCGCGTCAGTTGCGATAATACCTAAGTCTTTACCTTGAGCTTCAGCACACTCACGAGTACAACCAGACACACCAAACTTCATCTTATGAGGAGTACGGATGCCTTTGTAACGGTTCTCGATCATCACGCCTAGGCCAACTGAATCTTGAACGCCGTAACGACACCAAGTAGAACCAACACATGTCTTCGCCATACGAAGCGCTTTTGCGTAAGCTTGACCAGTTTCGTAGCCTGCTGCGATTAACTTCTTCCAGATTGCTGGTAAGTCATCTTTTTGAGCACCGAATAGACCGATACGTTGTGCACCCGTGATCTTGGTGTACAGGTTGTATTCAGCCGCAACATCAGCAAGAACACTTAGTGCTTGAGGTGTTACTTCACCACCCGCCATACGAGGGATTACAGAGTAAGTACCGTCTTTTTGCATGTTACCTAGGAAGTTATCGTTGGTATCGTGCAGTTTCACTAGCTCAGGCTTAAGGATGTGTTCACCCCAGCAAGAAGCAAGGATAGAACCCGCTAGAGGCTTACATACTTCACAGCCGTAGCCTTTACCGTATTTCTCTAGTAGTTCGTCGAATGTTTTGATCTCTTCGATACGAATCAAGTGGAAAAGCTCTTGGCGAGAGTAAGCAAAGTGCTCACATACGTCGTTCTTCACTTCTACACCAGCTTTAGCAAGTTCAGCGTTCAGTACTGAAGCCACAAGTGGAATACAACCACCACAGCCCGTACCTGCGCCTGTTACTGCTTTGATATCACCAATTGTGTGGTGACCTTCAGCAACAGCTTGTGCAATCTTGCCTTTAGTTACATCGAAACAAGAACAGATAACTGCAGATTCAGGAAGAGAGTCCGCGCCAAGTGTTGGCTTTTCAGCACCAGCATGAGCAGGAAGAATCAATGCATCTGGGTGCTCTGGTAGGTCGATTTCATTCAGCATTAGCTGAAGAAGATCGCCGTAGTCAGACGTATCACCAACCATTACCGCACCAAGAAGCTTCTTGTTGTCTTCAGATACGATTAGGCGTTTGTAAACTTCTGACTCTTCGTTTTGGTAAACGTAGCTCTTACAACCAGGAGTACGGCCGTTTGCATCACCGATAGAACCTACTTTCACGCCGAGAAGCTTAAGCTTCGCAGACATGTCCGCACCTTCAAATGTGCTTTCGTTACCAACAACGTGATCAACCGCTACCGTCGCCATCTTATAACCAGGAGCAACAAGGCCGTAGAACGTTTGGTTCCAAGACGCACACTCACCGATAGCGTAGATATCTTTGTCTGTCGTTTGACAGTGATCGTTAATCTCGATACCGCCACGAGGTGCAATACCTAAACCCATTTGACGAGCAAGTTTGTCTTGTGGGCGAATACCAGCAGAGAATACGATGAAATCAGTTTCTAGCTCTGTACCGTCTGCAAAACGCATTACGTTACGAGCTTCAGTGCCTTCAGGAGCAATCTCAAGCGTGTTCTTGCTTGTATGTACGTTAACGCCCATACGTTCGATTTTTTGACGAAGTTGGTTACCACCCGCTTGGTCAAGCTGCTCAGCCATTAGCTTAGGAGCAAACTCAACAACGTGTGTGGTTACGCCAAGTGCTTTAAGTGCACCTGCAGCTTCAAGACCAAGTAGACCGCCACCCACAACAACACCAGACTTAGAGTTCTTAGCGGTTGCTTCGATAGCTTTCAGATCTTCGATAGTGCGATAAACGAAACAGTCTTTACCTTCGTTGCCTTTGATTGGCGGTACGAATGGGAAAGAACCGGTAGCAAGAACAAGTTTGTCGTATTGAATTTCTCGACCAGTGCTTGAGTAAACTGTTTTCTTTTCACGGTTAACGTTTATCGCACGTTCACCGATCAGCATATTGATGCCGTGTTTCTCGTAGAAACCTTCTTTAACTAAAGAAAGTTCGTCTGCAGTGTGGTGTGAAAAATAAGAAGAAAGGTGTACACGGTCATAGGCTACACGTGGTTCTTCACAGAACACCGTGATGTCCATGTTTGCAACATCTGTCTTCTCGACTAAATCTTCGATATAGCGATGGCCGACCATCCCGTTACCGATTACGACTAGCTTCATCTTGCTCATAAGAATTCCTGAAGGTTATATATTTCTTAACTGAGCGAATAATGAATTATGAAAGAAAATGAAAATATGATGTAAATCAATTACGAAAACGAACTACCCAAAAGGGGTAGAACAAAAGAGGTAGATCTGCTGATTTATCATACGAAGCAAACGAATAACCGTAGGTTTAATAAGGTTTAGCGGGGTTTTATATACACTTTTGTGCATTAGATAAGATGTTGTAAAGTTTCACAATAGGTTAGCAGCAACGTAAGTAAATGACAATCATTTTCATTTGTAGTCATAATAAGTGTAATAACTCATGAAAGCGTTACAGGATCATGAGCAACTATGTCTAAATATGAAGAACTCAATGACGCAAAAGACAATCGCCTTTTCCATTCCCCACTAATTTCACTCAAAAACCACCAAAATTGGTTAACAGATGCTGTTGATTGTTTAGCAAATGACCGGTTTACACAAGGAACAGACCGGCAAAGAAAGTGATCAGATAAGAGCTTGTTCCTAGAGGTGTTATTGACTAGATAACATACGTGGAAGTTTGAACATAGCATGAGGGTTTAGAATTTCAGATAGCAAAAAGGCCAGCATTTCTGCTGGCCCTTCAACTTTTAATAGTGGAGGCGCCTCCCGGAGTCGAACCGAGGTCCACGGATTTGCAATCCGCTGCATAGCCACTCTGCCAAGGCGCCTTCAGTAGTGTTTTAAGAGAACAACTCTTTTGATTGTCACCTAGTAAAAGGTAATAATCAAATAGATGGTGCCCCGGGCCGGACTTGAACCGGCACAACGCGAACGTCGAGGGATTTTAAATCCCTTGTGTCTACCAATTCCACCACCAGGGCACGCAATTCTTTATTGCGATGCCGATTACTGAAAAGTAAAACACCATCTTAATGTCAAATTAATCAACATTACAAAATTTGGAGCGATACATCGGGTTCGAACCGATGACCTCAACCTTGGCAAGGTTGCGCTCTACCAACTGAGCTAGTATCGCATTTTCATTCTTATTATCTCTTAAATTATCAAACTAAGAGAAAGAATGGAGGCGCCTCCCGGAGTCGAACCGAGGTCCACGGATTTGCAATCCGCTGCATAGCCACTCTGCCAAGGCGCCTTTAATAGTGATTTAAGAGAACAACTCTTTGTTCATCACTCTACTCAAAAAGTAGAAGCAAGATAGATGGTGCCCCGGGCCGGACTTGAACCGGCACAGCGCGAACGCCGAGGGATTTTAAATCCCTTGTGTCTACCAATTCCACCACCAGGGCAACGCAATCTTGCGATGCTGATTACTGAAAAGTAAAACACCATCTCTCAGCGACCTAAGCCGTGAGAACGAGGTGTACTTTAACGGATGGAAAAAATTCGTCAACAATAAATTTTATCTTTTAATTCAAATGATTAATTATCACTCTCCAAAGAATAAATTTAGTGCAGCTTGTACGGTTCTTATACGCTGTTCTCTAATCTAACACTGCAATTTACTATCTAGGGTTAACTTTAGCGACAGCGGCAAATTTTGGTTTTTCTGTAACGAATCAAGTAAATGGTGTTTTCATGTGCTTTTCACATTCAACGACTAGAGTTTTAAGTAACTCTTATTAAGAAGTAAACACGTGAAACCACTAAAACGATATCAATATGAGCGCTATGCCGTTCTTTGTAACCTCGCCTACCCTAGAGTATTTAAGCAAACTCGCTATGGTTTTGACCCAAATGGACAACGCATCATAAAGAACCAGTTTGGCAAGACCATGATTCGAGTGCTGTGGAGCAGCGACAAAGATGAAGTGGTTGTGGTTATCAAAGGATCGCACAGCATCTCAGATTGGTTACTGACCTTTGCTCTATGGACAAGAAGCTGCAAAAGAATTGGGCTCAATTATCGTGTGCATGCTGGCTTCTATCATCTAATGTTTCAGGAAAGCCAGCCAAGTCGTAATGAAGATAAGCTTGGCTTAACCGTTATTGAACGCTTGGAAGCTACGCTCACACCTCTAATAGAGCAAGGCAAGAGAGTGTCTATTACTGGTCACTCTTCCGGTGGCGCTATCGGTTGTGTCTTCGCTGATTACTTTGATCAAAAGTACCCTAGCCGTATTAAGCGAATAGTGACTTTTGGCCAACCCGCCATTGGTGACTGGAGCTTTCGAAAGCACTATCGTTTGGGTAAGAAGACCTACCGAATCTGCTGTGATATCGACATCGTAACCTTCATGCCTCCAGTTCCTTTGCTCTATTGGCATGTAGGCAAAGTGCTTTGGCTCTATAACGGGCGCATCTACGAGAACACACCGACATTAATCCGTCTTGGTCGCTCTATCTTTAGTTGGTTGATTAGGCCTTTCTCTTACCATTTGATGAGTAAGTATATTCGTAACAAAGATTTCTTTGATAAACATTGAAAAGGGGACGTTGGAAGCTTTTAGCGAGGCCAGAAACGAAAAAACCAGCCACGAGGACTGGTTTTTTCTAAATGATGGAGGCGCCTCCCGGAGTCGAACCGAGGTCCACGGATTTGCAATCCGCTGCATAGCCACTCTGCCAAGGCGCCTTCAATAGTGTTTTAAGAGAACAACTCTTTTGAACATTACCCAAAAAGGTAACAATCAAATAGATGGTGCCCCGGGCCGGACTTGAACCGGCACAACGCGAACGTCGAGGGATTTTAAATCCCTTGTGTCTACCAATTCCACCACCAGGGCACGCAATTCTTTATTGCGATGCCGATTACTGAAAAGTAAAACACCATCTTAATGTCAAAATGAATCAACATTACAAAATTTGGAGCGATACATCGGGTTCGAACCGATGACCTCAACCTTGGCAAGGTTGCGCTCTACCAACTGAGCTAGTATCGCATTTCATTCTTAATATCTCTTAACTTATCAAACTAAGAGAAAGAATGGAGGCGCCTCCCGGAGTCGAACCGAGGTCCACGGATTTGCAATCCGCTGCATAGCCACTCTGCCAAGGCGCCTTTTTAATTCAACACATTAGGGACTTAAGTAAGCCGCACCGCTGTGTTCGGGTGCCTACTTTACGGATTAAGGGGAGATAGTCAAACAAAAAAGTGAATTTAAATTCCGTTTGCTGACATTTAAATCAAATTGCTGCATGTTCGATCTCTTCTATCAAAAAACACACAGCAAAATGGATTTAAATTAGATGTTCTAGCGCTACCACTTCTTCATGAAACGACCGACAAGACTCGGATGATACGCCCAGCAGTGGTCAAACATCGTCATAAGTTGAGGGTTACCATACTTAGAAAGACTAACCGCGTGGAAACGGTTTTTGTGTTCTTTCAACTTTTCAACTTGAGCAATCATTTCTTCAGATTGTTTCGGTGCAATGAAATCCGAAAGTACGATTAAATCGGCATTTTTGTATTTATCACCCGTCATCAAGTCAATCGATTTCATGAGAACAGGTTCTAGATCCGTACCGCCATGGAATGAGTAACTTAAGAAGTCGCTCGCTTCACGAAGGCCATCTTGCCTTGTTAACTCATAGGTAATCTGCTCAGAAGAGAACAGAATCACGTAACAATCTCTCTCTTCCGCAAGAGCAATTTGCATTAAGGCATAAGCCATAGCTTTGGCAGACTGCTCAGGGAATCCACTCATAGAGCCCGAAGCGTCCACACAGACGATAAACGGACCCTTTTCAATATCGATGTTCTTGCTATCTGGCTTTTGCGCTTTCACTTTACGTAACGTGCGTGATTTACCTTGCGAGCGATAGTTCAGTAAACGCTTGTCGGCCAAGTGCTTGTAAAAGATAACCTCAAGTTCAGGGTAAGCTAGAAACATAGTTTCGTTTGGCAGCATCTTGTTGAGGTCATCACTTTCGTGAATCCCAACAATATCATCGACCGCTTCATCGCTTTTCTCTTCAACCATCTGCAATTCTTCTACAGAGGCTTTGTGTAGCGAAGGATCATCTTCCTCGCCAGCCATACGGCCTAGCTTTTCAGCGATCTCTTGCAAGCCCTTGTGCTTATTCAAGAACTCAGCATGACGTTTCATGATGGTAAGGTCTGTTTTGCTTAACTTGGCAGATGCCATGTCCCACAAGCGCCCTACACTGCCTTCATCACCCGACTCCGTCACTTTGTCCATGTTTTTCATGGTTTCCATGCGCTGATAAAGATCGGCTAAGACTTTTTCTTTGCTTGTTTCGAGCTCGGTTACTTGAGCTTGTTTGATCGCATCAGAAAGAGATTGGTACCATTGGTCGCAAAAGTAGTGTGGAAACATCGCGTTATAAACGCCTTTGTTGTTTTCCATCAAGCGTCTTGCTTGTAGGTAGAACGCGGAGTGCCACTCCAGTTTTTTGATGACACTATCAATCTCATCAAAGAATTGCGGTTCATCCCAGTAAATCACTTCTTGGTAAAGGGCGATTTCCTCTTGGAATCGATCAGTTTCACACACTTTAGTGACGCGTTTTTTAACTTTACCGCGCCATTTCACTAAGTGGTTTTTCACTGATGTTTTCACGCCTTTGTTCTCTGCAGCCATCATGACTTGAGAGCGAGCAATGAGATCATTCATCGCGGTATCAATGATTCCTGAATCAGCCACCATCAAAGCGAGGTTTAAGCCGTCTGCTCCTAACATATGCTCTCCCCTTACTCGAAGTACTGGCTCATAAACTTAATACGCTGAGCAATCTTGCTGCTCTTCACTTTCGTGGTTTCAAGATCTTGCGTGACCGCTTGCAAACTTGCTTCCATCGCTTTCGGCAAGTCAGGGTCAATATAGTTGTGAGGCAACGCATCATGGAATTCAGTACGAACACGCTTTAACTTGAATTCCGCTTCGGTTAACTGTTCTAGCGCTCTTTCAGCACCACTTAACCACTTGTTATACAGTTCTTGGTCCAAACCATCTGTGGTAACAACGCTCACCAAGACAGAGCGATTGGCAATGTCTTTAATCACTAATTGGTTCGATGCATCCAAGTCGAGTTTTAAACGGCATAGGTTTTTATTTTCGTTTACGTAACCGTAAATATCGCCGTGACCTTCTTTAAGAACACGATCAAAATCGTCTTTGGCTACGTAGACCCAACGGCTATCGCCTTTCTCAGATTCAGACACCGACATGTTGCTTTGCAGCATAACCAGTTTCACTAGATTGTATGCACTGCCTACGCTGTACATTTTCGCGTTCTTGATATCATTCTGGTAAACGTCTTTTCGCAACAAGCCGCTGGTTGATTCCATAGAGAGCGAAACTGATAGCGTCGATTCAACATCGTCTTGAATCTCTTCTAACTCTTCACGAGACATCTCGATTTGAGCTTTCGATTCTTGTTGATCAAACGCTCGGTTCAATGCAAAGTCTTTCACCACGCTACGAACTACATCGCGCGATTCAGGGCTATGCCATAAACAATCCTGCAGAAGCATGATATCTAGCGGGTTCACGCTATCGCGACCACTGAAGAACGCACTCGCTTTCAATAGTTTAACGGCCTTCTTCCAGCGTCTATCTGATACATACAAGTCTGACTCTGATGCTGAGCCTTGCTTCTTAACCGTCTCTTCAAGCATGGTTTTCAGTTCATACAGCTTGTTAAACGAGTTATCGGTCAGCTCTAGCTTGTCGAGCTCTTTCTGCCATTGATGGTACTCAATGTCAGTGATCGCCAAACCTTTTGGAATCACAGCTTCTTGAGAAGTACCCGTTGTCAGCATTGATTTGAAATTTTGTTTGTTTTGAATACGGTTAACAAACACGCGAACCAACATACGGTCATAAAGGGCTTCTAGGCCGCTGTCTTCATCTGGAAGTTCATTAGATGCAGAAACCAACAAGCGCATAGGTACGCGTTCAATGTCGCTGCCGTTCTTAAATGTTTTTTCGTTCACTACAGTAAGCAGGGTGTTTAGGATTGCAGGGCCGGCTTTCCAGATCTCATCAAGGAATACAACTTGTGCTGTTGGTAGGTAACCTTCGGTCAGTCTTACATAACGACCGTTGTCTTTTAATTCTTGGATACTTAGCGGGCCGAACACTTCCTCGGGCGTAGAGAAACGTGTCATCAAATATTCAAAATAACTACTGTTGTCAAAAGCCTGAATAAGACGTTTTGCGATAAGGCTTTTTGCAATGCCCGGAGGGCCTAATAGAAACACGCTTTCACCAGCCAATGCAGCCAGTAAACATAGCTTAATCGTGTCTTCTCTTTCATAGACACCATCAGAGAGAGCATGCGCTAATTTATTGATTCTTTCAGAGAGTAGCGCCTTGTCAGCATGTGAAGAAATAGAAGGGTTCATGCGTTACTCCGAAAATCTTTGAACAATTGAGAGTGTAGATATGTTTTTATACATTTGTTAGCACTTTGTTACAAGTGTATTTTATTATTGAGTTGCATTTATATCAGATGGTTACGTCGGTAATTTTGGCGCAATCATAGATTCCAATTATGAGAGTAACATCACGAACGGCGTGAAACTAAATCTATTGCTAACCCTAATTTTTCTTTTATTTTCGACACCATAGACGTTATGGTGGTGCACGTCTTCCGTTATACGAAAAATTGGCAAGGAATGTGGCCAGACTGCATGAGTAAAGTTATCCATAAATGGAAAAGTATTTCTCTCATAGAAGAGAACGTGACGCTCCCTACGAACGTCGTGGTAAAACATACAACAATAAACCACCCTGGCGCGGCAGTTATTCTTCCTATCACTTCGTCTGGAAAAATCATCCTCATTAACCAATTCCGCCCTTCTCTTAAGAAATGGCTTTTGGAACTACCTGCAGGCACGATGGAAATTGATGAGTCACCTCTTCAATGTGCCCAGCGTGAATTGGAAGAAGAAACCGGTTACAGCGCAACTTCCTTTCAAAGCTTGGGGCAAGTCACTCCTTTGGCTGGCTTCTGTGATGAAATACAGTATCTGTTTGTCGCAAAAGACTTAAGCCTCACTACCCGCTTTGAATGTGATGAAGATGAAGTCATAGAAGTGATCGAACTGAGCTTAGAAGAACTGCAAGATAAAATACGACACGATCAAATCACCGATACAAAAACTATCGCTTGTTTAAGTAAAGCCCAACTCTGCGGCTACCTATAACACTCTAGGAGAGAAACATGGACTTTCGTTCTGATACCGTAACTAAACCCTCACAAGCTATGCGCGATGTAATGGCAAGCGCAGAAGTCGGTGATGATGTATATGGTGATGACCCAACAGTAAACGAGCTTGAGCAGTGGGCAGCCAACGAAACTGGCTTTGAAGCCGCTATGTTCACCTCTTCAGGTACGCAAGCCAACCTACTCGGCCTAATGGCGCACTGTGAGCGTGGTGATGAATACCTATGTGGTCAACAGGCGCACAACTACAAATACGAAGCCGGTGGCGCGGCGGTATTGGGCTCGATTCAACCTCAACCAATCGAGAACAACCCAGACGGCACTTTAGATTTTAAAAAGCTTGCTGCTGCTATTAAACCTGACGACAGCCACTTTGCTCGTACTAAGCTTCTTAGTTTAGAAAACACGATCAATGGCAAAGTACTGCCAATGTCTTACCTAGCGGAAGCTCGTGAGTTCGTAAACCAACACGGTTTGCAAATGCACTTAGACGGCGCACGCGTATACAATGCGGCAGTCGCTCTCGACGTTGACATTAAAGAGATCGCACAACACTTCGATTCGATGACGATTTGTTTATCGAAAGGTTTAGGTGCTCCGATTGGCTCTCTACTACTTGGTAGTAAAGAGTACATCGCTAAAGCACGTCGACTACGTAAAATGGTTGGTGGCGGTATGCGTCAAGCAGGCATTCTTGCTGCAGCAGGTAAAATGGCACTGACTGAGAACGTTGCTCAACTTAAAGCTGACCACGAGAACGCGAAAAACCTAGCGATCGGCCTAAGCAAGTTAGAAGGCTTTTCTGTTAACCCTGATTTCATTCAAACTAACATTGTGTTTGCTAAGTTAGATGAGTCCGTGGATATCAACCGAATCGCTCGCGAACTGGGCAAACAAGGCATTACGATGTCTCCAGGTAACCCGGTTCGATTTGTTACTCATAGAGATATCAGCTCTGAAGACATCACTACTTTCCTAACAAAGCTAGAAAATGCACTTTAACTCTTAACGAGAAGAGCCTCTATCGCAATTAACACTAAAGCTTCCTTCGGGAAGCTTTAATTTTTCATCAAATCTGTTAGACAATTCCACAACAAAACCAGCCTTCGACACCTGTAGGTTTTCTAGAAAACACACTAGATTGACTGGAACAGAACGCAATCTCATTTTGGCCTATAAGGATACCTTCTAAGAATAATCCCTAAATTTAAGCATTCAATTAACCTTTGAGTTTGAATTTCATTAATGACTTAAAGCTTTGTCTGTTCACTAGAGGTAAATAACTTAGTAATAATAATGTCAAGCTTTTAAATACCACGCATACGGTATTTAAAACTAGAGTTAACCTCCCCTAAAAATTCGTTTAAATAACTAATTTCAATAAACAAACAGCAGATACCCCTCTCGGAAATAAAAATTTAAAATCGCTAAAATCAACTTATAAATTAAGTTTTCAAATTAGCCTCCCCGTTAATAACACTGTAACTATTGTGGTGACAACGGCCCATCAAAAAACTCAATACACTCGACGTAGACCATACTTCTATTTTTATCAATTAAATAAAAATCGCTCGTCAACTCAAACATTGGGGAAAACTCCACTATCTAATTGAATATAGTATTATTATCCAATTATTTAATCTCTTCGGTTCAGATTAAAATCATACTAAAACTCATACTTCTCTTAAATAATAAACTTTTTTTACTACTTCACCATTTTTTAAAGCACATATAGTTTTCACAGTTAAGCAACAAGTTACATTCAACCGTTGAGAGGTGAGATTATGGTTAAAGCATTTCGAATTCTTCATAACTTAATCGTCTCAGCGTTAATTTTCAGTCTGTCACTTTCATTATATGCCAGTGCTAATAGCTTAACGTTAGGAATTAGCGGTCAGATCAAAGACCGATGCGAAATAAACTTCTTTTCTGGCAACATTATGAATTTTACGGAACACCGTGATGTGCAATCGTTACCTTTTAATATTTATTGTAACCGTCCGTTGGGTATAACGATCAACTCAAAATATGGAGGCTTAAAATATCAACATCAAGGGGTTGATATTATTGAAAGTTACAATTTGTCATTACAAATAGACGAAATTCGTCTTCATGAAAGTAGGCACAGTAGCCAACTTACTTCACCAGTAATGATAGACAGTTCTGGTGTTATTCCGTTCTCTCAACAGGGGAATCTTAGGGTAGCACTCGAAAATAGCTTGCATTACGCAGGTTATTATCAAGACGTTATTGAGATCGAAGTTTACCCTTCGATTCATAGCGTAACAAAGTGAAAACTCTGCAATGTATCTGCAGAACAACATACGCTCAGCAGTATTCGAGCCAATCATTTAAGATAAAGGAATTTCTAATGAAAAAGCTAACACTCTACGCAGCAACAGTCACAGCTATTTTTGGCGCTCAAGTCCAAGCCGCTCCAGGTGATGTACAGTTAGTTGGATTTGTTTCACCTGTATGTGAGGTTACTGGTCTTTCAACGCAACTTATGGACTTTGGTAACGTATCTCAAATTCAAAACCTTTCTGTTAGTGGTCTTAACATGAAGTGTAATGACGTCGATGGTGCAACTGTGACACTGACAAGTGCTGAAGGTGGTCTAGAGTCAGATGATAGCGAAGACTACGCTCTTACATACGATGCAACATTTAATCCTTCAGGCTTAGCTCCGTTCACGCTTAATGCACCAGGGGGCCCAGGTCTAAATGACGTTTCAGTCAGTAATTCTTATGGCGGTTCTGGCGCATTAGCGACAGGTGTTGCCGCATCTATTGATATTGTGACGACAGAAACCTCCCCATGGGCAGGTGGCTACTCAGATACATTAACCGTAAATATCACCTCAAATTAGAGGTTAATAAGTCGGGGGCTATTATTTGGCCTCCGACTTAATCTTAGCCTCAATCTCAACGACGTAAGTTTAATTTGGAGCTTATCGCTATGTATCAATGGATCATACATAAATGGACCGTTCTGTTTTTATTGTCGTTCACTTGTTTGTCCGCTCATGCGTTCAAAGTAGAACCGATGTCTATGGAAATGACGCCGCTTGGCAAAAGAGCTCAAATGACCATGAGGGTTGAGAATTCTTCTCAAGAACCGCTCACGGTTGAGTTGTCTCCGGTATATATGACAATGGACAAATATGGCAAAGAGACCACCACTCCTGCTGATGACGAGCTACTAGTTATTCCAGTGACCGCGATTATTGAACCTGGACGATCACAATCTATTATGGTGCGCTATTTAGGCGATCCTTCCATCACAGAATCTAAAGCGTATCGAATTGCTGTTAAGCAAGTACAAGTTCAAAGAGCAAGCAGCAACCAAGGACAAGTAAGTCTGTTACTGCAATTTAATACGCTTATTAACGTCCGACCTCAGAACACAGCTTCTCAGCTAGAAATTAAAAGTATCGAACAGAATACCAAAAACAACAAATGGGTTCTTGAAGTACTTAACAGTGGTAATAGCTACGGTCGATTAACAAATACAACATGGAAGATATCTGATGGTAAAAATTCGACATATTTAAAAGGCGTAGAAATCGCTAAGCGTATTCCTGGAACTTTAGTCCTTCCCTACTCCACTCGTTTTTTTGAAATGCTGCCTCTTAAAAATTACAACGTGAATAACCTATCGATTGAAATAGAGCAGGATCAATAGCAATGAGACGTGATATTTGGGGGGCGCTAATTTATTGCTTTCTGTGTGCACAAGCGTTTGGCATAACACTGTTTCCAACCGTCATTGAGCTCAACACAGATCACAGAGCAACGTCGCAACTAGTTGTGACTAACAACTCAACACAAGCTCTCCCACTTGAAGCTAACGTTCGTCGATTAAAATTCTTATCTGATGGTACATTCGAGACATCTGATCTAGCGAGTGAAGAGATGTTTGTGTTTCCACCAGCGGCGATGTTGGCCCCCGGAGAACGTCAAGTATTCCGTATACAATGGTTGGGAAAGAGAACACTCGAAACCTCTCAAAGTTATTTCATTCGTTTCAGTACCGTGAATATTGGACAGAACAACGCGAGAACAGATAAACCCATCGGTTTAACAACCGGTATCAACTTACAAGTTCACTACAATGCGTTGCTGCACATTCACTCATCGTCGTTAGAGCCTGACGTGAAATTGCGCATAGATGAGCAAGGCAAGCTAACACTCACTAATTCAGGATCGCGATTTACCTACACATCGTTACTTCATTTTGCGGGGCTCGAATCTCAGAGCCAAAAAGTACATGAGGCTTTAGGTGAGCAGTTTATTCCACCACGCTCCATTATTACTTTGCCTTCTTCTTTAAATTACTTACCAGTGGGCACTTATCATGGGCATGAAAACTGAACCCTATCACAAGATGTGGCAAATTTTGTATGTCTTGGGATTAGTACTTTTTTATTGTGCCGCCTTAAGTCCTACTGCTTGGGGCCAAGAAATGGTCTTAAACCCAACAGGACGAGATATTCAACTTACCTCGTTGCTAAGGATAAGTGACACCATACTTGGGGAAGCGGACATTATCATTACCGCAAACAACGAAATTTTGTTACCTAAGGAAAGTACACTCTCCCTCCTTTCGTCCGTCGTAACTCAGGAGGGCATTGGGAAGCTCAATGATACGACTGACGATGAGATGCTGTCACAGAACGACTTCGAGAGCGTAGGACTGGGGCTGAGTTTCGATTTCTCATCATTAGAATGTATCGTGACAGTACCGCCTGAATTTGGCTTAACCCAGCAATTGTCTATGGACGGCGCAGATGATTTTTATAACTATGCTGAACCAAGCCTGTTTAGTGGGTACATTAATTTTGCCCTTTCTGCCAATGAGAGCCAATATGTCGATCAAAACTCATCAAGACAGGATCTTTATCGCAGCCAATTCGATTCAGCACTTAACATTGGTTTTCTAAACTTTGAGTATGAATCCTATCTAGAAAACAGCTCATCACAAGATTCACGATACGTAAGAGAAGGATCTCGTCTTAATATTGACTTTGCCGAACAAGGAACACGACTTGTGCTCGGCGATATGTACAACAGTGGTCAATCTTTTCAGGACAGCACAGACATACTTGGTATTGGTTTAACTCGAGATTTTACGCTCATTCCAACCAGAAATGCACGACCACGAGCCAATCAATCATTCACGCTTCAAAGAGCATCAAATGTCGATGTCTATATTGATGGGATCGCAGTCCAAAGATTAACTCTAGGCGCAGGTAGCTATAACCTTAGTGATATCCCCCTTGCACAAGGTAGTAATGATATTGTACTCGTCATCACCGACCGCTCCGGTAATGAAGAACGCATCGAGTTTTCTATTGCGACCGGTAACGACTTGCTCAATAGCGGTGAGTTTGAATATAGCATCATGTATGGAGCGCCTTCTGAATTACAAAATGGACAACTAGAGTACCTAACCGACGAGCGCATTTTCCATGGTTATATTGATGTGGGTATTAGTCCTTGGTTAACGTTAGGTACGAACTTTCAAACCCGTGAAGATCTTTATCAATATGGTGCCACTGCGTTACTCGCTTCTACATGGGGCGTCACTGAACTCACTGCTTCTCTTAGCGAACACCCTACATTTGGAACTGGCGACGCTTACAAATTTGCGTTCGATGCGGAGTTTTCCAATACGAACACGCTGTCCCCACAACTGAGTTTCAGTTATGAATATCTGGCCAACAATTTTACTGGGGTTTCAGGATTTGATGCTTCCGATATCGATATCAACTTAACCACTCATTATGTCTCTGCATTCAGCTCCATTTATCTTGGCAAGTCCTTACGTGCCGCCATGACGCTCAATTATCGTTCAGGAGTAGACAAAGAGAACGATTATTGGCTGATTAGCCCGAGTTTATCGGACGGACTGTTTGATACACCCGCCACCTGGAGCGCACGCGTTAACTATCGGAACAACGCAACCGAAGACGATGATATCAGCACTACAGTCACCGTTAGCTGGCCTCTTAGTCGACAAACTCGTGTCGTCGGTCGATACACCACAGAACTCAATGAAGCCGCCTTAGATTACAGCTATCAAAATAATATTGGTAACACAGGCGGGATATCAGCGTTTGCGAGTGTCATTAATAACGAAGAAACGGATGCCGATATGGATGCCGGAATTAACTACACGGCAAACCGCTATGAATTAAATGCAACCCACGCTTCGCGGCTTGAAGACATTAGTGGTGAAACACGAAACCACAGTACTGACGTGACCATTAGTAGTGCCATTGCTTTTGCGGGCTCATCTGTGACGATCGGCAGACCAGTACGCGAAGCATTTGCTATTGTCAGCAAACATAAGAGCCTTAAAGAGAATGACGTGGCTATCGATCCCACAAAAGAGGGTGAGTACGCACGCGTTTATCTTAAAGGAGATGCAAGTGCCATGGTTCCTGACCTTGTTGCTTATAATGGCCAAGTAGTCAGTTACGAGGTCGATAACTTGCCACCAGGGTATGACTTAGGCGACGGCGCTTTTTGGATTAAGCCGGGTTACAAAAGGGGCTTCCAACTCCAGATTGGATCTGATGCTGTATTAACCGTTATTGGCAAGCTATTCGATCGTCAAAGTAACAACCCTATTTCACTTGTCGCTGGCGTAGCACATTACCTTGGTGAGGCAAAACAGTTGCCAATTGACTTCTTTACAAATCGTAACGGCATATTTGCAATCTCTGGGTTAAAGCCAGGTAAATATCAATTAGTACTAGACACTAAAGAACAAGAGTCAGTCATCATTTCCCTCAGTGAACGCAGTAACAACTTGATAAGACTAGGAGATGTGTATGTCGAATAAACAAGTACTTTGGGGATCCTTGTTCCTCATAGCCATAAACCATGTACCTTCGGCATTGGCATGTGAAGCTAGTGCGTTGACTATTCAATCCGTCTCATCGAAATCACAATATGATGTTTTCAGCGCAGGCACATTCGCAACAATAAACACTTACCGTATAGATGCGAACATAATTGGCGAACCCTGCAACTTAAGCTTAATTTTGCAGCTTAACGATACAAGCCGCTCGTTAAAAGGGTCAAACCAAGACAAACTCAACTTTGAGTGGAGTGGACAGATCGGTATGCCAGTGGCTAATCAATGGCACTTATCATTAACCGACAGCCAACCTTCGGCAACGATACAAATGCGATTTCCGAGCAAACAATGGTTAGCATCAGGAACCTATCGGGGGTTATTGGAAGTCTCGCCGTCTTATACATCAAATAGTCAACAAATAGAAATTAGCCCTAGTTCCATCCCAGTATCGGTTACCGTTCCTCCTGCTGCGAAAATTCATTTTTATGGATTAACCCAACAACATTATGACCTTGATCTAGGAACCTTATACTCAAACAAGGTTATTCGTTCTGCACCTAACCTATGGGTTCAAAGCAATACAGCTTATACCATCGTATTGGAATCATCCCACCAAGGAATGCTGCGTCATGAATCTAATGAGACCAAATGGGACATTCCATATCAATTGTCCCTCGATAGCGACAGAGTAAATCTTGAGCAACTGGATGCAAGGATTCAACGTCTTTCCGCTACGATTGGTCAACCTATTCCTTTGAATTTTGTCATTGGTGAAACAGAGAACAAACCAGGAGGTCAATATGACGATACATTACAAATTTCTATTGAACCCCGACTTTCACAGCAACCGTAATTATGCAATTATGTAAAAATTAAGCCGGAGAGCTCAATTTTATAAAACACAACGTCATAGAATCAAAACATGATTTACCAGGCTCGGAATAAGTTATGCATAGAAATAATTTGAAGCACATGCTCCTAATTGGTGACAACGGTATTAACAACCAGTTTATTCAGCGCGAAATAGAAAAATACAGTGATTTTTCTTTTAGCAGAGAATGCATGACAAGCATTGAGCGCTCGAGTAACCATAAGACTTTCGATGTCGTCCTTATTAGCTACTTACTATTGGCAAATATCGAAGATATCAACATCATTTTATCAAAAATAGAATCAAAGAAATGGGTAGTCTACGATGTTCCTGCTGACATTACCGGACAGAGTATTACCGTAATGCAACTATTCAACTTGTTTAATATAAAAGGAATCATCTATCAGGACGCTCCTATTGATCACCTTACCCGTTGTTTAAAAACAGTGTGTGACGACGATTTGTGGCTACCAAGAAAGTTAATGTCACATATTCTATCTAATAGACACGATTACACTTTCAAGTCGAAAGTAATACTATCTAGCCTTACTAAAAGAGAAGTTCAAATATTCAAGCGCGTGATTAGAGGCGATTCAAATTTAGAAATTTCAAACGAACTATTTATTTCAGAAAGTACGGTAAAGACGCACGTATACAATATATATAAAAAAATAAATGTCACAAACCGCAAAGAAGCAATAAGAAAAGCATATTTTATCAATAGTTTAGAGACTATTATACAACCTGATATAAAGCTCAAAGTATAACTACAATCCAAAGATAATAGTAAATTACAGTTACCTACAAGCACGATGACAGTTGACGAAAGTTCCCTTTCAAAGCTTGGGCCACGTCCCCCCTTAACAAGTTTCTGCTCTGATATCCAACAACTGCGCATCACAAAAACTTAAGCCTCACGACACATTTCGGCTCTATGACTCACAGCTTCTCAAAAAGCTTAGCTGCTCCGGTTTGTACATGACTTTCCTAACAAAGCTGTAAAAATTCACTCTAACCCCATGTAATTGCTCATCTAGAGCAAATAGAACTTGAGCTTCCCCTTAAGGTCAGCTTTATAATCATGTTTTTACCGGAACAAAAACATGCATTACCCATCCTTCGCTCTAATATTAGTCGCTTTTTCTTCTAGCCTTTATGCCTCTGATGATGGCGATCCTGAATTAGGTAAAGTGAAATCACCAAGCTGCGTTTTTTGTCATAACCCCACCAGCCCTTCGGCTGATAACTCCTATCCTAAGCTTTCTGGTCAAGATCCAACCTACCTCTTTAATACAATGAAAGCGTATCAAAATGGGGAAAGACAAGGCGACTACGCAGATATGATGCGAGCACAACTAAGCAAGCTCAATGACCAAGACTTGAAAGATATAGCGGCTTTTTACACGTCACAACATTAGCGGGCCCACTTTCATCAGGTTAATCATCAGCTAAATAAGCATCACCAAGCCGTCTATACTTCAAGCAAACTCACAGAGCTCATTGAAGGTCGCGATAGATATACCTTTACACGTATCATCCAACCCTTACAATGTGCAGCAAATATATTTATCAAGGTTTATCTCTATGTCTATTCAATGGTTTCCGGGCCACATGCATAAAGCCCGCAAAGAAATCGAAGAAGTTATCCCACAGGTTGATGTGATCATCGAAGTACTGGACGCTCGTATCCCGTTTAGTAGTGAAAACCCAATGATCTCTTCACTGCGCGGCGATAAGCCTTGTGTAAAAGTGTTGAACAAGCGTGACCTTGCCGATCCTGAACTGACTCAGCGTTGGATTGAACACTTCGAGAAAGAGCAAGGCGTTAAAGCGATTGCGATTACGACTAGCGTAAAAGAAGAAGTTAACCACGTTATGGAGCTAGTACGTAAGCTGGCACCGCACCGTGAACAGATGGGCAAGAATATTCGTACAATGATCATGGGCATCCCAAACGTGGGTAAATCGACCATCATCAACTGTTTGGCGGGACGTACGATCGCGGTTACTGGTAACCAACCTGCGGTAACTCGTCGTCAGCAACGCATTAACCTGCAGAATGGCGTGATCCTTTCAGACACTCCAGGGATCCTTTGGCCTAAAGTGGAAAACCCACACAGTGGCTTCCGCTTGGCTGCAACAGGTGCTGTAAAAGATACGGCAATGGAATACGATGAAGTGGCATTTTACACAGTAGAGTACCTAGCAAAGCAGTACCCTAACCTTTTGCAAGAGCGCTACCAAATTGAAGAGCTGCCTGAGTCTGACATCGAACTGATGGAAGCGATTGGCCGTAAGCGTGGTGCACTTCGTGCAGGTGGCCACATAGACATTCACAAATGTTCAGAAATCCTGCTTCACGAATTGCGTAATGGCACTTTAGGTAAGGTAACTCTTGAGTTGCCAGAAATGATCACACAAGAGCTGATCGAAGTTGAAGAAGCGGCTGCGCTGAAAGCCGAACAACAGATTAAGAAAAAAGAAGAGCGTCGTAAGCGTTACTTGAAGAACAAGCGTTAATCGCTATTAGTTTTTATTAATCTACTTTAGTTTCTGTTTACCACTCTTACACCTGCCTCTAATATATTCACGTTCTATCGATGATAGAGCGTGAATATTGCCTGTTACCGTTTGTTGATCTAGCTAACATACTGACAAATCTATAGAAACGGTCGTTTACAATCCCAAAGACTGTGACATACTACGCAAATTATTGTGTATTCATCTCGGCTAATTTCTCAATGCGCTCTTATTCTGGGTTCAAGAATCAAAGATTTAAAACCTATTTCGATAATGAAATTTATTTGCCGTACATAAATTTCATCTACATCCCGATCTCAATATTCTGTGCTTTCATCATCACCGACTACATCCACTTTGGTAGCGAGTGCATTACACCTATCATTTTCCGAGTCATACTTTTTCTATTGATGATGGCTGTCGCCAGATACTGCATTACAAACAAACCCAACGTTTTGGAACTGGTAGAAAGTACTTTCCTTGTAGTTAGCTCACTTTTCTTAGTCTATGTCGGTCGGCTTGCGATTGATCTGAATAATTTCGATTACCAAGGTGGTATCATTCTCGTCATGATCTACATTGGCACATTTTCAAGATTGTCAGCCAAATACAGTATCTTTACGCTGTCGTTTATCTTTTTGGCTTATCTGATCGGCCTTGCGCCACTGCTTTATGAAGCAGAGCCAAAGCATGAAATAGAAACAATTTCCGTTTATATTTCGGCTTACATCCTAATCTCAGCGGCCTGTATAAGACGTGACTTAGAAGTACACAAGCGTTTTGCTCAATCCGAGCAGTTGCGCAAACAAGCGATTCAGCTTCGCAAACAATCCAATATGTTTGAGGCCCTTTCTTATCAAGACGCGCTAACAGGTTGCTACAACCGCCTTTATCTTCATCAGGTCATAGAACCGAGCATAAACCGTCAGTTATCCATTACATCGATAATGATAGATGTTGATCATTTCAAATCAATTAACGACACCTACGGCCATCAAATGGGCGACATGGTGATAAAAGAACTGGCTGATGAGATTCAAAAACGACTACCGACGAGCAGTAACTGCTTTCGATACGGGGGTGAAGAATTTTTGGTGATGGTGCAAGGGGAAACAAAGGCTTCAATTGAATCGCTAGTTAACTCCCTTTTAGAGTCCCCTTCTCGCCTTAGGTTAGAGGTAACGATTTCAATCGGTGTAAAACATGCACCTCAGGCCCTTGGTTCTGTCGAGCAACTTATCGACGACGCCGACCAAGCACTCTACATTTCGAAGAAAGGTGGTAGGAATAAGATCACATGGTGTGATTAATCACCCAGTATTTCACGCACCTTAGCGATTAACAAAAAAGACGACTACTCCAATCAAAAAAGCCCCGAACAATTTAATGCTCGGGGCTTTTATCTTTATTTTTCAGCTTTGGTAAGCGTTGCAATTAAGCAAGGAACCAGTATTCAACAAGAATCGTCTAAGAATACACGACGCTTGCTGTTTTCTGTTCAAGTTCAACGGGAGAGTTCCAAGAAATCACTTTTTCGTTCACTTGGCTACCACATGGTGCATTCCAAACTTGCTCTAGCTCTTCTTTGCCTCCAATTGCTTCATAAAACGCGATAGCTTGGCGATTTTCAGACATCACTTCTAGGTAAAGCCCTGAATCCGAATAGTATTGCTGTAACCACTTCGATAGTTCAGACAATAGACGCTTGCCTACACCGCGACCGCGGTAATTATTGTCTACGTGTAACGCATCAATGAACGTACCTCGTTCAAAGTTGTGATTGCCAAACGCGCAGACGAAACCAACCAGTAAACCGCCTTCTTCTAACAATAAAACATGTTGGTTGAAAGGAGGATTAATCAAACGAGTCTGCCAAATAACAGATCTGTCCTCCAAAACATCATTTTCTAAGTAATCATCAGCAAGGATGCCACGGTAATATAGCTTCCAGCTATCCGCGTGTAATTGGGCAATCCGCTCATAATCTTTATATTCAGCTACCTTAATTTCCATTTATTAGCCCTTAGTACTTCCATTTATGACTTGCTACTACATTTCACACTACCTTTATACAATATTTAAGCAAAACATACTAATACACGTTTACACTTTCAATATTGACTTACACGTGTACGCTGATATTCTAGCGCACAGATGTAAGCCCAATGGAAATTTGCTAATGAATAGTGCCGACAAACAATCTACAAAAAAGCCGCCATTAATCTGGCTCAATATTTTTGTATTCTCTTTTAGTATGCTGCTTGCTGTTGTAGCCGCTCCCGTTTATGGCTACTTTTTTGGCTATGGTATGGAGCATTGGATATGGCTAGCGATCTGCTTTACGTTCTGTAACCTTTCAATCACGACGGGTTATCACCGTTTATGGTCACACAAGGCATTTGAAGCACATTCAAGCCTAAGATTCCTGTTTGCATTAGGTGGCGCATTTGCCCTGCAGAACAGCGCGCTACACTGGTCTTCTGATCACCGTGTACACCACAAGCATGTCGATAACAACGACAAAGACCCATACTCTGCAAAACGTGGGTTTTGGTACTCACACATTGGTTGGATGATTCGTAATTACAGCACTTCAATGTACGAAAACTACGAAAACTGCCGTGACCTTAAAAAAGACAAGATTGTTATGTGGCAGCACAAGCACTATGTTCTGTTGGCATTGCTGATGAACTTCGGTGTTCCTATCGCTTTAGGTGTTATTTACGGTGACGTACTTGGCATGTTGTTAATCGTAGGCGCTGTTCGTTTGGTACTTAACCACCACACAACATTCTTCATTAACTCTCTTGCTCACATCTGGGGTAGCCAACCTTTTACCGACAAAAACACGGCCCGCGATAACGGTGTGTTGGCGGTTCTAACTTTTGGCGAAGGCTACCATAACTTCCACCACATTTTTGAGAACGACTACCGTAACGGCATCTACTGGTGGCAATACGATCCTACAAAGTGGTTGATCAAAAGTGCTTCATTGATGGGACTGACAAGTAAGCTTAAGAAGACCCCTCAAGCTCGCATTGAGAAAGCCGAAGCGTCAATGCTACTCAAACGCACACAGCAAAAAATCATGCACCGTGCCGACAAGCAACAAATCGCAGACAAGCTTCAGCAAGAATTCGATGCTCTAGTATCAAACATGAACGAGTACTACGAAGTCAAAAAGCAGCTACTTGAAAGTAAACGTGAAGACGTTGTGAAGAAGTACGAACACTCAGTTCTTAAAGTTCGTTACCAGCAAATCAAAATGAATTTCGAACAACAGAAGAAAAATTGGGCGATGACAGTGGAACAATATGCTTAAAGCAAAAAAATACGCTTAACACACCAATAACAACACAGTTTGATTCTTATTCTGAAGCCCTTATATTGCTATGAGGGCTTTTTTAATTCACAGTTCTAATTAAATTTATGAATTTTAAGTCTTTATTCTAATTACAGACACTAGTTCCAAATGTCACATTTTCAATGCAACAAGATGTCACTTCAGAGCCTTGCCTGTGACAAGAATCACTTACAGAATGATATCCATCTCATAACATGCGCGTCCCAAATTTCTTTCAGCAATTAGCGGACCCACTTTATGAAATTGTTAAAAACATCTATCGCTTTCGCCATCTCTTCTGCACTTTTGATTGGTTGCAGCAGTGACACAGATTACGTTCAACCTGAAGAAGTAAAGATCGCGACTTATAACTTGTCTTTTGATCGTGCCACCTTCGAAGACCTTGTAACAGAAATGCAGATTGAACCAAGCGCTCAAACAAAAATAGTAACCGACTATTTGGATAACACGATTGATGACGCTGACAAAGTAACAGCTGCCAAGGTTATCCAGATCCGCAACGTCGCTGCCGTGATTCAAAAGAATCGACCTGATGTGCTGATGATGGCTGAATTTAACAATAATGGTACTGGTACCGACCAATCAGCGCTCGAAGGCTTCCAGAAGAACTACCTTTCTGTTGCTCAAAGTATCGAAGGTGCAGGTGGCGACGCGAACCTAGAACCAATCTCATACCCATATTTTGAAAGCTATTCGACCAATACAGGTTTGCTGAACGAATTTGGTTTTGATTTAGACAATGACGGTAATTTTGGAACACTTCCCGGTGACGCTTGGGGCTTCGGTTTCTACCACGGTCAGTACGCGTTTGCTCTAATGTCTAAATATGAGATAGACACGGCAAACACTCGTACATTCCAAGAATTCAAATGGAAGGATCTTGAAGGTGCAACCATCCCAACAATCACAGTGTGTGATGATCCTAGTAAGTTCCCTGTCGGCATGGACTGTGGCGACGAGTGGTACACAGCAGCTGAATGGGAAGAAGTTCGTCTATCGTCAAAAAACCACGTTGACGCGCCGATCCTAATTCCAACTAAAAACGGGACAGAAACCGTTCACTTGTTGATGTCACACCCTACTCCTCCAGCTTTTGATGTGGGTAAGAACATTGAGCAAAACGCAGCAGAAGTCGACTTCTGGCACCAATACATCCAAAACAAGTCGTTCATCTATGATGACACTGGAAAAACAGGTGGCCTAGAGCAAGGCAAGCACTTTGTTATGATGGGTGACCAAAACCTAGATCCTGTTGATGGCGACGGCATTAGCTCTGTAATGCAAGACTTGCATAACGACTCGTTAGTTAATCAAGAAGTCACCAACGGCAGTCTATACCCTACTAGTTATGGCGCAGCTGAACATGCGGTAGATAAGTCATCGTCTCACCCACAACCAAACCGTATAACTTCGACGTTTGGACTTGCGGTTGATTACGCACTGCCGTCAGCTACATTAAACATTGTTGAATCTGGTGTTTATTGGTCAGCTTCGTATGAAGAAGGACGCAAACTATTCAATGACTCACGAATTGGTGATTATGGTAACGGCAAGGATGTATCCTCTGACCATCGTATGATCTGGGTAAAGGCTGATTTCAGTAACTAATTCATTCACTTTTTAAGATGGCCGGCTTAGTGTCGGGCTTTCTTATGAGCGTAATTCATTAATAATCTCGCGATTACAAAGAGAATTATGGACACAAACAGCCATAGTCATTGGATAGATCGTATCTTTTTCTTTGGTTTATAGATACTTATATTACCCGGACCCAGAGATTTATTGCCCTAGGAATTCACAATGACTAAGCTAACCATTATTGCAACGATCGTCTCTAAAGAAGATAAAACTGAGCTAGTTAAATCAGAGATGATTAAATTGATCGATAAAACCCGCTCCGAAGAAGGCTGTATCAACTACGACCTCCATCAAGATAACAGTAACCCTGCTCACTTCGTTTTTCATGAGAACTGGGATTCTGAAGCTCATCTAGAGAAACACTTAGCGAGCCAACACATCGCCGAGTACATGGCTGCGACTGAAAACTGTATTGAAACCTTTGTGCTTAACAAAATGACGCACATTGCCTAACCAGTCACTCAGTACTGATTCAATAAAAACCCTGCTTTCAACGCAGGGTTTCGCTTTTCTTGCCTGTCATGTTGTTTCGAGTTCATTTTGTGCCAGGCTCGATGTGCCGCTTCCTCCCTCATAAACAGAAGCTAATCTCTCCACAGTCGAAATATTCCTAAACCAATATCAAGTAACCTCACGAAAGATCATTCACATTCATTTAAATACTGTTCGCGCGCTTTGACCATAAACTAAGCGCCAAATTACAAGAACAACAGTCGACAGGAATGTAGATGAATACCAAACAACTTGAGGACGCTGTAAGTGAAGTGAACTTATTCAATCAGCACCTATACTTAATCCAATCCGTGCATACCATTCCGACCCCAAAAATGAATTGGGAGTCGATTGCGATGGAGCCTGCTCCGGTAATGCCAACAGTTCGATTCGATCATAAAGTCAAAGCCATGGAAGCACTCGATGAGTACAAGCCTAGCTGGCTAGATATGCTGCTAGGCAACAAGTCGAAATTGTACACCCTCACCAACAATATTGAGCGTGCCGCCGAACAGGACATCGAGCAATACAAGACAGAGTTTGTGCATTGGGTTCAAAGCTACAGTTACTGGGCCAAGGGCAATCAATTATCGAAAGGTATATTAAACAACGATAGTGAAGCAAAGCTTTCTGCCCTTTCCGAAGCTCAGCAGAACTCGATTAACGCCGCGGTAGCCGACACTAAGCTGATTAACCATAACTTCAATACTTATAAGAATGGTCACCTGCTAGAAATCAATATTCAGGTTAATAAGCACAACGTGATCCCTAAAGAAAAAAAGGTATTGTGCCAAGGTGAAGTGAAGCTTGAAACGATGTCTCTTTCTGAAAGCAATGCTTTATATCGAGAGTATGTCTGCAGCTGTATTCTCAAATGTGCGCAAGATGCTTTCAATGTCTTACCCGAGACGAGCGTTGTGATCAATGTTGAACGGATTTCTGCAGATCAATCAAGCGAGACCATAGTTTCATGCCATGTCGAACAAGGGCTACTCGAGTTCTTATTAATCGAAGACGATAAACCTTCTGAGATACTTGAATTCTTTGTCCACATTGAAGATTTCAATCCTCATCGAGGTAGCGGGTTCTCAGCGATAAAAACGATTTTTTCGCCTTTACCTATGGCGTCGTAACTCACTAGCTTTTTCGATTCAATCATTGGCGACTCTTCACGACTAACCTTGCGTTCGTCGTATTCTATCATTTTATATACCAAACCATTATGTCGACACACGCTATCTCGCAAACAACGCGCCCATTAACAAACACAGTTTCATACACACGATACCTAGGAAAGCTACCTTTAGCTCTCATCGCGTTCTCTATGCCCATATTTGGAAAAGAGGCTGGAGAGGAGGTTGAAGAAGTGGAAGTCGAGGACCAAGTCGTATTAAGCGAAGGTTCTGAATTACAAGAAGAAGCTAAAGAATCCCCTTTTACGACCTTGACCAAGCTTGGGTTTATCTACTCACAAAACACCAGCTCATCTTTGTCGATCAACTCTGGAATCTCTATTGGATACAAAAAAGAGAACTGGGGCCAACGAGTTCAGTTTGATACCTACTATACCGATGCTGAAAACGACGAAGACGGTACCAATCGCTATACCACCAACTATGGCATCAGCTATGACTTGAACGAAATCACCTATTTGGTCGCGACAACACGTTTTGAACACGATCACTATGGTACCTATCGTAAGCAATTCATTACCGCGACCGGATTGGGTCGTCACTTTTACGATACAGAAAGAATCAAGCTTCAAGGCTCTGCGGGTCCGGGTTACAGAATCAGTCAACGACAACCCTCCGATGAAGAGTTCCCAAACAAAGAAAACTACGAGCTGATCGTTAATGCCAGTATTGATGGATCGCTAACACTTACAGAAACGTTTTCTATGGGTGCAACTGCAAACATGGCCTACGGTGAAGAGAACACAAACTACAACCTAAAAGGCTATTTGAAGAACATTCTGATGGGTAATTTAGCACTGACGTTTGATACCGAATACATTTACAACACCACTGTCGCCTCAGATCAAAGTAACGCCGAAATCTACAGCTCAATGAATCTAAACTACGATTTCTAACCGCCCTCACCGCTTTCCTCACTTAATCTAGCCCACAATAGCAAAAGGCCCTCACAATGAGGGCCTTGAAGTATCTAGATAAATTTAAAGCATCTCGCTACGCTGGTTTGGTTCTTAATCGAGTCAACGCATCCATTTGCTTTAGGTTCGCCATACCGACATACGCGACAGGCACTAAGAACAATGAGAAGAAAGTTCCGACAGATAATCCACCGACCAGTACTAAACCAATATTAATTCGACCTAATGAACCAGGGCCATCAGCCAGTGCTAACGGTAATGAACCTAGGATCATCGTGAGTGAGGTCATCAAGATAGGACGCAACCTCGAACGAGCACTGCTGATCGCCGCTTCTTGCGCACTGGCGCCAGACTTACGTTTCTCATTCGCAAACTCCACCAGCAAGATACCGTGCTTGGTCACTAGGCCAACCAGTGTCAGCAACCCTATCTTGGAGTAAATATTGAGGCTTTGACCAAATACCGACAGCGTCAAAATCGCGCCCACAATACATAATGGAACCGTTAACAAGATGATCATAGGGTCGACAAAGCTTTCAAATTGCGCCGCTAGAATCAGGAAGATGAAAATCAACGCCAATACGAACAGCACTTGTGCGCCGGCGGTTGAATCAACTAGATCTTTAACGATGCCATTGAATTCGTAGCTCTGCGCCGGTTTCAATAAGCTTGGAACCGTATCATCAATGTAGGCTTTAACATCACTTGCCGTGTATCCGGGCATTAAGTCAGCCGTAATTTCAGCGCTGTCTTTACCCATGAACGTCTTGAAGTTAGATTCCGATGTCACTTGTTTGATTGAAACAAATTGGGATAACGGAAGCCTTTGCCCCGATTGTGAATCCACATACAACTTATCGAGCACCTTGAAATCACCAAGATCACTTCGGTTTACTTGAACTTGAATTGGGTATGTATAACCGTCATCCGCTTGTAAATCCGCCGCTTTCACTGAACCCAGAAATGTTGATAACGCATTGGTGACATTGCCGTAATCCACACCAGACAACACAATCGCATTACGGTCAATCGATAAGTCATAGCGTAACTGGTCACGCAACATCGAGTTCTTAATGTTGGTTACGCCCTCGTAATCCTCAAGCGCGTTAACGACTTCGCTCGCGGTTTCAGACAGCACAGTGGTATCACGGTTAACCGTTGTCAATTCAAGGATCATGTTGGTAGCGATGTTTAGGTTATCTGCTGAGCGCACCTTGAAGGACATGCCGTAAGCAGAGACTGAACTTTGTGCTTTAGCGATAAACTCGTTTACCAATTCATCAGCTGACTGGTCACGTTCACCCCATGGTTTCAACAGAACGTGATTGGTCGGTGTACCTTCAATGTAAGATAAGTTCGCTTCTACTGAACTATTACCCTTGAACACACTGTTAAGCTGCTCGTTGTTATCTAAATGGTACTGACGGCCAACACCAGTTGGTGGCGTAGAAGTCACCTCAACAAAACCGGTATCTTCCGTTGGAAGTAATACTTGAGGCATTTTCCAAACCGCTAAGGCAGACAGAGCGATTAGTACCAAAGCAATACCACTCATCAGAGCCTTACGATCAAACCATTTGCCCAGTTCTTTGGTGTATAAATCCGATAACACATTCAGTTTCGCATCAACCTTTTGATACCACTTCGCCGGAGTTGATACAGGCTTCATTAAATAAGCACTCATCATTGGCGAAAGCGTTAACGCCACAAACCCAGAAATAATGACCGCTGCTGCTAACGTGAAAGCAAATTGTCTAAACAGGTCAGCGGTTAAGCCCGCCATCAAGCCAATTGGTAAGTAAACAACCGCCAATGTTAACGTCATAGCAATCACTGGAAAGACGATCTCTCGACACCCTTTAATTGCAGCATTAAATGGCGTTTCACCTTCTTCGATATGACGATAGCAGTTTTCAGCCACGACAATCGCATCGTCGACCACCAAACCAATAGCAAGGATGATTGCCAAAATAGTAAGCACATTGATGCTAAAGCCAAGTACATGCATCACGGCAAACACACCAATCACACATACTGGAATGGTGATGATTGGAATCGAAGCCACACGAACAGAACCGAGGAACAGAACGACGACAACAGAAACAAGTACAATCGCTTCCACTAAAGTCATGAAACCTTCGTCAATTGCCGTTTTAATGAAATCAGCTTGGTTATAAACCATCTTCATCTCAATGCCTTCTGGCAACTGAGGCTGAATCACATCAATCTGTTTCTTCACTTTATTCGCAACGGTTACTGGGTTTTCACTTTTTAGCGGCAACACCTGAATCGACATCGCTAGGTTGTCGTCTACACGTAGAATACTTGGTGTAAGGCTCTCTTCCCCCATTTTGACTTCAGCGATATCACCTATACGAATGATCTTGCCGTTATCGACACGAACCACCAAATCTCGCACGTCATCAACGCTGGTGACTTGGTTTACTGGGTTGATAGAGAAATCTCGCACTTGCCCCTTGATGGTACCCGCGGTAAACGTTGCGTTGTATGAACTTAAAGTGCCGACAACGTCAGAAGCACTCATGTTGAGCGCCATCATACGATCCGGTTGCAACCAAACACGCACCGCTTTCTCACTACCGCCGTACGGCCCCCAAATACCACCGACACCTTGAATATGCTTAAACTGCGGCACGACTTGTTGGCTGATGTAGTCGTACATATCTTGTTTAGACATCTTGCCAGTATTCACAAACGTGATGATGTTGCTCGGCATGCTAGTATCAGAAGAGTCATCCGTTACTGTTGGCTTATCCGTCATACTCGGCGGGAAATCACCAATCGCTTCAACGCTGCTACGCAGGTTGTTCATCAAGCTAGTGTATTCGACGTCATTAATGTCATCTTCAAAGATGATTTTTAGATTACACGTGCCTTCCTGACAATCCGTGGTCATGGTCTTAACACTATCAAGACCCGTTGCCGCGGTGATCAGTTTATCTGCCACATTGCGTGACATAAACTCCGCACTCGCACCATTGATCGCAGCCGTTACCGTTGCTGACGGTGTTTTATGTTCTGGAAAGTACTGGATTGAGAGCTTTTGAAACGACAAAAGCCCAAGCAAAACAATGGTGATACTCAGAACTGACGCAAACACAGGGTGCTTAATACAAATCTCAGGAAGCTTCATCCAGATTCTCCTTCGTTACAGCTTCCTTGCTTAGTGTTTCGTTAGTGTGAGTTTCGCTCGTTGAATCCTCAACAGCCGCGCTCGTCTCTGCTTGCTCGCTGTTTTCGATGATCGCTTCATCTACGCCTTTCGATGCTTCCGTCCAATCAACCGAAGGCTCAATCGGATGGGGTTCATCCACCTGTGTTATGGTCTTTTCTACTTTAGGCTTTGCGGTCTGCTGAGGATTGTCTTTGTTTGTCGGTTCCGTTATTAGCTCAACGGTTTTCTGTTCAGCATTTGGGTTCATGACCTTAACTAACGACGCTTTCTTAAGATTCTGTTGTCCCGTCACAACGACGTTATCGCCAAGCTTCAAGCCTTTCTCTACAACAACGTAACCATCGTTAGTATTCACGCCTAATTCGACAATACGTTGCTCGATTCTTTCGCCATTCACAACCCAAACAAAGCGCTCTGCATCTTTTGCTTGAACTGAGTTTTGGGAAACCACCATTTGCGTGGAGTCTTCACTCGTCATCTGACTTACTTTGGCAAACATACCCGGAACTAAGCGATGCTCTGGGTTAGTCACGTGCGCGTGTACTTCAACACGGCCTGAGCTCTCGTCCACCGCTGGCGCAATGTAATCCACCACGCCAGAAAACGCTTCATCAACAAATGCATCAACTTGGATGGAAACATTCTGCCCAAGCTTTGCGTTGCCCAAGTCCGACTGGCCAATGGAATACTGAACTTCGACAGGATCAAGTTTGATCAAGCTAACAAGTGCCGTCGAACTATCAATTTTACTGCCTACTGAATGGCTAAAGTTAGTGAGCTGCCCGTCAAATGGGGCAACCAACAGGTAATCGTTCATTAGCGCTTCTTTCTGGCGGAAATCAGCCGCGGCTAGATTCGCCTGTTCTCCCAGTTCTTCCACATCTTGCTGAGACATAGAGTCAGGCTGTTTCTTTAGTAATTCTTGTACTCGCTTTAATTTCGACTTTGCTAACGCTAGAGAGCTTCTAGCTTTGTCGAGATCGGCTTTCGCTTTGGTATTGTCGAGTTGAGCGATCAGTTCACCTTTTTTAACTGAATCTCCATCTTTGAAATGGATATTAAGAATTTTGTCGGAGGCACTAAATGTCAATGCAGCAGAATCCGTTGCCCTGATTTTACCTACCTCGTTGATTGAAGAAGTGAATGCTCGTTTGTGAGCTTTTTCAATAGTCACAGGAATCAAGTTTGAATCTTGGGCAAACGATGGAGAGATATGTAAGGCAAACAGTGCCAAACAGATTGTTTTACTAAGCTTTGTAAATTTCATTTTTAATAACCATAACCGTTGAATTCGTCTGAATTAAAACGTTTTTCTAAGCAGCTATTTCTTACTTAATGAGCTTCCAGCTATTTAAATAATGCTAAAACAGCTAATAATGGGAAAAGGGCTCAACTCACTGTGGAGCCCTGCATTTTTATATGATTCCTAAATTTTTACGTTCTGAACTCCAAAGTAAAAGTTAAAAACGATGCTGATACTGAACACCGATCAAGAGTGCATCGGCAGTCACATCAGCAGTTATATTGGAACTCGTTCCTGGGATCGTCGTCAGGCTTTCGTCAATATCTTGTGATTCTCCGATGATAAATCCGACACCAATATCAACAGAACTGGCGGCCGTGACGTTATATGTCCCTCCGACGGTGAGCCAATGACGGTTAACATCAGGAATGGATAACGATGTGAGTTCGTCAGTTGGAGAAAGGTCGTACATGTAGCCAGCTCTTAGCACGATGTTTTTTGACATGGTGTATGTACCACCGACCGAAACATGCCCCGCATCTTTCCATTGATACTCCTTGATAGAATCGTCGTAAGAATCAGACGTTAATGAATCAAATTCAGACCAATTCACCCATTGCAGGCTGTAATGGAACGCCCATTGCTCGTTGATTTGGTGCCATCCGGAAAACTCTAGAGTATCTGGTAAAGGCACGTTCATCTTGTCGGCAGGGACACCACCTTTAGTAATATCACCTTCTACTTCGATATCTGGGCTATAACGATAACTAATACCAAATTTGTTGTGTTCGTTGACTTGGTAAGTCGCGCCAACATTTGTGCCCAGACCGAAGCCATCTGCGTCCACATTTAGCAAGCCTTGGCGGTATATCTCACCCTCACCGTAAATGACATCCAGTCCCGCGCCTAAGTTGATTTTTTCTGACAACTCGTAAGCCACAGCAAAACCAACGTTGATACTGGAAAGCGCCGTTTTACCTCCGAACTCGTCCGCTTCGAACGACTCGTCAAACTCAACATCGGTGCCGAAGTTAGAATGCACAGTTGCACCTAATGTGAATTTAGAACCTTCGATAGGGTGAACATAATGCATGTTTGGGACTAACGTCCCTGCATCTAACGATTGATCATCTAACGTTTGAGTATCACCAATCATTGGCGTGTAGCTAACATTAGACACATCAATACCACTATCGATATAAATAGCCCCAACAGAGAGTGTTGGTTGCTCGATGTAAGCCATCGCAGCGCTGTTCTTTGCAACAATCGCGGCGCTATCTGCCATCACAGCATCACCCGCAAATGCACGGCCCAACCCTGTTGCTGATTGTGCGTTAAGTTGGAATCCTGCGGCGTTTGTTAAGCAAGGAATGAGAGCAGCTGCGGTGCCCAATAAGAGTTTATTCTTCATCTTGAGGCACCTCTGTTTCGATATGATCTTCGTTCACTATTTCGATTGATGCACCCGTTGTTGTTACCATCGATGCAACGGCAACCTGCTGAGTATTGGTCGCATCCCAAACAAAATTGAGCTCTTCAGAATCTGGGAATCCGGGTAATCCTGATTCGTCCATCGTTCCCTCATAAGGGAATAGGTAAGTACCATGCCCTCCCGTGGTCGTTCGAATAACCCCCCGGGTTTCTGTAGTAGTTAATGGCTGTCCTGTCGTACCCGTAATTGGAGCTAATCCCAAAGCCTTAATTAGTGGCTCAGTTCCCGTTCTTATGTTGTCTGGAGCTGAGTTGGGAACGACACTGTCTGGTACATAATCCACTCCAACATCACATGTTTCACCGCAGTCGCCCACTGCCGCCAGCAATAACGTTGGTTGTTTGTTGTTAGCTTGGCGGGATGTAAAACTCGCAGGGTCAGAGCTATCAATAGCAGCCTGAACACCCTGCTTTAAACCAGTCACAAGAAGGTCATATATATCATTTTCTAACTGGTTAACCGTAAGAGCATTTTCGGAAGATAAACTGACAAACTCGTTTAATGACTCAATACACTCTTGGTTGTTATTCTCTGCATCGCAGCTTTCCGGAATCACAGTTTCAGCGATACTACGCTGTATATCCGGCGATTTTTTCACCCCATCGGACATTTCCGGCCCTAACGTCTGAGAAGACAAAACCAAATTGGTAAGCCCCTGACCCGGAACAACAAAGTTAACCGTTTTGAACTTAAACAATGGTGAGTCTTGGCTAAACTCACTAACCATCACCGACATGATCCCACCCAGAGAGTGACCGACTAGGTGAATATTGCTCTTATCAACCCATGGCTGATTATTCAGAGCAAAGCGTAGACCTAAGAAATCCGAAACCGACTGCTGTAAATTGGAGCGAAGCGCGAAAGGTGAGTCGATATTGATGAAAAATGATTTGTTCTCTTTAGCACTGATTTCAAGACCATTCACATCGTATCTCATACGTTCGCCGTGATAGGGCATGTCAATAGCTACAACGGCATAACCTTGTGTTGTGTAATCTTTAGCCATTAGAGACGCAGCAGATTTATCAGCCGTGACGCCATGAATAAAGACAACGCTCGGAAGTGTTGTCTTCCCATCCCAACGGGCTGGTGTGTAAACATCGGCATTGACAATCTGTGACTGGACAACAACTGGCAGTGGTTCATTTACTGTAGGAAAACCGCCTGTCGATGTTTTCATCCATTCGTATAGCGGCGGGCATGATGCCTTTGGTTCATATTGGTCGTAATCGCACTCAGATTCACGACTCTTCGTGAAAGGTAGATAAAATGGCAGTTTTAGTTTCTGAGTATAAAGGTCATATTTAGTCGTTTTATCTTCGATCAAGATGAGTTCGCCAGAAAAAGTCGTTCCTTCAACAATATGGTTATCCCTCATCGCATCCAGTGACGAATATGAACTCTGAGTTTTAAATTGAGCTGCATATACAGGAATACCCTTCTCAGGATACAGCGCATAATATGAATCTATCGCATTTAATACCTGCTCCTGAAGGCTTACTTCCTTATCGCTGTCTAGCGGAACACCTGAATAAATCAATTCATCAAAGCTAGCGTCTGCTTTTAAAGGTTCGTCAAATTCAGTTTTTACCCCATCAGTCACAACGATTGAGTAAGTCGTTCCTTCTTTTAATCCTGACTCGCACTGAATAATAATATTAGAACCATCGGCTGATATTTGAGTGCTAACTTCCTCACCAGTTGACTCATTAATTAACACCACGTTCCCCGATAAAGTTTCATTATTCAGTGGAAAACGCTTATCAGAATTAATACTTTGTAGCGGAATTAAAATAGGCTCTGCACAAAGTCCCCAACCATCTAAAGCGGCGTATGAGTTGTTGTAGTCCTGATAATAGGCATCGTTCTTTGATGACAAAGTTACAGCGTGTTCACCGACTCCGGTAATGGTTCCGTCGTCGTCATACCCGTATCCATCGTTTGGTTTTGGCAGTTCATCAATGTTGTAGGGAACCAATACTGAAACAGGTTCTTGAGTCGAGTCTTCAGACTGACAGCCGAGTAAGGCAAGCGTAATTAGTCCACATATATATGGCTTATTGAAATCTTTCAAAACAGCTCCTTCGTAGCTTTCGCATTTAACTGGTGTGGTCATGCGATTTATCGTTATTTGAGTTGCCGATTGAGTCGGAAGTAAGCTCGACTTTTATTCGCAGAGAGCAAGGCAACACAGAGTTGGAATGACACGTTGATAAAACTACGTAAGAAATTTGAGCAATTAACCCACACCCACTAAATCAGCGTCACCCGTTAATGATCCAATAGCTACTAACGGCAAGCACCTGAAACCGCATTAAACAACCTCAAAAAGGTATATAAGGAAATCTAATTAGGTTAATAAATCATTTTAAATCATAACCTTAAATATCAAAGGCACCAAAATCAGCAAGTTTATATTTGTAGCGACATTTGTTATATTTAGGTTAGAACGCTTATAACAATGAGAACCCAGATGTCTGCTGAATTTATTATCAATGATGATATACAGGTCAATTTAGAAGAGAGTGAAATCCATCACTTTAAGACGGGCCGTACGTACCCAATAGGTTCTAACGAATCAGAGCTGCTTAAGTTTTTTATCTCGAGACCCAACGAGGTGATCACTCGCCAAGTTCTTATTGAGCAGGTGTGGGTGTCTAAAGGTATTTACGTAGAAGATGGCAGCCTAATGCAAACCATCTCGATTTGCCGAAAAGCGTTAGAAGATAAGAGCGGAATGATCATCGTCACTGAGCGCGGTAAAGGCTACCGATTTGCAGGACAAGTGACACAAGATAAAGAACGTGCATTGCGCAAAATTCAAGCTCAACCCACGCAACAAACTGCACAACCCACAGAGAGCTCTATAGAAGAAAGCCCAACGGTAGAAAAAACAGCCCCAACGAAAAAGACAAACCATGTGTTAGCGCTAATTGCTTTATTTGTATTAACCGCTGGTCTGTCCCATTATTTGTTTGCTTATTTAGACAGAAATAGCTTGGGTCAAGATCTTACAGGGCAGCATTTTATCTCTTGTACAATCGAAACCGACGAGTTCACCTTTAAAGAACTCTACAACGTCACTCTTTATGAATATAAAGGTCGAAAGATCATCATAGATAATTCAGGAAAATCTTTGAGCTTCCCTAGTGAATTTAAAGGAGTTACTTGTGAATAAAGAAAAGCAGATATTCGTAATCGTGGCTCTATTGGGTGTTTTGGTCGGCTGGTTAACAACCTTTATTCCAAAAGAACACCTTAAAGGTCATTATTTGGCCAACACGGCATCGGTGGTTAATCCGCCCGAGAAAATAATTTATAACCAAGCTTCCGTGAATATCGAATTTAAGAAGAACAATAGTTACGAGTTGTTATATGTTTCGACTAAAGAGGCTGGTTTCACATCGTCTGGCACTTACGTTGTCACTCAACACGATATTTCGCTGGATGAGACTCAACACGAACAGATCATCCCAGACAGAGAGCTCACGTTCTATGAAAAAGTCATGATCAGTGAAGGTTCTGTACTCTCTTCAGATGCGATGACTTACATTCCACTGAACGACAGAGAGCTGTTATTGGTGACGCAACGTGGAATGATTCATTTCTGTAAAAAAGTGGTATGTGCCGACCTGCCCGCTTATTCAAATTCAGAACCGGAAGTAAATATCAATTAAGCTTACCGTCACTAACAGAGCACACTCTGTAAATTCTATGTGACTTTCCTCTGGCGTCTGCTATTTCCCAATTAAGTAGGCGTCAGACTCTAATCCTCGAATGCAAAAATACCTTCCTAAATGTAAGAAATAGCCCTTTCCTTTTGATTTCCACCACTAAGTTAGAAAAAGCATAATTTTATAAATTAAAGCATTAATATGCAACTTAGCACAACAAAAGTGATCCAAGCTATATTCTAGCAAACGATATAATTTGTTTATTAACATCTAAACAACAGTAGTTAATCACGATTTACAACCACAATTAACATCAAAAAAAATGTTTGTCTTAGATCATATCAACCTCAACTATGCCTCGTGCCACAGTGCCGTTTTCTGTACATTCATTGTCATATTCTGAAACACTTTCTTATATTTTTTTAAACTTTGTGGAGATTTCTATGTTAGAGCTCTTGATCGGATTAGTGATTACTATTGCTGTTGGTTACTTTATTGTAAAAGGCTATAAAGCGGCGGGTGTATTACTAACTGCTGGCCTTGCCCTACTTCTTATTACTGGCCTTATTGGTCACACAGTCTTACCAGCTAAAGTCGCTTCAACAGGTAACATGGTTACCGACTCACTAGAATTTGTTAAATACATGCTTCAGTACCGCGGGGGCGGCCTAGGCATGCAAATCATGCTTCTTTGTGGTTTTGCTTCATACATGACTCACATCGGCGCGAACAACGTGGTAGTGAAGCAGTTCTCTAAACCACTTGCTGCGATCAAATCTCCCTATGTACTTCTTGTTGCGGCTTACATCGTAGCGTGTCTAATGTCTCTAGCAGTAAGTTCTGCAACGGGTCTTGGTGTGCTATTGATGGCAACCCTATTCCCAATGATGACGGCAATGGGTATTTCTCGCCCAGCGGCAGTTGCAGTTTGTGCGTCACCTGCTGCCATCATTCTTTCGCCAACCTCTGGTGATGTGGTTATCGCGGCAGAAAAATCAGGCATGTCTCTTGATGTGTTTGCTGTTCAAACGGTACTGCCTGTTTCTATCTGTGCGATCATCGTGATGGCAGGTGCGGCTTTCTTCTGGAACAAATATCTAGATAAGAAAGAAAACACGCCAATGGAAAAAGTAGACGTTTCCGAAATCGAAACAACAGCACCGGCTTTCTACGCTGCACTTCCATTCTTACCTATCATCGGCGTTTTTCTATTCAACGGACGGACTATCCCTGGGCTTTCACTTGATATCTATACCATTGTGGTAGGTTCTATCTTCGTGGGCGCGGTCATCGATTACGTTGTTAAGAAGTTTGACGGCGAAAAAACACTAGAGGATTTAGACTCTTGTTACCAAGGTATGGCTGACGCATTTAAAGGCGTGGTAATGCTGTTGGTTGCGGCAGGCGTATTTGCTCAAGGTCTAATGTCTATTGGTGCGATTGATAACTTAATTGGTCTTGCTGAATCGGCAGGTGCAGGCGGTATCGCATTGATGCTTATCCTGACGGGTCTAACGGTTGCTGCAGCTATCGCAACAGGTTCTGGTAACGCGCCTTTCTATGCATTCGTAGAACTGGCTCCATCATTAGCGGCGAAAATGGGCTTGAACCCAGCGTTCCTAATCATCCCAATGCTTCAAGCATCTAACTTAGGCCGTACTATTTCACCAGTATCTGGTGTAATTGTAGCGACATCTGGTATGGGTAAAATCAGCCCATTTGAAGTAGTCAAACGTACTTCTGTACCAGTAATCTGTGGTCTTATTACCGTTATCTTCGGCACGCTTGTATTGGTTCCAATGGCAGCGTAAGCCTTAAGTTTCTAATCTCAAAGAACGAAGAACAAACGAACACCAATACTGATATAAAATGCGTAAACCAAAAGGCGCTGAACCTAATAAGTTCAACGCCTTTTTTTAATCTCATTTTCTCAACATCGTTAAAACTATCGAGATATGTATAAACAGTAAGGCTTGAAATAGTGTTATCTCAAAGGAACAAGCCCTACTTCATTTCACCATAGCGTTCTAGATACAGAACCGTTGCAGCAGTACGTGAAGGCACTTGTAGCTTTTTCAGCAAGCTTTTCATGTGTACCTTAACTGTCGATTCAGAAATAAACAGGTGATCTGCTATCTGCTTGTTACGGTAACCTTTCGCGACTTCTTGAAGGATTTGCATTTCGCGTTCAGTCAGTTGGTCGAAGATATCATTGCGACTACCAGCGTCATTTAAGTAACGAGCAACCACACTGCTGTAAGCTTTGTCACCGCTGTGTGCTTGCTTAAGCAATTCGATTAACTCATCGGGTTCTGTGTCTTTTAACAAGTAGCCGTCAGCGCCGGCCTTTACGATCGCTTCAATGTCTGCAGGGCTATCAGAAACCGTGAGAATAACGATGTTAGCGCTTGAACCATCAGTACGCAGTGCTTTCAGCGTATCAAGTCCAGACATGCCTTTCATATTAAGATCCAATAGGATCAAATCAGGTTCTTCTTCATGGGCAAGAGCGACTGCTTCAGTACCGTTACTTGCTTCTGCAATCACTTCGAATTCATCTTCAAAGCTCAGTAATTGGCTTATACCTCTGCGCATCAATGGATGATCATCAACCAGCATTACTTTACAAATCGTCAACTTTAACTTCCTTCAAACTTTTATATTTCAATATGACTGTACAGCCTTCACCTTGAGCCGCTTCAATCGTTAAGTCGCCATTCAGTCTTGCCGCACGCTCCTGCATAATACTCATCCCGTAGTGGTTCGTCTTGGAACTACTTGAGTCAAAGCCATCTCCATTATCTTTAATCACGACTAATACTTCACCGTCCTCATCGATACAGCATACATCTATCAAGTCGGCATTGGCGTGTTTTATTGCGTTTATTGTTGCTTCACGAATCAATTGAAGCAAGTGAACCTGACTGTGTGCATCAAGCTCTATGGATGAAAGATTATTGGTTAGGTTAATCTTTGCATCTGTTCTTTCACTGAGCTCTTCAAGCATGGTACTTAGAGCCTCGCCGAAGTTGCCCTCTTTTATTGTCAACCTAAAGGTTGTGAGCAACTCTCGTAATTGAGTATAGGCATCAGCTAAACCGTTGCCGATTTCCGACGCTATTTGTTCAGATTGCTCTCGATGCTGTTGTTCTGGCAATTTGCCAATCACGCGCTTCAACAATGTCACTTGGATTTTCAGATACGACAGTGATTGGGCCAATGAATCATGTAGTTCACGTGCAATTGTTGCACGCTCTTCCATAATAATAAGCTGTTCTGCTTTCTTCTGCGCACGATTATAATAGATCGCCCGTGATAACAGTTGGATAAAGCTCTCAATCAGAGTCTTGGTTGAATGGCCATGATGATATGAACAATATAAATAGCCTAAGATAAGCTCATTATCATCCAACTTCATTTCAAACTTTTCATAATCCAAGTTCGAATCATACCCTTCGTCCATAATCAATGAACGACCCGAACTATCAGCTATCTCAAGCCTTAACGACTCTATTCCTTCTAGACTGACTAGGTGCTGCAGAATAGCTCGGAAGTTTTCTGGTGCGATACGTGTAACCGTAAGTTCTTGTGACGAGTGATAAAGCGCCTGCAAAGATTGGTTGGCGTTTTGCAGCTCAACTGTCTTAGCGTCTACAACTGACTCAAGGTTTCGATAGAGCACGCCCAAATCTTTGGCCATCGAGTTAAACGTTTTAGTCAGAATACCCAGTTCGTTGTTATTGGTGACCTTTAACTCTACCTCAAAGTCACTGTTTTTGATCCGCTGACTGGCTCCAACGAGCGCATGCAATGGCTTAACAACTTGTTTACGTACAAAATGAACAACAAAAAGAGATATGACCAAAATTCCGCCTAAGCCAACACCACCGGCCCACGCCAATTTTATTAACTTATCTTCTGAGAATTCTTGAAGCTTGAAAACGAAGCCATCTATCTCAGTAACAAAGTTCTCAACCAACACGAGATAGTGCTTGCGATCTTCACTGTTTAATACTTGCTTCAGTTCATGCCACCGACCAATAATTAAATAGTAATCTTCTGTGATGTCTGTCGGAACATTCCAACTGACCAAATTGGTCATTGATGGAGAATAAAGAGAACTTTCGAATTCATGAATATGAGATTCGTAATCGACGGATTCTATTTGAATATCATGGGCTAAACGGTAGCTTTGCATTCGCATTGAACCAGCCACGTTAACCGCTTCCGCATCATTCAAGCTTGAAGCCAAAGTAAAGATGGCAAAGCCAGTCGTAGCAACCGACAACAGCAGTATAGAGAGCAAGGATTTTGCTATCGTACTTGTTACAGATGAAACCGGTTTTATAAGCAAAAGTGCCTTCCTATTGATAAATGACTTGCCAGCGATATCGTATTGTCACACATCAAAAATCATAGCTCCATTCAATATGTGATCACTCGCTCCGTAATTTATTGATCTAAGACAATATATGCCCCCAATTAGCCCTTAGGGGGTATTTATACAATTGTTTCTAAAACTACACTACTTATGAGGACAAATTACAAGATATCAATGGAATATTGACCTAAAATTACAACATCTTAGCAACATCTATAGGTATTAAGTGGTAGATCTATCAAAACGCCGTCTGTTCTCTAGAAGAAAAGTTGACTCAAGCCAGATTCGTTTGCCTTGGATTAACAACTTAGAAAGCTTTACAGATGACTGTACTCGCTGCGGTAAATGCATCGAGAATTGTGAGACTAAGATAATCATTGTAGGCGATGGTGGTTTTCCCACTGTCGATTTCTCTATTGATGAATGCACGTTCTGCTATCAATGTGCAGATGTTTGCCCCGAACCCATTTTTAAGCCAAAGCAGGGAGAGCCTTGGCAAGCAAAAGCACATATCTCTGATAAGTGCTTAGCGCAACAAAATGTTGAATGCCGAAGCTGTGGTGACATGTGTGAACCTATGGCCATTCAATTTCAACTTAGAGCAGGCAGTGTTGCTCTACCAAAAATCAAGTTAGATGAGTGTAGCGGTTGTGGAGCCTGCGTAGCAGTTTGCCCTACTTTAGCTATTCTTGTGAGTAATGCATAAAACAAAAATAACGAGAGCAATTTATGGCACTAAATGAAGTGCATATATCAAGTTTAGTCGTGCATGTGAGCCCAGAGCATCTAGACGAGATCAAAGCACAAATCGAGCAGTTCGATAATGCAGAGATTTACGGCAGTAGCCCTGAAGGCAAAATCATAGTGGTCCTAGAAACCGAAAACCAAGGTTTTGTAACGGATACCATCGAAGAAATTAATAATATTACGAACGTTTTAGGGACAGCTTTGGTTTATCACCAAATCGAAACTGGACTGGACGAAACGGATTTAGAAACTGGAAGCAACAATTCTCAACTTGAGGGTGAAGTATGAAAATGACAAGACGTGCGTTTGTGAAAGCAAACGCAGCTGCATCAGCGGCAGCCGTTGCAGGTGTAACTCTACCGGCAACAGCAACCAACCTGATTGCTAGCTCTGATCAAACAAAAATCACGTGGGATAAAGCGCCTTGTCGTTTTTGTGGTACGGGCTGTTCGGTACTGGTAGGTACTCAAAATGGTAAAGTGGTTGCAACTCAAGGCGACCCAGAAGCTCCTGTAAATAAAGGCCTTAACTGTATTAAAGGCTACTTCCTTTCAAAAATCATGTACGGTAAAGACCGTCTTGAGACTCCTCTACTTCGTATGAAAGACGGTGAGTTCCATAAAGATGGTGATTTCGCACCAGTATCTTGGGACAAAGCTTTCGACGTAATGGCTGAGAAATGGAAAGCTTCACTGAAGAAGAATGGCCCAACAGGTGTTGGTATGTTCGGTTCAGGCCAATGGACAGTAATGGAAGGCTACGCAGCGGTTAAGATGATGAAAGCGGGTTTCCGTTCAAACAACATCGATCCGAACGCTCGTCACTGTATGGCTTCAGCGGTAGGCGCATTCATGCGTACTTTCGGTATTGATGAGCCAATGGGTTGTTACGATGACTTTGAACACGCAGACGCATTCGTACTGTGGGGTTCAAACATGGCAGAAATGCACCCAGTACTATGGACTCGTATTACAGACCGTCGTCTAAGCCACCCACACGTTAAAGTAAACGTTCTGTCTACTTACTACCACCGTTCTTTCGAGCTTGCTGACACTGGTTACATCTTCAATCCTCAGTCTGACCTTGCAATTGCGAACTTCGTAGCAAACTACATCATTCAAAACGATGCAGTTAACTGGGACTTCGTGAACAAGCACACAAACTTCAAGCAAGCAACGACAGACATCGGTTACGGCCTTCGTGACGATGATCCACTGCAAAAAGCTGCTGCGAACCCTAACTCAGGCAAAATGACTGATATTAGCTTCGAAGACTACAAAGCTTCTGTTGCTGAATACACAGTTGAGAAAGCGTCTGAAATGTCAGGTGTATCTCATGACGACCTTATCAAGCTGGCTAAGCAATACGCAGATCCAAACATCAAAGTAATGTCACTTTGGACGATGGGTATGAACCAACATACTCGTGGCGTATGGATGAACAGCCTTGTGTACAACATCCACCTTCTTACAGGTAAGATTTCTACTCCAGGTAACAGCCCATTCTCACTAACGGGCCAACCATCTGCGTGTGGTACAGCTCGTGAAGTTGGTACATTCTCTCACCGTCTACCGGCAGATATGGTTGTTGCTAACCCTAAACACCGTAAGATTGCAGAAGACATCTGGAAACTTCCAGAAGGCACTATCCCAGCTAAACCAGGTGCTCACGCTGTAGTTCAAGACCGTATGCTTAAAGACGGTAAGATCAACGCTTACTGGGTAATGTGTAACAACAACATGCAAGCCGGTCCAAACATCAACACTGAACGTCTGCCAGGTTACCGTAACCCAGATAACTTCATTGTATGTTCTGACCCGTACCCAACGGCAACAGCTCAAGCTGCTGACCTTATCCTTCCAACAGCAATGTGGATCGAGAAAGAAGGTGCTTACGGTAACGCAGAGCGTCGTACACAAGCATGGTACCAACAAGTGAAAACCGTAGGTCAAGCTAAGTCTGACCTATGGCAAATCATGGAGTTCTCTAAGCGCTTCACTATTGAAGAAGTTTGGGGTGAAGAACTGGTTGCGAAAATGCCTGAGTACCGTGGCAAAACCATGTACGACGTGCTTTACAAAAACGGCAACGTTGATGCATTCCCACTGTCTGAAGCTCAAGAGCTTAACGATGATGCACAAGCTCAAGGTTTCTACGTTCAAAAAGGCCTATTCGAAGAATACGCAGCCTTTGGTCGCGGCCACGGTCACGATTTAGCGCCATACGATCGCTACCACCAAGTTCGTGGTTTACGTTGGCCTGTTGTTGACGGTAAAGAAACACTATGGCGCTTTAAAGAAGGTTCAGATCCATACGCTAAGAAAGGCTCTGATTGGGACTTCTACGGTAAGCCAGATGGTAAAGCACTGATCATCAATGCCCCATACGAAGCGCCACCTGAAGTACCAAACGATGAATACGATATGTGGCTATGTACAGGTCGTGTTCTTGAGCACTGGCACACAGGTACTATGACTCGTCGTGTACCAGAACTTTACAAAGCAGTACCTGATGCACTGTGTTACATCCACCCTGCTGACGCTAAAGCTCGTGGCCTTCGTCGTGGTGATGAAGTTCTTATCGAAAACAAACGTGGTGAAGTACGCGTTCGTGTTGAAACTCGTGGTCGTAACCGTCCACCACAAGGCTTGGTATTCGTACCATTCTTTGATGCAAGAATTCTGATCAACAAGTTGATCTTGGATGCAACGGATCCTCTGTCTAAACAGACGGACTACAAGAAGTGTCCAGTTAAGATCACTAAGGTTTCTTAAGAGCCATATGCTTTTAGAAACTAGGTACAAGATCTAACGTATTTAATATTGCGGCTACTTTTTTTGTGAATTTTGAAAAAAGTAGTCCACTCAAAGAATTAGCCTTTAGGCGGAGAAATTAACCATGAAAAAACTGATTACTGCCCTACTATCAGCTGGTCTTTTGCTAGCTGGTGCAGTTCAAGCTGAAGCTGAGCTGGATAACCCAGGCGGCATTGGTGGCGTAGAATCTCTACGTGGTGCAAGTGAACTTGAAGCAACTCGCGCAGCAGATGACTTCAAAAAGTTCCCTCGTGACCAAGTACTTGAGAGTGACTACGTATACCAACCACCTCTAGTGCCTCATACTATTCGTAGCTATGAAGTTTCTCTTAACGCTAACAAGTGTCTTTCTTGCCACAGCTGGAAAAACGCAAAAGAAATGGGTGCTACTAAAGTGAGTGTAACTCACTACATGAACCGTGAAGATGCGGTACTTGCAGATGTATCACCTCGTCGTTACTTCTGTCTACAGTGTCACGTACCTCAAGCTAATGCTAAGCCACTAGTTGAGAACGAGTTCAAACCTGTAGATTCACTGCGTTAATCGTAGCCGGACTGTAAGAGAGGCTATATATGATAAAATTACTTAAAGCGTTTTGGAAAAGACTCGCGACACCAAGTAAAGCAGCCGTAGGCGTTGTTTTGTTCTTGGGTTTCTCGGGTGGTCTTTTGTTCTGGGGTGCATTCAACACAGGTATGGAGGCAACCAACACGGAAGAATTCTGTTCTGGCTGTCACGCACCTATCGTTGCTGAAATCCAAGAGACAATTCACTACTCCAACCGTTCTGGTGTTCGTGCTATCTGTTCAGACTGTCACGTACCTCACGAATGGACGGATAAGATTGTTCGTAAGGTTCAAGCATCTAAAGAGCTATACGCTCACTTTATTGCGAAGACCATCAATACTGAAGAAAAGTTCAAAGCGCGTCGTGCTCACCTAGCGGAACGCGAATGGGCTCGATTGAAAAAGAACGATTCACTTGAATGTCGTAACTGTCATCAGTTCGATTACATGGACTTCTCAGAGCAAAGCCCTCGTAGTGCAAAACAACACTCGACTGCGCTAGCTTCTGGTGAAAAAACGTGTGTAGACTGTCACAAAGGTATTGCACACAAACTACCAGACATGCACGGCGTTGAAGGCTGGCAATAAGGAGCGATTGAATGAGTACTTTAGAAAGCGTAATTTGGCACATCCTAGGTTACAGCGCTATGCCAGTTATCATTCTTGGCGGCTTCGCAGGTGTTGCAGCCGTATCTCTTTGGATTTTATCTATGGGTAAAGACAAAGAAATCGATTAATAATCGAGATTGCATCAACGTCTACCAGTTGCTTCTGATAGGAGTTGATACGAAAAAGCCACTGATTTCAGTGGCTTTTTTATTATCTGGCGTTTCTGTTTACTGCTAGGGGGATGATGGAACCTTAGTAAAACGACATCGCAGCTAATATAAAGAAAGCCTTATATAGCAAAATCTAAGCTTCGTTTTTCGGAGCTTCTGTATCAGCAGGCTCTTTATCGACAGCTTCTGTATCAACAATCGGCAGCACCTGTTTTACGTAGTTGCCCGGCGCTTTGCCTATCACAGGGTTAAGCTCAGAACCTTGATTGAATGGTTCGATTTGCTCGTCAGTCTCAAAGCCCTGTAACCACTGATCCCAGTGTGTCCACCATGAACCTTCATTATGGCTTGCGTTTGATAGCCACTCATCAGCAGAATCATCAAGATTGTCATTCAACCAGAACCCGTACTTCTTCTTGCCTGGATGGTTAACAATGCCTGCAATATGACCGGATTCACCCAATACAAAGGTTTTGTTGCCACCCGTATTCAATGCACCGCGATAAGTCCCCTGCCACAAGGCAATATGGTCTTCTTTGGCTGAGATGAAGTAGCTTGGTATTTTGATCTTATTCAGATCTATCCAAACGCCACCAACTTTCACGCCTTTGTCTTGAACGAGTTTGTTCTCAAGGTAAAGCTCACGCAGCAAGAAGTTATGGCACTTAGCAGCTACGTTTGTGCTATCACTGTTCCAATACAACAAATCAAACTCCATTGGGCTGCTGCCTTTGAGGTAATTATCAATGTAGTAGTTCCAGTACAAGCTGTTTTCACGAAGCAAACTGAACGTCACACTCAATGAACGACCATCCATATAACCTTTGGCGTCGTTCTGCTTCTCAATCGCGTTAATGATCGTTTCGTTGATATACGCGCCAACCTCACCCGGCTGCGAGAAATCCAACAAGGTTGTAAAGAAGGTCGCGGTTTTAATGCGTTTCTTCATGCGCTTCGCAGCGTAGTAAGCAACCGTAGAGGCTAATACCGTACCACCGATACAGTAACCTGCTGCGTTAATCTGCTCTTTACCTGTGATGTCTTCAATCGCCGCAACCGCTTTCACTACACCTTCCGTGACATAGTCACCGAACTCTTGGTCTTTCTGCGCCTCGCTCGGATTACGCCAAGACATCATGAATACGCTATGTCCTTGCTCTAGCAACCAGCGCACCATCGAGTTCTTCTCACGAAGGTCAAGAATGTAGTACTTGTTTATAAACGGCGGGACGATCAGCAAAGGCGTCGCATTGACCTGCGGTGTCTTGGGATAGTATTGAATCAGTTCAAACAACTCGTTTTGAAAGACAACATCACCTTCCGTGTTAGCAACATCAACACCTAATCGGAAAGCGTTATTGTTAGTCATACGGATCTTGAGGATATCAGCACTCGCTTCAACGTCTGCTTGTAACTGCTCTAATCCATCAAGCAGGTTTTCACCATTTCGCTCGAGCGTTAGTTTCATCAACTCTGGGTTAGTCGCAATGAAGTTGCTTGGAGAGAGAGCATTGATTGCCTGACGTGAAAAGAACGCCACACGCTCTTTGGTTTTCTCGTCGATGCCTTCGATAGAATTGATGGTGTCAATGTAGCTTTTGCTGAATAGCAAATAAGATTGCTTGATAAAGCTGTAGAATGGGTCGTTTTTCCACGCTTCATCAATAAAGCGCTTGTCGCTGCGACCTTCTGAAATAACACTTTCGGTGTTGCCCATCAGCGCGGCATTCTGCCAGATCTTAAGTTGTTGTTCCCACCATTGAGATTGTAGCTGAAGTAGAACGGCGGGTTGGTTGGCGGCTTGCTCGAAGATTTTTGATGCATCATCAAAGTTCAATTCTTGCATCGCTTGATTGAGGGGAGATTGCGCGGCTTCCTTGTTTTGTTCAAAGTTTTCCCACCATTGCTGGTTCGTTTGTTGAAGTTTAACAAGGTAGTCCGAAAAGAAGTGTTGAAACATAACATGACTCCAATAATCGGAAAATCGCCACCGAGCCTCACAGTAAACACAGTGCTAACTCGATGGCGATTTTATTTATGCAGGTGTAACTGTTTTCAAGTTTTCAGTTGTTAGTGTTTCAACATCTTCTTTGAACTCTTTTGCCGCAGCTTGAAGCTTAGCACTGTCACTCATCATCTGTTGAGACAGCTGAGTTAGCGCTGCTAGTTGCTGGCTGTTGAAAGCCGTTAGGCTAGTCACGTCTTTGATTTCAGTCACTGCTTTCATTTGCGCAAGCCCCATGTCCGTGTAAGTCTGCATAGCATTCATTTGCAGCTCTGTCATCGTTTGGACGTTCTTTGCAACCAACTTGTTGAACTTTAAGTACGGTTCAAATTGCTTTTCAGTTTGGTCAGTAATTGTTTTGAAAATATCCGTGTACATAAATAACTCCTGATGAATACATAGTTTAATAAATTTGTGTCACTATCGATTCAGCCGACGCTTATCGACTAACTCACGATGCTTTGCAAAGCTGAATCGATCTTTTTAAGCTTGCCACCGATATGTCAGGTTCTAACCTTCCATACCTTTTAGCAAAACAGCGGTTCCCATTCCTCCACCCACACAGAGTGAAGCAACGCCATAAGTCGTTTTCTGTTCAAGCATTTCATGGATGAGTGAAACAATAATTCGATTGCCTGAAGCACCTAAAGGATGGCCAAGCGCGATTGCACCACCATTCACGTTGACCTTTGGTTTGAACGCATCAAGCGGGAAATCATGCTGCTCTGACAATTGGTACATCACGCCAAGAGCTTGAGCTGCAAACGCTTCATTCAATTCAAACAAATCTACTTCTTCTAGAGTTAGATTCGCCTTATCAAGCGTTTTCGAAACAGCTTCTACGGGTCCTAAGCCCATGATCTTTGGGTCCAGACCAGACTGTGCGTAACTGGTCAGTTCCACTAAAGGTGTTAGACCATGTTTCGCTACCGCAGATTCAGACGCTAAGATGATTGCACTCGCGCCATCATTGATGCCCGAAGCGTTACCAGCCGTGACTGTTCCTTCACGGTCAAAGGCAGGACGAAGCTTTTGTAGACCTTCGAAGGTTGCATCTGACTTCGGGTACTCATCGGTATCAAAAGTGACAGTTTGTCGACGCTGCTTAACTGCTACAGGCACAATTTGATCGTTAAACTTACCTGCTTCAATCGCCGCGACTGCTTTCTGTTGGCTTTCTAGGGCATAGTTATCTTGAGCAAGGCGAGAAATATTCAACGTATTCGCGATATTTTCAGCGGTCATGCCCATGTGGTAGTGATTAAACGCATCGGTTAAGCCATCACCAACCAGTAAGTCTTTCATTGAGATGTCACCCATTTTGTGACCATTACGAACGCTCGCTGGAACCACAAAAGGAATTTGGGACATCACTTCAACGCCAGCAGCAATAACCAATTCAGCATCTTGTGCTTTGATGTGCGCCGCGGCGTCCATCACTGATTTCATGCCGCTGCCGCAAATCATGTTCACACCGTATGCTGGTGTTTCCTCAGGAAGCCCCGCATAGATGGAAGCCTGACGCGCAACGCCCATACCTTGACCAGCAGAAATCACGTTACCGACAATCACTTCATCAATGACATCTAGGGGAAGGTCTACTGAATCTAGAGCACCTTTGATCGCTACACCAGCCAATTCACCTGCGTTAACGTTTTTCAATGAACCCGTAAATGAACCAATTGGTGTGCGTTTCGCTGCAACAATAAATACTTTTTCCATTATTCAATTCCTGTCAGTTTCGCCATTAGTGCATGTACAAGCCGCCATTCACAGACAATGTCTCGCCTGTAATGTACGCGCCAGATTCACTCGCTAAAAAACCCACTGCATCTGCAATTTCAACAGGTGTTGCTAAGCGTTTCATCGGGATTTGGTTCTTGATTGAATCCAGTACTTCAGGTTTCATTTGCTCAACCATTGGCGTTGCAGTGTAACCAGGGGCAATCACGTTCACTGTCACACCGCTACGAGCACCTTCCGCTGCCAAAGCTTTAGAGAACCCAATCATTCCAGCTTTCGCTGCCGAGTAATTAGTTTGTCCGAATTGACCTTTAAGACCATTTACTGAAGATATATTGATGACTCGGCAGTTACCCTTTTCACACATAGGAGCGAACAGAGGTTGAGTCACGTTGAACAAACTGTTTAAGTTCGTTTCGATAACCTCTTTCCACGCTTCGGCATCCATCTTTTTAAATACGCTATCACGTGTAATACCTGCGTTATTGACTAGCACATCCACCGTGCCTTCTTCTTCTAACAACTTGCTTAAGCTCAGCGCACATTCCGCGGTATTAGTAACATCTAATTCAAACAATCTCACTTGGTCTTCGGTGAATTGTTTTTCATTAAACCAATCCAATGCACATTGGTAGTTTCCAGTAAAATAAGTCGCGATAACACGATAGCCGTCTGCAACTAATTTAGAGGAAATTGCTGAGCCGATACCGCCTTTTGACCCTGTAATTAAAGCAAGTTTTTTCATTAATGGTTCCATCCCTTACAAGCAATTAAATAACAATGATGTTAATAAGATAATGTCTTAGTTGATAATTAAACTTTACGTTTTGCTTTAATTAAACCCTACAACTCAAAATCAAAAAATATTATTACAAATGGGAAATATTTATATCTTATGATTGAAAACTTGACTTCCCTCTCAAAATCAATGAAATGTTGCGAACATGTAAACCAATGCAAGGTGCTGATATCATTAGGATTTATTTAATTTTAACTTTATCACCAAGTAGGTAAGTCATTGTTAATAGGAGATAAACCTATATTTTTTAGCTTGTTTCAAGAAGAATGCAAAGTGAGAATTTGAAATGATTGACCATGGAAATAATAACAAAAATCTTATTATCCATTAATAAATGGTTCATTATCATTCTATATGAACTTCAATATAATTAACGTTCTGAATTGGAAAACTGAACATTATGGATAGGCAAAAAAAAGCCCACTCAATCTATGAGTGGGCTTAATTAAAATCATTAATAAATAGAGCGTGGGTTGCTACTTCGTAAATATTTCATTTGTATTTACATCAAGATAAATTTTGTTTTCAATGGACAACCCGCCACAATAAATAAAATAAACATCTCGATTGCTGTACTTAACCGATTTCACCCATCCGCCGAGTTCTTCAAAATCACTTGGGGCACACTCCCCTTCAGAGATCAGTTTAGCCACCGAATTACGGAATTTCTCTTGATGGATCTTGAGGTCATCAGACTTAACCAAATAGGAATCTAATATCTCTTTGCTTTCTTTTTCTGAGATAATCACTTCATCATTAGATAGACCTGACATAGACACCCATTCAGCTGTCTGCGGGCCACCTTCTTTGAGAACAATATAATCAGAGATACGAGCCCATTCGCCTTGTTTCTCTAATACTTCGACTTTTTCACCTTTGTAGAGATAATCTGTTATCAACCCATCAATTTCAGGTTGCTCTACCACTTCAAGCTTTCTATCCAAAACGTAAAATTCCGTCTGTTCTGGTTCAGGCTGCAGATCCATGATGGGTGCCCGGTCGAATTCTGACTGCTGAGTAACTTCTACAGCTGGCTCTTCCATTTTCTCTGGTGGAATTGGGTCTTTATTCATGACCAAGAAGTAATACGCAGCTCCTCCTCCGCCCAATATTAACAACACAAGTAAAGCGATCAGCGCTTTTTTCATCAAATCCACCAGCTCTTCCGTTTTAGGTATCTTTCAAGTGTACATCAACTCATGCTGCTGCTCATCTATACTCTCTATAGAGAACGCGGTAAGTAGAGGAAAGTCATGAGTTTTTGGGTGAAGGTTATCATTGTGTGTGTACCTTTGAGTGCTAATGTCGTGCTAGCAAACCAATGTAGCAGTGAAAACTGGCAACTACTGCTGGATCGCCAGCTCTCATTTGAAGGACGTTACAACCAATACACCAAAGAATTCAACCAAGTTCTCTCAACCTACAAGTCACAAACGCTGTTATCCAAACATTTCACCAAAAAGCAGATCGTTGAGCTTTGGGCAAAGTACGAGCAAAGGTTTAATGTACAGCTCAATAGTCATATGAATACCGCTTACGATGTCTCTGAGGTTCTATTAAAACAGGCATACGTTGTGTCTACCGAGTTAGATGGAGCTGAGTCTCTCACACACTCTTGGCAAGCCGTCGCTAAACATTGTGCTAGAGCAAAACTACCGAGACAAACAGAAAGTGCACAAGTGCACGTACAAAGCTCACAATCACTCTCCCGAGATCTCCATACACTCAGTGAAAAATTCCGGCAGCTGTCGTCAATATACCGTAGAGAAGCTACGATGATTGATGAAGCACGCCACACAAACCAACCAATAAGCGATGTATCAAACTGAAGAAGCCATTAGATCACCTCACTGTTTGACTGGACTTTTCCGATTAATATGCTCTACCCACTTCATACTATTCTAAGAGCTCGCTAATCAAAGATTTATCAATAAGTTGTAAAACTAATGTGCTAACTATCAACAATAAAGTTCAATTTCCGACCAATGCAAGCGAGTATGTGAGATATTCATCACAAAATAGATTTACAAACGCCAGAAAATTGTTATCATGAATCTTCATATAACTTAATAACAAGAAACATTTTGGCTAGGTAATATGCAAAAGACTATGGCTTTCAACTGCTTGAGTAACACGGAATGGACTGCAGAGATAAGAGGTAAACTTTTATCTGTAGCTAAACACATGGAAGAGTTCGGTTCAGTAAGTGAGCTAGAGCTATGTAAGATATTTGGAGAAACAATTTGGAATGATGGTGTGGATTACCATTCACATGCTTTTTCATTCAGAATTAATGCACAAACTGGGGATTGTTCAATCTCTAACTTTAAGTATCACTAAGTTTTGCACCTACATATACGGAGTACCTTTCACGAGGTTCTCCGTTTTTTATTGCCGTGAGTTTGTCATCCTGTGAGAGATGTTTGGTAACTTTCTCGCTCTTCTTTAAAGATCAAACCATTTCGTTTTCAGCTCACTTTACCGCCGCGTTACTGCTCTTATTTTGGTTTAATCGGTATAAATTGGCAGTGGCGCATTACCTTTTACTTGTCTTATCGCAAGGTGAGTATGAATGTCTTTCACGTTAGAGAGCCTTTGAAGTTTTCTTGTAAATGCCTCGTAGGCCATCAAGTTCGGGCTAACGACTTCTAACAGATAATCATAAGCGCCAGACACCACATGACAGCTGATCACCTCCTCCATCTCGACAATCGCTCCCTCGAACTTATCGATCGACACTTCTTGGTGGTTGTTTAGGCTCACTTCGACAAACACACTCATCGCCACACCCACCTTCTCTCGCGATAAGCTCACGCGGTAACTGTCGATAATGCCTTTTTCTTCAAGCCTTTTGATACGTCTAGCACAAGGTGACGGGGATAAGCCTACTTCATCAGCTAACTCTGCCGTGGTCAATCTACCGTCCTTTTGCAGCAACTCGAGAAGATGTCTATCAATTCTGTCCATAGTGAAAGCCATTCATTAGTTAAATTCGTTAACAATTGAAAGAATGTTAGCAGAAATCCGCAATGATAGGTCAAGTTAGAACGAAACTTGCCAACTTAAGGCACGAGCTCTCCTCCATAATTAGTCATCATTCACTTTCATTGTTTATTATGAATCTTGGCTATCTATCAATTACCATCACTCTGCTCATTTGGGCGAGTTTTTTCCTTTCTCTTAAAGGCGGCGCAAATTCAGATTTAACACCTGCAGATATCGCTCTCACAAGATTTCTCATACCGGCTTTGGTTTTATTGCCTCTGATATGGAAAGCACGCAGCGTGATTGCTGAAGTCCCTAAACGGTATCTAACGGGTATGTTTGTCGGTAGCGGATTGCCTTATCTGCTTGTTGCAGGAACGGCCATGCAGTTTGTTCCGGTATCACATGGCAGTGCTCTTGTTCCGGGCACGCTCCCTCTTTTCGTAACAGGAATTGCCGTACTCTTTTTTAAGCAGCCGCTCAGCCGACACCGTGTTGTCGGTTTAGGTTTGGTCTTGCTCGGTATTGTGTTGTTTTTGGGAAGTAGCTTAAGCAGCTTCAACTTTGAGTACACCAAAGGCCATTTGTTGTTTTTATGCGGAAGCTTAATGTGGGCAACGTTTACCATATCTGCCCGTGTCGCTAATCTTAATGCGTTAGTCAGTGCCGGTTTTATTTCGCTCTGCTCTACTTTGCTGTTACTCGTCCTAATCCTGACCGGAACACTCCCAAGCCATCTAATGGATACACCTATCGCTAATTGGCCCTACACAGAGCTTGCCGTTCATTCAGCTGTGCAAGGCGTTGGGGCGGGTTTAATAGCGGCGTTCACTTACCTTTATGCGGTCAATACCTTAGGGGCTGAACGTTCTGCCGCCTTTGGCAGTGCAACCCCCGCAGTAGCAACCTTGTTAGCCATCCCGCTTTTTAACGAGATTCCCGATGCGATGACTTGGCTCGCCCTTGGTTCGATTTGCATTGGCAGTTTGGTTGCGAGCAACATTTTTATGAGAAACGACCAGTCCATGCAATACCAACCGCCAAGTCATAGTAAAGCGTAACGCTTTTTATATTCACCATTTTCGCTAGTTTTCAGGTATGCGGCATCCAGATAAGTCTGCAAAGGTAGGCTTATCTAAAATCTGCTTTTTCTAAGCTCGCTTCTCCATTAAACTGTCCGACCTTTTTGCTGATTCAAGAGAACACCATGCAACGCGACTACACCTTAAATTGTTTAATCACCATGCCTCGTCATGAACTAGAAGAATTTAGTTTAAGAATGATCCATCGCCTTGTTCCTGAAGACGCAATGACAGAATTGTTCACGTTTGAACAAGAAGAAGTCACCAGCGAAGAACGCATGCAATCAGCGAAATTTGACGCAATGCTTCGAATGACAGCTATCGCGCTTGGTGAAGTGAACCTAGCCTTCTCAGAGTCGGATAACTCGCAACAGAACATCGAGCGAATGACTCGCTTACTGCTTTGGCACTTCTACTCAATTTCTTTCAACCTTGAAGAAGCAATCGCAATCGAAGTGCACTGTGAGAAAGTAGAAAAGATTTTAAAGAATGCACCTAAAGATGCATTTGGTTGGGTTAAAGAATTAACTGAGCTACTTCACTTCTACGCAAAAGTGAACGAAGGTAACGAAGGCAGCAAAGACGCTTAACGTTGCTTCTACGTAAATACACACCAAGCTAAACCAAAGGCAGACAGAACTATACCGAAGGCAAGTAAAAGCTTTGCTGAAATGAGTTCTCTGCCTTTGTTGTTTCTAGCACACTGTGATGCAACATCAGTATAGACTGCGCGATCTTGGTTCCTATTCCCAATGAACCATTCGGTGCTTCCTGCTCCACCTCATTTTGAATCACCACCTTCACCCGCTTCGAATCCGGTTCTAAATCAACACTCAGTGAAACTACTGTTCCAGTTGGGCTATGCCTCAACGCATTGTCTAGTAAGTTCAAAATCAACCTTTCAAGCAAGTCATTGTCACCAGCTGCTTTTACTCCATCAGGTATATCAACCTTAAGTTCGACATCTTTATGGCGGTACTGACTCTGAATCGTTTCTAAGCACTCGCTAAGCAACCCATTCAAATCTATCGATGCGTATCGATAGGTAGGGACAGGATTGTCATGTTTGGCACTGTCGAGCAGTGAATGCAATTGTTCAGACAGTTTATTACCATTGCGATACGCGACATCAATCAGTGAATCCGATTGAGGGTTTTGGATCTTCCATGTTTCTAAGTAACCCAACACACTTGATAACGGTGTTTTCAAATCATGGCTCAGTTGCAATAAACTTTGTCTACGATGTGAAGACTGATACTCAAGCTGTAAGAATTGCTGCTGAATGTGTTTCGCCATCAACTGATAAGAGCGTGCGATCGGCACCAACTCCGGTACTTGATGTATGAAGTTGGGGTCGAGGCGGAAATCTTGCTCTGCTTGCTGTTGTAGCTTATTGGTAACCTCTTCAATAGGGTTCAACAGGCTACGTTTTACGAGCAGGTAAGCGCCAATCGCAAAGCCTAAGATAGAGATCAGCATAAGCCCGGCTAGCGCCATATAAGGCGTATCGACTTGTGAATTGGCAATGACGGTATGGCGGTTACTGCCAATCAACACATACAGATACCCCACCGTAGAACCCAACTCTTCAATCGCAGCAACAGAGAATACCTTACGAGATTCAGGGTTGATCGGGTCTTCACCCAGAATCGGATAAGGCTCGTCATTTAAGAATTGTTTAATGGGTGCTAAGTCTATCTGGTTTGCCAACACAGTGCCCTCTGGTGCGGCGTGTGTCGTGATATTGCCCTGACTGTCGAGAAAGTAGATGTCGAAATCGGGACCAATCAACATCAAGGTATGAAATATGGATTTGAGTGCTTTCGGGTTGTAGTCCGTGCCAATCATCAGAGGATTATCATCACGCATGTGCAGCGCGAGATCTTTATGTAAGCTCTGCTTAGTTCTTTGTTCTATAGTCTCTTTTTGCCAATGATAGGTATAGGCGATAACCACACTCACGAGCAGAAACCACAAACTGGTAAACAGCACTAAACGCGATTTGAAACTCATGTTCTCTCCTCGATGCCTCTTAAGCTTAAGATGCGACACATAACCCTAAACTTTCGATTCGAACTTATAGCCCACACCCCACACGGTTTTGATGAAGTCATCGTCGCTATTCGGCACGGCCAACTTAGTTCTCAAACGGTTAACGGTGCTACACACCGTGTGGTGATACCCAGAATGATCGGTATTCCAAACGTGATTGAGCAGCTCGTCTTTGCTATAGACGCGCCCCGGTCGGGTAGCTAAAAAGTGAAGTAACGTAAACTCGGTTGCGGTAAGTGGGACATCTTGATTATTTAATGAAACCTGATGACGCTCAGGTTGGATGGTAAGCCTGCCAAAACTCATTACGGATTCGGTTGACTGCGGATCTTTCACTATTGCTTCAGAGTGACTTAAGCGACGCAGTATATTCCTTACTCGAGCTTGAAACTCAAGAACGCTGAAAGGCTTGGTAATGTAGTCATCGACCCCGGCTTCTAAGCCTAAGACCTTATCTAGCTCAGTGTCTCTAGCTGTAAGCATCAACACAGGCGCCCAGTCTTCTTGCTGACGTAGCAATCGACAGAAATCAAGACCGTCGCCATCAGGTAAGCCTCGATCAAGCACGATCAAATCAAACTGGCTTCCCTGATATAACGCTTGAGCCTTTTCAATTGAATTGGTTCTTACAACATCATGCCCTTGGAACTTGAGGTGCATCTGCACCAGCTCGGCCAAATCATCGTCGTCTTCGACCAGCAATATGTTTGCCATCAAATTTACCGCAGCACTATTCATGATCCCTGCTCTATTCTGAGTCTGCCCACCTTTCAATTGACCGGAACAGAGCAGGAATTCTTTCATCGTGTATTCAACTAGTTACTCAGTGCGAGTGATGGTAATTCGCGCACCGGGGTTAAGGAAACGATGGTTGCCACTTAATGCGGAGGTCGCAAGACCATCATCTTGGCTGATGACACCAGGATGAAAACTCACTACATCGGTGTCGTCTCGTGTGGTATTAAAGCCCTCACCACCGCCTGCTGGTCCCGGAATGGTTGCAGCAAGCTCATCGTTGAGCTCAGTTCCTGAATCCCACACATTCATGTTCATAACGAACGTGTCGCCCACCGCCAAAGATTTCAGCGATAAACCAGATTCACCAACAAACGCATCATTGGTGTTCACCAACATAGAGGCAACTGAGATATATTCCTCTTGATTTGGGTCGATACGAATAGACACCGTGTCTTGCTCACCCGAAAGAATTAGCCCATTGCCTGAGATACCTTGATAGACATTAGCGTCGCTGTCGCTAAGCGCGATAAGTTCAGCATTGCTGCCGCCTTCAGCTAAGTATTCAAGGTCAACGGAAGCACTTTGCCCGATTTCAAACAGATCAAAACTGGTGTTGTGCGTCAGCACCGCAAGTGGCGACATAGGTTGGTTGGGCGTGAGGTTAGTAACACTCACATCATAGCGATAGTAATCATCGTCATCATCAGGACAACCGGCTAACACGGCAACAGAGGCAGCGATAAATAGAATTCTAGCTTTCATACATCCCCCTTACTTAACAACAATGGTGATAGTTGCAACAGGGTTTAACCAACGATGACTACTGCTATCGAGGTCACTTATACCGCCCGCCGCGTCACTATCACCAATGTTACCCGGATGAATATGAACCTTAGCGTTAGACACGGCAGTCTCCACACCAGTACCACCAGCACCAAAGGTAATAAAGGGAGGATTTGGCATACTGCCTGCCAACTCATCATTGGCTTCTGTACCTGCGTCATAACCATTGAGTGTGGCTTTGTAGGTGCCCGCTTGAGTTGGGATCTTCCAACTGTCTAATCCAACAAAGCCATCATTGGTCGGCAACAACATCGCGCCGAGTGACAAGTAAGCTAAATCACCCGTATCGATATCAAACGTAGTTGCGACGCCTGGATTGAGAATTCCGGCTGCTGGATTCTCAACCACCACGCCGCCCGCGTTAGCAATAACACTAGATAGACCTGAAATATCGCCACCTTCCGCCATGGATTCCAACTCAGCAGAAGCTGCCTCCCCCGTTCTAAACATGAACAAGCTTGAATCATGAGCCGCAGCCAAGATTGGCGTAAAGTAGATCCCTTTTGTGGCATTGGTGACAGTCACCTCAAGCTGGGCTGCCTGAGCTTGAACAGCCCCAAAAGCGAACATCGCTGAGCCAATCACTAAGCTGATTTGAGTACGTTTATTCATTTTGATTCCATCCTTTATCGAGTCCTTTCGTGACTGGCGAATCAATAACATCGAAAGACGTGTTATCTAGTCAGCCACGAACAGTGGTGTTGTTGACTCTAAGAATGGCGATCAAATCTATCAGCAACTTCATTGAATTCTCATAAAAGTCTCACAAGTTTATCCAAACTTATTACAGCCCAGATAAGTAGCCATAGAGCACTGATATTTAAGAGAAATTAGTCGCCTCACAAAGCAAAAGGGAAACATAAAAAAAGAATATGAAAGGAAGAAAACGCAAAAAGGCCGAATCGATATACCGATTCGGCCTCTGTTTTTGTGTATTGTTGCTCGTTCTAAAAGTCGTATAGACCTCTAAGCAAAGCTAACAGAACAACATCAATTTAGAACGCGTAGTTTGCGTCAATAAGCTCGCTTACTTCAACTTTCGTTACTTCAGCACGCGCTTCAAGCCATTGTGCAACTTGCAGTTGCTCTGCTTCTGTCACTGAACGGTAGCGCTCAATAGAGCATAAGAAACCTTCAAACAGCTCAAGACCACCGCCACCAAAGCACAGACCGATGCTGTCGATGAAATCGATGAACTCGTCAATGAACACATCGTATTGATCAAAATCAGTAATCGATGTCTTGCAGCTTACTTCAAAACCCAGAATCGCGAATTCACCTAGGTATAGCTTTTTGCGTAGGCGACGATTTTTGTTTTCGATTTTATCTAATTTCATAACTGTCTCTCTTTTCATTTGATTAAGCATTTATACACAGTTCTAACCCAATCCCCAAGTGTTTTGTCTTGCATGAGAAGTGTTATGGCAAAAATCGTGCTACAGAAACAAAAGCTTAATGAAAACTATAAAAATCTGTCACTTAACTGCTTCACGATTGGTCACACATTTACCCAACTTATTAACCAATTAATTAGGGCGTGTTGATCTTTTGAGCTGATTTTTGCAGCGAGTTGCTGGGTATTTATACAAGGCAGAGGCTTCGATGTGTAGCTAGCCTACATGAGAAGCCGATAACGCAGTAGAAATGACCAGCAAACGCTGCCCGAAGGGTTCGATCTGGGCGCCCCCGCAAAAAGCGTTTTACTCTTTGTTGAGGAGGATTTGCTTAGAATGACTAGGCTACTTCCCCCTCGCCGCGATTAAAACGCTTTTATCTCGAACAAAATTTAACCGCAAAAGGTCAACACGCCCTAGTAGGCGGGTAAGTCATAAATAACGAATAATAAAGTCAGCCAATAGGAAGCAGTCGCGATGAGCAAGGAAACATTTGATAGCACTCGTTTTAACAAGAGTAAAAACAAACCCTTCGAAGAAGTTCTAGATGCAAATCTTTCAAGAAGAAATGTATTAAAAGGCGGTTTAGGCATCAGTGCAATGACCGCTTTTGGCGCGTTTGGTTTAGCGGGTCACAGCACAGCTAACGCCGCAACAATGCAAGCAACAGGCGCGCAGAAAAGCACCGCGACTCTAGCGTTTGAATCGGTTAAAGGCTCATTGACTGACAGTGTTGTCGTACCGAAAGGTTACACAGCACAAGTGCTTGTTCCTTGGGGTACGCCACTTAACAAGCAAGGTAATGCTTGGTTAAAAGACGGTACAAACAACGCACAAGACCAAGCCAACGCACTGGGAATGCACCACGATGGCATGCACTTCTTCCCACTCGACGGCAACAGCAATGACGGTTTGTTGGTGATCAACCACGAATACATTGACCAAAAAGCCCTGCACGCTAATGGCCCTACATACAATGAAGGCGCTCGTCCTAACATTGATGAAGTACGTAAAGAGATCAACGCACACGGCGTGAGTGTGGTTCGCGTTAAGCTTGAAGGCAATCAATGGGTAATAGTCGATAACGATCCACTTAACCGTCGCTACACTGGCGCAACTGTGATGGACCTGTCTGGCCCTGTCGCTCACAGTGAGTTTACCAAAACCAAATTCTCACAAGACGGTAGCCAAGCTCGTGGAACATTGAATAACTGTGGCAACGGCTACACACCTTGGGGCACTTACCTAACTTGTGAAGAGAACTGGCCAGGTTACTTCGTCAATAAAGGTACAACGACACCAGCTCAAGAACGTATCGGTATCGCTACTGACAAAACTCGCTACGGTTGGGACACACTTTCTGGTGACAAACAAGAACGCTTGGATGAGTTCGCACGTTTTGATGTAACACCAACCGCTGATTCACCAATGGACGATTACCGTAATGAAGCACACGGTCACGGCTACATTGTTGAAATCGACCCATACACAGCAAACTCTCGCGCTAAAAAACGTTCTGCACTGGGTTGTTTCCGTCACGAAGGCTGTACATTTGGTAAGTTGACCGAAGGAGAACCGATCGTATTCTACTCTGGCCACGATTCTCGTTTCGAATACCTCTACAAATTTGTTTCTGAAGCAAAATGGGACCCGCGTGACGCTGAGCCAAGCAACCGCCTAAGCGCGGGCGACAAATACATGGACAAAGGCACGCTTTACGTCGCTAAGTTCAACGACGACGGTTCAGGTACATGGTTACCATTAACACTCAGCAGCAAAACCACAAACGGCGGCAAGCTAGGTGATTCATATGACTCTCAAGCCGCACTTATCGTTAATACCGCAGGCGCAGCCGACCTTGTAGGCGCAACGCCAATGGATCGCCCTGAATGGTGCTCTGTAGACCCAATGACAGGTACGGCTTATCTAACGCTAACGAACAACAATAAGCGCAAAGAAGCCAATTCAGCGAACCCTCGCGTAAACAACAAGTTTGGTCATGTTATCCGCTGGGATGAAGGTAAAACGGCTGGCGAATTCGATTGGGATATCTTTGTATTCGGCTCTCCTGCAGTGGAAGATAAATCTATCAACCGCTCAGGACTAACAGACATGAACCAATTCGCGAGCCCTGACGGCTTAGCGTGTGATGCTCGTGGCATTTTGTGGATTCAAACAGATAACGGTGCAGACGAAGTTACTGGGTACACCAACGACCAAATGCTGGCAGTAGTTCCATCTCAGTTAACGGACGACAAAGGCAACAGCGCGGTGATTGATGCAAACAACCAGGCACAGCTTAAACGCTTCTTTGTGGGTCCAAACGGTTGTGAAGTGACTGGCTTTACCATCAGCCCAGATTTCAAATCACTGTTTGTGAACATTCAACACCCTGCAAACTGGCCATCATCAGACGATGCAACTGTACAAACTCAAGGCAATGTTCGCCCAAGAGCATCAACGGTTGTGATTCGTCGTGAAGACGGTGGGGAAATCGCGGTTTAATCGGTAAAACTGGCTAAAATCAGAAGCATTTCTAACATCTAGCTAGGTAAAATCAAAAAGAGCGATAAGGTTAAATGCCCTATCGCTCTTTTTCTATTCTATCAATCTTCGGTTGAAACAAGAGTCCTAGCCCTTGAGCTCATCGTCATCCTCGAGAAGGAGGAACGACTGAGTCGGGGATCTCTCTACCCGTTCTCGTTAATCGCAATACCGTTAATCACAGTTAACTCACGAACAACCACACACCTACGCCCATCATCAAGGTGCCCGCAATGCGGTTCATTAACTTAACGTTATCGGCTTTGCCCAGCATATGTTTTAAGCTCTTTCCACCTGTCGCGTACAGAGTCATGCAAACAAATTCAGAAGCTAAGATAATAGAAACCAGAATCATCAACTGAGGTGCTAAATCTTTACTGCTGTTGATAAAAGGAGGCAGCAGAGAAATCATAAACGCCCAGCCTTTCGGGTTTGCAATCGCAGTAACAAAGCCTTGAACCACCAAGTCCCAATCATTGCTGACTTTGGTTGTTTGATTATCAGTACTGATCGCCAGTTTTCCTCTTGAACGCCACATCTGAACACCCAAGTAGAACAAGTACCCTGCACCCACAAACTTGAAGCCTGTAAACAACCATGGGTAGTTCAGCATGATAGATGCGATACCTAATACTGCGGCCACTGAAACTACCGCGACGCCAGCCAGTTCACCGACCATCATCCATAATGTACGCTTGTAACCGATGCTCATGCCCAGTGTTAACGCCAAGGTCATACACATGCCGGGCGTGATTGATACAAAGAAAAACGTGGGAATAAAAGCCCAAAGTAGCGCGCTATCCATATTATTACCTTATCGACTTATTTTTATTTGAGTGTTCAGCTTGTTGAGTTGTCTTTGTAAGGAGCGACCTTGTATTTAGCGACACAACGAAAAAGAGCCACAATACAGTGGCTCTTTTTCATTACCAACCGTAATTTTACTTACGACGGTTTTTAATTCGCTTCATCATAGTCAAACGACGTTCTGCGCTTGCTTGATCTTGAGGCTCTTCGTTCGCATTGTTTTTACGACCTTGGCGGTTTTTGTAAGCCGACTTAGTGTTCAGCTTTTCAATGTAAGCATCACGCTTCTTCGGCTCATAACCCGGTTGTTCAACACGGCGAATACGCTGTTGAATCAATTTTTCAACTTGAACAACAGTCAGCTCTTCTTCGCGATTAACGAAAGAGATTGCGTGACCTTGTTTACCAGCACGACCTGTACGGCCAATACGGTGAACGTAATCTTCCGCTAGGAAAGGCATGTCGTAGTTAATTACGTGTGGTAAGTCTTCGATATCAAGACCACGAGCCGCAACGTCTGTTGCTACCATTACACGCGCTCTGCCTTCTTTAAAATCGTCTAAAGCACGACGACGAGCGCTTTGCGCTTTATCACCGTGACAAAGTACCGCTTTAATACCGTCTAGCTTAAGCTCTTTAACGACATCGTTCGCTGTTTCTTTGTAGTTCACGAACACAAGCACTTGGCGCCAGTTTTTACGGCCAATAAGCTCAGAAAGCAGTTCAGTTTTACGTTCTTGATCCACTGGGTAAACCACGTGACCAACAGTTGCAGCCGTTGAGTTTTCACGCTCAACACTGATACGTTTTGGTTTACGTAGAATATCAACAGACAATTGGTTCAACTGAGTCGATGTTGTCGCAGAGAACATCATGATTTGTGGAGAGGTTTCTACATCCAACATGATCTTACGAACGGCATTGATGAAACCCATATCTAGGATACGGTCGGCTTCATCAAACACTAGGAATTCTAGGTTGGCAATAGACACGTTACCCGCTTCTAAGTGCTCTTCTAAGCGGCCTGGAGTCGCAACCAAAATATCCACACCCAGCTCTAATTGACGAACCTGTGAAGACATCTTGTTACCACCGTAAACGGCTGAAACGCTTAGTTCAGTGTATTTAACGTAGTCTTTGATGTTTTGAGCGATCTGCGCAGCAAGCTCACGAGTTGGAGCAAGAATAAGGCCGCGAGCCGTTCCTCGAGATGCTTTTTTACCGCTGTTCAGTAGGTGCTGAATAACAGGCAATGAGAATGCCGCTGTTTTACCCGTACCGGTTTGAGCAGTAGCAAAAATATCATGGCCTTTACGAGCCATTGGAATCGCTTTTTGTTGAATTGGAGTGAGTTTTTCATAACCACACTCAGTCAACGCTTTGACTAATTCAGGAGCAAAACCTTGAGAGGAAAATGACATTGTTACGGGTTCCTTAAGCAGACAGCCTACATTCTTATTTCAGCCGAGCACTATAAAGTAATTAGAGTGATTTATCTCACATTTATCGTGATATAACGCAAACTTTCTCATTTAATCTGGTGTTTACCCCGCCTTAAACGAAGTAAACACCGAGTTCATTGGTTCAAACAGCAAAAATGAGGCTATTTGATGCCACACAGCTTGAGTAGAATCTGCTCGAGATCGCCCCACGGCATGAGTTGTGAGTCGATCACTTCCAATCGAGATTCAAAACCATCAAGCGTAATTTCGTTCACAGATACAACTTGATTCGCCACATTAAATGCGTAGCAACCTTGGTCGGTGTTCACTACGGCTTTTACACGCTCAGCCGTTAGATCCGACAACATTGAGAATAGCGCATCGAAGTCGAACTTATGCTCTGCTCCAAACAACCAACCACAACTAAAGTAGCCCTGCCCTTTATTCTCTTTACGGATGAAAGCTTCACCGGGAGGAAGTTGGAATTGAGGTTCTTGGTCAGCGTGATCGTGATGGTGCGCTTCAAGATGAGATGAAGCACTGCCATACACTCTTTCAATGTCCAACACTTCCAATGGCACTTCACCATCATGAATTAGCTTATGGAAGACTTTGGCCGGCGTTTGATCCGTCACCCAATCATTAAACACATCGATGTCTTCAGAATGAACAAGGTCAACCTTAGTACCAAGAATCACATCGGCACTGTCTAGTTGATCATTGAAATTCTGATTCGACGTGTACTTTTCATTGGATAGATTTCGTGGGTCAACCAAACCAAGCGTCGCTTTGAGATCAACGTATGGCGTGTATTGCTCAGAAGTCAGCGTCGCAATCACTTGTTTAGGGTGACCAAGGCCTGTTGGCTCAATCAACAAGCGGTCTGGCTTTTGGCGAAGTAAAGCATTAATACCTACAGACATAGGTACACCCGCTGTACAACACATGCAACCGCCCGGCACTTCTTTAATCAAAGCACCTTGGTCCGTCATCAATGCGCCATCTATGCCGATCTCCCCGAACTCATTAACCAGAACAGCCCAGTTTTCATTCTCAGGTTTGTTTTTAAGCAGATTCAAAATGGCTGTCGTTTTACCAACACCCAAGAAACCCGTAATGATGTTTGTAGGAACTTTTTTAGTCATATCAGTTCTCCTTTTTAAGGGAGTATATACTCAATTACCAAAAAGTTGACCCCAATCGCTTGTTTATACTCAGATTGGCGAGCAGAAGAATGGGTTAACTAAATAGAGGGTTAAGCTGATTAACAGAGATACAGTGCTTAACGAAGTGTAAAGACTTTGAGCAGATAAATAGATAATTGAAGTGAAAAGCAGAATTTTGGATGCTCCAGATGGACTAAAGGCGTACTTGTCAGTACGCCTCACCCTCGTTACTCAATCGTGAGTTCGCGAATCAGGAAGCCTTAAATATCGACCTGAACATTTAACGAGGAACTAAAAACTTTGTTTCTGAATCCATCCAAATTGTGTGTAAAACCTCACTTCTCCTTGCGGTTCGTTATGTTGCTTTACGATTTAACTATGGTTCATTTTTGGCGTAATACAAGTTGCTACCTGAGAATCGATCAAAACTGTGACGGCGATTACACTATATTGTCCATACATTCCATTTATGTAATACACTTCTTTCATAAATGAAATTCAACTTTGCATCTTTGCTGCTATAGGATATGCAGAGGAGGCGTATAATTTACTAAGGCCCTCCCCGCATCAACTCAGGAACCAAACTTAAATGACCAATAGAGAGAGAATTAAGCAATCCCTTTTAGCAAAAATGCCAAGGGATGCTATCAACCAATTTCTCTCTAGAGACAAAACACCCGCTTCAGTACTTTTCCTTTCTTGCATTGTCGGTATCCTTGCTGGCGTGGTGGGCACCTATTTCGAGGTTGCGGTTCATTTCATCACAGAAACTCGTACCGATTGGCTGAAAGATGAAATCGGTAGCTATTTACCACTTTGGCTTGCGGCTTTCCTTATTAGTGCTGCATTCGCTTTCATTGGCTATTTCCTCGTTCACCGTTTCGCTCCAGAAGCTGCCGGCTCAGGTATCCCTGAAATAGAAGGCGCGATGGACGGGATGCGACCTGTTCGTTGGTGGCGAGTACTTCCTGTGAAATTCTTTGGTGGTATGGGCGCGTTAGGCTCTGGCATGGTGTTAGGTCGTGAAGGGCCTACCGTGCAAATGGGCGGAAGCATCGGACGTATGGTGACTGACATATTCCGAGTGAAAGATGACGATACTCGACATTCACTGCTCGCTTCTGGTGCGGCTGGCGGTTTGGCTGCTGCGTTCAATGCTCCATTGGCTGGGATTATGTTCGTTGTTGAAGAGATGCGACCACAATTTCGCTACTCACTCATTTCAATCAAAGCCGTCATCATCTCTGCAATCTCAGCCAACATTGTATTTCGTTCGATCAATGGCCAATCTGCCGTTATCACAATGCCTCAATACCAACCGCCTGAACTGAGTGCACTGTGGTTGTTCCTATTACTTGGCGTGTTGTTCGGCGTATTTGGCGTGATCTTCAATAAGCTAATAACACTTTCGCAAGATATGTTTGTGGCAATACATAAGAACGACCGCAAACGCTACTTGATAACCGGAACCCTGCTTGGTGGCTGTTTTGGCTTGTTGCTGCTTTATATCCCGGAATTGACTGGCGGTGGTATTGGTATCATCCCGAATATCACTAATGGCAGCTACAGCACCAACATATTGCTACTGATCTTTCTAGGGCGTGTTATCACCACTTTGCTTTGTTTTGGCTCTGGTGCTCCGGGCGGTATCTTTGCGCCGATGCTTGCACTCGGCACACTCTTTGGTTACGCATTTGGGCTTATCGCCGCGGCATTCTTTCCTGAACTGAATATCGAGCCGGGCATGTTTGCGATTGCAGGTATGGGCGCTTTATTTGCTGCAACCGTGCGTGCACCAATTACGGGTATATTACTGGTTATCGAGATGACCAATAACTACTACCTTATCCTACCGTTGATCATCACCTGTCTAGGTGCCGTAATCATTGCGCAGATGTTAGGGGGTCAGCCGATTTACAGCCAACTACTGAACCGCACGCTGAAAAACGAGAAGTTAAGACAACAAGACCTGCCTCAACAAGAGGAAGTGCGTTAATTACAAAAGACTCATGAAACAAAAGCACACATTCAACGTGCTTAATCTCCCGATTCCGTATCAAAATCAAAAAAGCAAACGTTAAACTTGGTATCATCCACTCAAAATTAGTTGAGTGCCCTCAAAATCTATTGATGAAATACTTACAGGCTCTAACTAAAGCAAATAATCCAATATTCTGTAATTAACTAAGTCGGAGCAAGTCGTTGAACTGGAGAAGATTAACCCAAGTAAAAAATGTGCCGCCATCTCAGGCGTCTTTAGCACTTGGCGTTATTGGGCTAGGACAAGCTTGGGCGCTATATATCCCGGGCATTGGTGAGATCATTCGTCCCTACCTCGCTTCATTCGGTGCGCTATTATTGCTGCCTGTTTTACTCCGTTATCTAACGAGCTTTAATACCTTCCTTAATGACATACGTCACCCATTAGTGGGTAGCTTAATGGCACCAATGAGCATGGCTTTGCTGATTCTGTGCGACTACTTAGCCGAGATATCGCCAGTCATCGCCTACCCAGTTTGGTTCTGTGCGCTATTGCTGCACTTTACCATGATGGTATTGTTCTTTGGTTTTCAGATCATCAACTTCAAAATGTCAAACATTGTACCGAGTTGGTTTCTGTATCCGGTAGGTTTGATCAGCAGTTCTTTAGCGGGCACACAGTTTGGCCATACGGTATTTTCAGAAACACTTGCGGCCACTTGTATCGGTATCTATTTCCTTATGCTGCCAGTGGTATTGTACCGCTTGGTGTTCGAAGGAAACCTGCCACGCAGAGCAAGACCAACACTGGCAATCATGGCCGCACCAGTAAACTTGTCTTTAGCCGCTTACTTGGTCAACTTTGATAATCCAGATCCTATTCTGACTGGCGCTTTGGCTGGCATTGCCATCACAATGACACTGCTGATCTACTTGTGTTACATCCGCCTAATGCGTCTGAAGTTCCAACCTTCAATTGCTGCCGTCACCTTCCCATCCGTGATCAGCGCTATTGCCATGCATCGTCTAACCACATTTTTCGGCGCGGAATACCCACAATGGTATTGGCTACACAAGTTTGGTTTCTTTGAGCTAACCATCGCGACCATTCTAGTGATTTGGGTTGCAGGTGGTTACGTGAAAATGTACTGGCCTGAGTTTTTTGATTCCGATTACATGTCTAAGAAGACGAAGCGTTCTTAATCAACTCAAGCCCTCTTTTCTAGAGACCTCTCGATTCAGCGCTCCTCCAAACAAAAAAGGCCTCACAATGTGAGGCCTTTTGAATAGGCAAGGTCGTTAATAGTTCAGGCGAGTGTTAATAGAACTATCGAGAACTATTAGAAGTTAGCGTGAGGGCCGAATACTTCGTAGTGCACGCGTGAACGATCAACGTTAAGTGCGTCTAGTTGTTCCACGATGTTCTTCATGAAACCAACCGGGCCACAGATGTAGAAGTCACTCTCTTCAAAGCCTTTAGTGTCTGAGATAGACGCTAGATCCATTTGGCCTTGATGCGTGTTTTCACATGCAGATTCGTCTTTGTTCATGTACCACGTTTTCGCTTCCCAACCTTTGTTGGCAACAATGTCTTTAACACGAGTCGTGAAAGAGTGTTGGCCTACGTTCTCACAAGCGTGAAGGTAAAGTACTGGCTCGTTTTTATCTTCCGTATTTAGGAACTCAAGCATAGACTGCATCGGCGTTACACCAACACCTGCAGAGATAAGTGTTACTGGCTTGCTGCGCTCTTGATACATGAAGTCACCCGCTGGTGCGTAAAGATTTACTTCATCACCAACAGCAACCATATCGTGTAGGTGGTTAGATACAACGCCTTGTGCCTCTTGACCTTGTCCCTCACGTTTGACAGAAATACGGTATTGCTTGCCGTTTGGCTTATCAGACAGTGAGTATTGACGAATCTCGCTGTATTGAGAGCCTTCAGGTTTCACTTCAATACCGATGTATTGACCTGGTGTGTAATCCAGAACTTCACCGCCGTCTTTTGGCTGTAAGATGAAGCTTGTTACTAGCGCTGACTCTTCGACTTTGTCTGCAATCACAAACGCACGCGCTGCTTCCCAACCACCAACAGCTTGCTTACGCTGTAGGTAAAGTTCAGCTTCACGATCGATGAATACTTGAGCTAAGAATAGGTAAGCGGCTGTCCATGCTTCTTCCACTTCTGGAGTAAACGCGTCAGCAGCTAATTCACGTAGTGTTTCAATCAGGTGCAAACCAACAATTTGGTAGTGCTCTGGTTGAATATTAAAGCTTGTGTGTTTCTGTGCAATGCGTTCAACTGCTGTGGTTAGCGCTGCTAGATTTTCAATGTTCTTTGCATAAGCCGCGATAGCTTCAAACAGTGCTACGCCTTGGCGACCTGTTCTTTGGTGAGTCATATTGAAGATATCTTTTAACTCAGGGTTATGTGTGAACATACGTTGATAAAAGTGCTGAGTTAAAGCTGGGCCTGCGCTCTCAAGTAGAGGGATAGTAGATTTGATGATTTCGATATGTGCATTGTTAAGCATGAATTTACTCCGAACACTGAGCCTTATGACCTATATGTCATTTTGACTACTAAAAATTAAGAATGACTTATCGATTTTCTGAAACCTGAGTTATTTTTAGAAACTGAGTTATTTTGACTCGTTTTCATTTCAAAAAATCGCGAAACCTGATTAATGCCACCTGATTGATTGAGATCAAGAATAGTCTGTTTAATCAGCGCTATAATTGGGCTTCGCTGTCTCTTTTGCACAATCAGTGCCAACTTTATCAATCCCCGTCATTACTGGTTTTCCTTTCAAAATACATCTTATAAAAATGTCAAAAAGACCTTTTTTTTAAGTCAATAAGACTCTATTATGTAGATAAACACACACAGTTAGAGTTTTTTATGCAAGATATCTCCGCATCTACCCTCATGGAAATGACCATTGGCCTCGCAAGTGGTGTGAACGATCAAGATCGTTTCAATCGCCTGATCGATGCCATTCGCAAAACCATAACGTGTGATTGTGTCGCGCTTTTAAGCCTTCAAGGCGACACGCTAGTACCTATAGCAATGCAAGGGCTCAGCCGAGATACATTCGGTCGTCGCTTTATCATTTCAGAACACCCTCGTTTTGATGAGATTTGCGCATCACGCTCTCCTGTTCGTTTTGATGCTGATAGCTCGCTACCTGATCCTTTCGATGGCTTACTGATCGATCATGACGGCGATCTACCAATGCACGCCTGCATGGGTTTGCCTCTGCTGTTTGGTGACAAATTGTTAGGGGTGCTAACCCTGGACAGCCTAAAACCAGATGTATTTGCGAATATTCCTGCCCGCAACCTTGAGGTGCTGGCAGCTATTGCAGCGTCAACTATGCAGATGGCACTGACCTTCTCGCAACTTGAGCATCAAGCAAAACAGTCAAAGCAATTACTGGAAGAGTTGAACGTAGAAGCCTGGGAACGTGACGGCGGCGAGTTAATTGGTAACAGTGACACCATGGTCGCGCTTAAGAACGACATTGCCGTTGTCGCACCGTCTGAATTTAATATCTTGATTCATGGTGACACTGGTGTTGGTAAAGAGCTTGTTGCTCGTACCCTGCACCATCAATCGCAACGTAAACGTAACCCGTTGGTCTACGTCAACTGTGCTGCTATTCCTGAGAACTTGGTAGAGAGTGAACTATTTGGTCACGTTCGTGGCGCGTTTACTGGCGCAGACAAAAACCGCTTAGGTAAGTTTGCGTTAGCCGATGGTGGCACACTGTTCTTAGATGAGATTGGTGAATTGCCTTTGGCCGCGCAAAGTAAACTACTACGTGCTCTACAAAACAACGAAATTCAACCTGTTGGCCAAGACAACATTCAAACCATTGATGTGCGAGTATTGGCAGCGACTAACCGAGATCTAAAGCAAGAAGTTGAAGACGGGCGATTCAGAGCCGATTTATATCACCGACTGAGTGTGTACCCTATCGCAGTACCTGCACTAAAAGATCGTGGTGACGACATCAGCCTATTAGCGGGTTTCTTCTTAGAACAAGCACGTCGTAAACTTGGTATCAACCAAGTTAAGTTCCGCTCTGACGTTCTTTCTTTCCTAAATCGTTATGGTTGGCCAGGTAACGTTCGTGAACTTGAGCACGTGATCAGTCGTTCAGCATTGAAAGCATTGGCGCGTAGCACGAATAAAAACCTGGTGACAATTACCAAGGAAGATTGTGGTCCACTCGACCAAGACCAGCCAATTGCGACGACACAGGTGAAGAACACACCGTTATCGACACCAACGATCGATCTTTCTGCAGGGCTGCGCGGTGCAACAGATGATTTTCAACGCAGTATCATTACTGAGGTATTGGAAGATGCCAATTTTAACTGGGCACAAGCAGGCCGTATTTTGAAAACAGACCGAGCAAACCTGACTCGACTGTCTAAGCGTTTAGGGCTAAATGTGGCTAAGTCTCACACGATCGAACGGACAAAATAGATATTAGCGGTTTGTTGCAAGCATCTGGCAAAACTTGTGTATATAATGCTGCAAATTGTAACGCTAATTTTAAATATGTAGAGAGAGTTATGAAGTTTATCCGTTGGTTCTTAGGTCGTGTCATCTTGTTATTGAATTTTGTTTTCAGCCCACGTGGTGTTAAGCGTTCTCAAGAAGAGCAAAGCAAAGTAAACGAGCAAGCAAAAACGCACACGTTATACCAATTCGAAGCGTGCCCATTTTGTGTGAAAGTGCGCCGCGCGATGAAACGTCAGTCGGTTCAATTTGAACTTCGTGATGCAAAAAACAACGAGCAACACCGTGCAGAGCTTGAAGCTGGCGGCGGTCGTGTGAAAGTGCCTTGTCTACGTATCGAAAAAGACGGCAAAACTGAGTGGATGTACGAATCTTCAGATATCGTGACTTACTTAGAAAAGCAGTTTGCATAAGCAATAAAGCGACAAAATCTAGATACAAAAAATCCCTCAAATGTGAGGGATTTTTTATGTCTATTATTTAGCATAAGCCGTTTCAAATGAGGTACGAAAGTTCAAACGACTACTTCGCTACGATCAGCATCAATTCTACACGGCGGTTACACGCCTTGCCTTGCGCAGAGGCGTTGGTACAAGCTGGAACATATTCACCAAAGCCACGAGTATAAATGGAGCGACTCGACACATAGTTACTCTCTAATCGAGTCTTCACTTCTTTTGCGCGCTTCTCTGAAAGCGGATCGTTGATTCGATCTGTGCCCGTATTATCAGTATGCCCTTCTATGACCACATCAATATCTTGGCGTTGAGCAAGATAGCTGCCTAGCGTATCTAGCCATTGATTATAAGCAGGCTCAGGGAATGCAGAACCTGTTTTAAAGTTCACGTGCTGCTCAAGCTTTACCATTACATGATTGCCCGGTAAAACTTCAAAATCGATACGGTTTTGTCTGAGGAAAACTTCTAGCGGATCATTGGTTGATACGCCTCGACCATAGTTGGTGGTAATGGTTGTTTGCTGACGAGAGTTGCTCTGTATTGTGTAGCCACGATTGCTCGCGACATGAGTCGTTTGAACCACACCCCATTCAGGATGCATCAAGTCGTAATCGGTTTGCGGCGCAGTTTCTAGCATATCATCGCCCAACATACCTGTTGGTAATGTCGTTTCACACCCTGCCAAAGCTATGCTTAACATTATTGCTAAATATCTCATTACTTCACCAACCACTCATGCAGATAAATCATTCACTAATGTCTATATCGGCACTGAGGGGAAAACTTTAGACGAAAACTTTCGACAAAAGAGCCTGCATCAAAAAAAGTGCTATTGATCACAGTTAACCGTCAACTAGACTGTCTTAACTCGCTAGTTCGAACTGTTTGCATTTATTTACCTTATAATTGTTTTCCAATTCGTCCTAAATAGTTAGAATCTCACGACTTCTCAACGCTAGAGCAAACATTATGTTTAAACCATTTACTAAATTCATCACAGCACTCGCTGCCGTACTTATCATCGCGGGTTGTAGTGAAACAGACGAGCCACAAAAAGGTGCTCAATACGAAGTGCTTCCTACTGCTCTAACCGAATTTAACTTATCTCCGATCACTGAAATCTTCTCTCTTAACTGTGGTCACTGCCGTCAAATGGAAAGTGCAATTCCAGAGATTGAATCTCTAACAGACCAAACCATTGGCAAGATGCACGTGACGTTTAACGAAAGCGCTCAAATCAGCGCAATGATCTACTACACAGCAGTGATGCAGCTTGATGCGACGCCTGACCACGCGTTCATGGACGACCTATTTGGTGCCGTTCAAATGGGTGCAGATGCAACACCTGAGCAGCGTCAACAAGCGCTGGAGACAGCGTTTACTTCTCGTGGTTTGGTTAGCCCATACCAACTGAACAAAGAACAGCAAGTCGCTCTTTTCGACTACGTTAAAAAAGCAGAAGAGATCTCAGTGAAAGGTCAGATCAACTCAGTACCAACCTTTATCATCAACGGTAAATACCAAGTGCTGACAGCTGGCCACCAAGACGTTGCTGGTATCGCGAAAACGATCAACTACCTTTTGACTCAACCATAATCACGGCTTAAGCCGACTGATTAACACATTCAGTTTTAACTACGAAATTCAGCACTCAATATAAATAGGTTTTACTATGTCTAAATTTGTCATCCCGGTCATTGTCTTTCTTTTGGCGGGTTTCATGATTTACCGTACTTGGACGAATCATAAGTCTGGTGCAGAAAACTTCGAACAAGGTCAACAGTTCCTTATCGAGAATGGAGCTAAAGAAGGCGTAATTACGACTGAAAGCGGCCTACAGTACCTTGTACTTGAAGAAGGTACTGGCACAGAACACCCAACTAAGAACAGCAAAGTAACGGTTCACTACCACGGTACGCTGATCGACGGCACTGTTTTCGACAGCTCTGTTGAGCGTGGCGAGCCAATCTCATTTGCCCTTAAGCAAGTAATCAAAGGCTGGCAAGAAGGCTTAACTTACATGGTTGAAGGCCAAAAAGTTCGTCTATTCATTCCAAGCACTCTAGCTTACGGCAAAGGCGGTTCAGGCCCTATCCCACCATCATCGACTCTGATTTTTGATGTAGAACTCATCTCTATCAAATAATCGAAGAGACTGATTTAAGCCCCAACATACGCGCTATGTTGGGGCTTTTTTATATCTGAACATTTGAAAGCACTTTAGCTATTTAACTATTTAACTATTTAACTATTTAACTATTTTAACAACGACCAAATATACCCTCAAAACCCACCACTAGACGACTGGTCTAATTTAAACTATAGTACCGACCATGAACGAGAAAACGAATGACACACGCCTGCATATTTTAAATGTCGGCTATCAATTAATAGTGAACAACGGCTTCAATGGCGTTGGCTTATCACAGTTGCTTAAAGAAGCGGACGTACCGAAAGGTTCGTTTTACCACTACTTTAAATCGAAAGAGCAATTTGGTGAGGCGTTAATTCAGCACTATTTTGAAAACTACATCACTAAGATTGAAGCAATTTTAGTGCACGGTGAAGGTAATCATTATCAGCGAATCCTGAGCTATTTTTCGCTATGGGCGAAGACCGAAAACGGTATCTGTAATGCTCATAAATGCTTGGTCGTTAAGCTCAGTGCCGAAGTTTCTGACCTCTCTGATCCAATGCGCCAAGCGCTGTTAAAAGGTGCTGAGAAGGTGACGAATACCATCGAGCAGTGCATTGTCGGTGGTATTACAGATGGCTCTATAAAGGTTGAAGATAGCCAAGAAGCAGCTCAGAACCTTTATTCTATGTGGTTAGGCGCAAGCTTATTAAGCAAGCTGAGCCAGAGTTCACATAGCTTACAGTCAGCTTTGAGCCTTACCGAACGAATTTTAAAAGGTGAAAGCTAATAACGCGCAGCGCGCTTTATTGGCTTTAACTTAAAACAAATCACCCGCCCTCTTATCAATTTGATGATGGCGGGATTTTTAGACAACAAGACTAGACGACTGGTCTAATTCTAAATATATAAAACATAAATTAAGGATATCCAATGACTCAACAAGGCAATCGCCGCATCGTATTGGCTTCTCGCCCAGTTGGCGCACCAACTCAAGACAACTTCCGTTTAGAGTCAGCAGCCGCGCCAAGTATCAAAGACGGCGAGATGTTACTTCGCTCAGTTTACCTTTCTCTAGACCCATACATGCGTGGTCGTATGAGCGATGCTAAATCCTACGCAGACCCCGTTGCGATTGATGAAGTGATGGTAGGCGCAACCGTATGTCAGGTTGAAGAGTCAAACCACGCTGATTACGAAACTGGCGAATGGGTTCTCGCTTACACAGGTTGGCAAGATCTTGGTGTGTCTAGCGGTGAAGGCCTAATCAAACTAGGCAAAGAACCGACGCACCCTTCTTACGCACTGGGCATCATGGGTATGCCTGGTTTTACTGCTTACATGGGCTTGCTTGATATCGGCCAACCTAAAGAAGGCGACACGCTAGTCGTTGCGGCAGCAACAGGTGCTGTAGGCGCAACCGTTGGACAAATCGGCAAACTAAAAGGCTGTCGTGTTATCGGTGTTGCAGGCAGTCAAGAAAAGTGCCAGTACGCGAAAGAGGTTCTTGGCTTTGATGAATGTATCGACCACAAAGCTGACGACTTCGCAGAACAACTGGCGAAAGCGTGTGACAACGGCATCGACGTTTACTTTGAAAACGTTGGCGGCAAGGTATTCGATGCAGTCATGCCTCTTCTAAACACAGGCGCTCGTATCCCTGTTTGCGGCCTCATCTCTCAATACAACTCGACATCACTGCCTGAAGGTCCAGATCGCATGTCTAGCCTTATGGGGATGCTGCTGGTTAAACGAATTAAGATGCAAGGCTTCATCATCTTTGATGACTACGCACACCGTTACAACGAGTTTGCTGTTCAAATGACAGAGTGGCTATCTCAAGGCAAGATGCACTATCGTGAACACTTAGTTGAAGGCCTAGAAAACGCGCCACAAGCATTCATGGGCCTATTGGACGGTCAGAACTTCGGCAAGCTTGTTATCAAAACGAACGAAGCTAAATAATTCAATAAACTGAACCCGTTAACTAGGTAAAATCATGATTACTTTACATCACCTGAATAAATCACGTTCGAAGCGCATCATCTGGCTACTGGAAGAGCTTGGTGTCGATTATCAAATCAAACCTTACCAACGAGACAGTGTCACTTTCCTTGCACCACCAGAGCTCAAGTCCGTTCATCCGTTGGGCAAATCTCCTGTCATTGAAGACGATGGTGTCGTGATCACTGAATCTGGTGCTATCACGGAATATTTAATCGACAAATACGGTCAAGGTAAGTTCGCACCAGCACGCGGTACAGCAGAATACGTCGAATATTCACAATGGCTTCACTTCGCTGAAAGCTCAGGTATTTTACCAATGTTGCTTAAGATCTTTGTGATGAAAGACGGCTGCGAGACTAACTTCCTAGGCGGTTATGCAGACGATGAAAATCAAAAGATCTTAACCTTCGTTAACGAAGCGCTTGAAGGCAAAACTTATCTTGTAGGCGAAACTCTCACTGGTGCCGATTTCATGATGTCGTTCATCGTAGAAATCGTTGGTAACTTCGGTGCAACTGCGCTTTACCCTAACATTGCTAAATACGGTAAGCTTTTGACTAGCCACCCAGCTTACCAAAAAGCAGAGCAATTAGAGTTAGAACACTCTAACTAATCAAGATTTGTTCCATTCACTGCTTTCATAGCATGAACATGACAATCTAAATGAAGCCAAAGCCGATTTATCTTCCGCTTTGGCTTCTCATTTGTCTTTATTTCGACAACAATACCGAGATCTAAACTGAATACCCATAGAGTTTGATCTTCATGTCAGCAAACCTTGCTCAATACACGCCACTGCGCACGTTAAACCAAACAGCGAATCAAGACTTGTCGCTGCCAGAGCGTTTTACATTCCCGTATTACTATACTCCGCATCCTTTGTGTGAATTAGCGATGCAGCAGCTTCAACAGTCGCTGCTGGACTGTGGTTTAAACGAAATATCGCAAGGTAACCTCTACGCTGTTCTGCTTGTTCAGAATCCAACTACGCAAGAGTTAGGCTACCTTTCTGCGTTTTCAGGTTTACAGTTAGATCCGGCTTTGGTCTCTCAGTTAAACAACATTCACTTTGTTCCACCAGCCTTCGATTCAGAACAGTTTCAATCTCAAAATAGTGCAAACCTTGCTCGCCAGTTGCAACTAGCGGATGACATTGAAAAGCTACAACAGTCACACAACCTAGACGCATTATTAGCCGAGCTTGAAGGGTTAAAAATCGAATCAGCACAAGCTATCGAAGCCTTTCAGTTAGCAATGGCCGAGAACAAAACTCAGCGAAATGAAGTCAGAGAGCAAGCAAACCAAGAAAAGGCATCGGGGAATCTAGAATCGGCGGCGAATTTGCTCAAACAATTGGGCAATCAAAGTAGCCAAGAGAAACGCGACCTAAAAGCACTTCGTATTGAGTGGAAACAGAAGATCGCAGAACGTCAATCACAAGTTGACTTGATTGAAAACGAACTGAAAAGCCGTAAGCAAGATCACCAAGCAATTTCAGAACAGTTAGAAACTCAACGCCTCTCTCACTATCGCTTTATCAATCAAACGAAGCAATCTAAAAATTTACTTGAATTACTCGATGGCAAAGATGCGCTTGAAGGCTCTGGTGACTGCTGCCTACCTAAGCTGCTTAACTTCGCTTTTGAGCACGGGTTTAAGCCGTTAGCATTATCTGAGTTTTGGTGGGGATTGCCGCCTACAGCTATCATTCGACAACACGCAAACCTCTACCCGGTTTGTCAGAGTAAAAGCTTTGAAATCCTCGAACACCAGCTAAGTAGCATTGAGTTAGAAGATAACCCACTTATCGTGAACCCTGCGGTTGGTAAGTCTTTTGATATTGTTTATGAAGACGAAGAGATCGTGGTCGTCAATAAGCCTGAAGAATTCTTGTCGGTTCCCGGCAAGTTCATCGAAGATTCTGTTTATACACGAATAAAAGCGCGTTACCCGGATGCTACTGGCCCTTTGATTATCCATAGATTGGATATGTCGACGTCAGGTTTGTTGATCTTGGCGCTCACAGCGGAGTCAAACAAGCACATTCAGAAGCAGTTCATTGATAGAACAGTAGAGAAGCGCTACACCGCTTTGTTAGATGGTGAGATAACTGGCGAATTTGGCGATATCAGCCTGCCCTTGCGCGGTGACATCACAGACAGACCAAGACAACTGGTTTGCCATGAACACGGCCGAAACGCAGAAACCCATTGGCAAGCGGTAGGCACTCATAATGGGAAAACCAAGGTTCACTTGTACCCTAAAACAGGGCGAACCCACCAGTTGCGAGTGCACTGTGCTCATCCATTAGGGCTTGGTGTTCCGATTCGTGGTGACGACTTATACGGATACAAACGCGAGCGCTTACACCTGCACGCTGGCTACCTAAAGTTGATTCACCCAACAACTGGAGAATGGATGGAGTTTGAAGTGCCTTCTGAGTTCTAAGTTATTTTGTCGAACTAAAACTCTTATCTCACTAAATATTCGATCTCGTAAAACGCATCAAGGTTCTACATCTGCTTCAGATATAGAACCCTGATATTTAATTTTTAATGTGCTTATCACAGCTCAGTAGCGTATTTTCGTTACTAACTTCAATACTGCAGACGCCTAGCCCATTACATCTTTGCGCTGATCAACGCATTCAAAAGAGCCCATTTCGAACTCACGACAGATCCATGGTCGGTTTTCATAGATAGTACACATCAGTGTTTCTCTATCTACCGCAGAACACCAACCGTCATCTAAGCGCTTCATGGTTTCACCGCCCCACTCATCGTAAGCGATGTGCTCTTCAGGTACGCCCGTATCTGTGATGATCATAACCTCTAAACGACAACAGCATGCCTGACAATTGGCACAGGTTACTTCGGGTTCGGTTACGTTCTTTATCTCTATCGTCATAAGTGACTACACTGCTAAATTTTGCGTATAGTAATCGAAACCGCCCGCTACGGCTAATAAAGATGGTACGAAGCGGTGTTTTCATTGATGTAAAAAAAACAATGGGCGCTGTGATTCACTCACAACACCCATATGTTTCCACTTTTGATTGCGGCTTATCGCTACAAGCTCTATTTAGAATAGGCTCGCGAAGAACAGCTTAACGTAGTCCATTAAACGTTTGAACAAACCGCCCTGCTCAACCGCTTCCAGCGCGATCAAAGGCTGAGTTTGAACATCTTCACCATCAACGGTGTAATGAACCACACCTAGAGTTTGACCTTCTGCAATTGGCGCTTTCAGTTCAGAGTTAAGCTCGATAGATGCAGTCAGCTTTTTACTGTCTGATTTAGGCAAGGTAATGAACGTGTCTTCTGCCACACCTAGTTTCAATGTGTCTTGCTCACCAAACCATACTTTCTCTTCAGCCACTTGATCGCCGCCTTTGTGCGGGTTTAGTGTATCGAAGAAACGGAAACCATAGCTCAACAGCTGTTTACTGTCTGATTCACGGCTCTTAACGCTTGATGCGCCCATCACAACCGCAATAAGTCTCATCTCACCTTGTGTCGCTGAACTCGCCAAACTGTAGCCAGCACCAGAGGTGTAGCCCGTTTTCATGCCATCAACGGTTAAGCTTCTATCACGCAACAAGCCATTACGGTTGTGCTGTGTGATGCCGTTGTAACTAAAAGAACGCTCACTGTATAAGCCATACACATCCGGTAAATCACGAATAATGGCACGACCGAGTAGCGCAATATCATAAGGAGTCGAATAGAGATCATCGGCGTCTAAACCATGTGCATTGGCAAAATGGGTATTTTCTAGCTTCAGAGATGTAGCCCAAGAGTTCATAAGGTCGACGAATGCATCTTGTGAACCTGCAACGTGTTCTGCAATCGCAACACTCGCATCGTTACCGGATTGAATAATCAAGCCACGATAAAGGTCCATCATTGCTACATCTGTGTTTACTTCGATGAACATTTTTGAAGAGTCTGGGAAGTTCTTCGCCCACGCGTTTTCGCTGATTCGTACCTGATCATCAGCAGAAATGTTGCCTCGCTTCATCTCTTGTCCAGCTACATAGCTGGTCATCAGTTTGGTCAAACTCGCTGGGTTTAACTTAGTGTGTGCATTTTTTTCTACCAGCACATCACCAGAATTAAAATCAATTAACACATACCCTTTTGCGCCTAGGCTAGGTGGGCTTGGTACTATAGAAGGTGCTGCGATAGCTGCATTACTTACCATCGCTGCGTTACTTACAATGAATATACTTAATAGAGGGAGAGAGTATTTGGAAAACAGTTTCATTGAATCAAACCTAAGTTAACGTTTTGAGCAGTATAGACAAATGCCAGCAAAAGAAGCGCGAACTTTACGTTGCTTTACGTATTTGTACCGTTCGTTACAAATAAAAAAGTATAATCTGCGATCTGACCATATTTTCAACAACTAATATTGACTCAACGAATGTGTCCAACACCTAACTCTATCGCTCAGGCATGCGTCTAAATAACATTTCAACAAAGCCAGTAGCGCGCTGTTTTCTTTCGCTTGGCTCTAAATCAGTTTGGATGCCAGACTGTGCTAATGCTTGCCATTGTACGACCTCAGAGTTAGGCACGAAAAACGCAATGTACAACGAACCTTTCTCCGCTACTTTACCTTCACCATCATAAAATGGCACACCAGTAGATAGCTTGATCGCATCAAAGATCGACTCATCGTTCAGTTCCGATTCTTCCGCCAACCCAAAACCGACAACAACATCGCCAACACCATCCTGTTTTAACTGGTAACCTTTATTAGAGAGTTGCTCTTGAATCGACTCACGCACTAAATCGGTAACCACAGTTTCATCGTATTTTTGAGAAAGGTAAACCTGCTCTGATTCAGGGTGCCACGAGTACGTCATCACTCCGTGTTTCATGAACTCAAAATCACCACTGGTGACCACACCATAATTGTGCGTTGGCGGCAATTCTTGAGTGGTACATGCTGTCAGTCCAATCGCTATCAAAGCTAGCTGCGCTACTTTTCTTATGCTTTTTGTTGCACAAATGGATCGTTTTATCATTCGTGGAGCCCTTACCCATATAAGAATAACTATCAATTCAACCTCCAACATAAATAGTAATTATGTTAATAGAAAGGTCATTAAACGTTTGCGTAATCGCTAACCTTCACTTCTGTCTGTTTTGGGGGTTTAATCACAAAAACAGAGTTGGTATAGTTCATCCCGTTAAACAAAACCAGACCATTCGAGGCACGGAGCTTCCTCAATCATCTCATGAAGAGAAGAATTGGTACCGACAAAGTATCGGCAAATTTAAGAGGGTCAAACAATGGAATTCAATATGGTTGAAATTTTAGGTTACGCTGCGTCTATTATGGTCGCAATTTCATTAACAATGAAAGATATCGTTCGTCTGCGTGTCCTTAACTTTATTGGCTGTGCACTCTTCACAGCATACGGCATCATGATTGACGCATGGCCAGTTGCAGCCACCAATGGTTTTATCGCTTGTGTAAACATCTACTTCCTTGCAAAAATGCAAAAGGAAAAAAAAACGGAAGCGATGAAAGCAGCGAAAGCTTAAATTAGCGATTAGCATTTCAAATAATTCTGAAAAAGCCCAAATAGAGCGATCTATTTGGGCTTTTTTGTATCTGTCGGTCTCAAGCACGATTTGTGTACATCAAATCTTCACTCACATCGAAGGTTTCAACCACTCACATGTAAGCAACGCGATATTCACTCTCTCGATACGCTTGAGTGTTATTGCGTCCACTCTCTTTGGCTTGATAAAGCGCTTTATCGGCTTTATCGATAGCGGTTTCAATATCAGTCAGTGCCGGAGCATGGCAACAACCAGCGCTGATTGTCACCGGAGACACCAAGCCTTGAAGTTGCTCAACACATAGCCGTAACGCCTCTGATAGTTCAAATAACTCATGTTCATCACAATCAAACGTCACTAAAATAAGCTCTTCACCACCATATCGTGCAATCAAACGACGGCGGTTAGCAAATCTCTTGAGTGATTTTGCGACCGCACAGATAACCCGGTCACCTTGAGCGTGACCATATTGATCATTCACCCGCTTGAAATGGTCAATATCAAGCAAGATGATACCAACATTCGTTATCGGATAAGGTGAACTTTGAGTAATCTTCAGTTTTAGGTGCTCGATAAAGCTCCGTCTGCTAGGAAGCCCTGTAAGGTAATCAAGACTCGCAACATCCAAAACTTTGAGATGGCGATGCCGCAGGTAAAGCACCAACACGATAATAATGCTCAGTAAACTTACAACCAAAGCCATCAAACTAATAAACAGGAGGCTGTGATTTCGATTAAGCTCTTGTTCTAAGATACCTGCAGAAATGACCCAATTCAGATAAGGGTAAAACTTGTAGAAGATGTTTTTATTTGTCGTGCCATTGTCACTAGAAATCGAATAACTGAAGTGACCTTCGGGTTTGGTGGCGACTCGATCAATAAGCAGTTCAGACGAGTAGCCTATTAAGGATTTCAATGATTTATGTTCATAATCCGGATGAAGCACTAAGTTACCTTGCAGATCAACAATGTACACATATCCGCTCTCACCGAACGCGTACTTTCTTAGCTTGTCTTTTAAACCTTCAAGATCGACCAAATACATCAATTCTTCTTTATAAGTCGTCGCGACCAATGTATTGCCACTCGGAAGCCTCATCGAATAAGCGACTTTGGCTCGGCGGTTTATTTCATGAGGATTGGCGTGAAAGTATTCGATCATACCAGAGCCAATACTGAGCTGTTTTTGAATATGAGTAAGGTGACCGCGCTTCTTACCTTGTAAGAATGGATGATAGAGGTGGACACCTTGCGGAGACATCAAATAAATATAACCCGATTGTCCAATGTGCAATTCACTGGCAATTTGGCTTACCTGTTCAATTTCTTGCTCTGGCGTGGCATGCCATACATGAGACGCAACGGTATCCGTGATTCCTTTAAGATATGTCTTTATCGCCTCATTAACTGTGGTATCGACAATATCGTAGCTCGCATTCACAATCGTACGAAAAAACAGTTGGTTAGATTCTAATAATGACCTTTCAGTTCGATTAAATTGAACAGCGGAAAGAATCATCGACACGACGGCGAGCGCAATGGAAAAATTAAGAATGTACTTACGTCTGACCTTCAAGATTACCCCATAGATTTATAATTTCAGGTAACGCTGTGATTTCTTTTATATACAGATTGTTTTATATCATATTTTTATTTTTTACTGAACGGGCGTCGATATTTTGAGAGGTTTCTATACGCAATCTGTGACTTATAACAAAAACGCCGAGCTGGATTCAGTTCGGCGTTTTAATTTTACGCTTCAGTTATGTATTTAAATCAAACTAAGATACTGATAAATAAACTTAAAATCATTCGCATTCGTTACCTATAAATACATGATCTAGCGTTAGATTAAGAACAAACCTGAGTCCAGCTACCGTCGCTACCCGGTTCAGAGCTTGTCCACCAGTTAGCTTGGTAAATACTGCCGTTGTGAACCACTTGGTCACCCGTGTTTGCATGGCTTGGATTACCAGCCCAATCTTTCTGAGGTAGATCTGGGTAAACCGTCAAACCTGCAGTGTCGCATGTACCAGGGTTTGTGCCACCATCGCCAGGGTTACCGCCACCTGAACTGATATCACCTAATGGTAGGTCTGGTTGCTCAAAGCTAAAGGCATAATCGACACCATTCACGCTCACTGCATAGTTTGCAGGGCCTGAAATTGGCAAGTAATACACCATGTCTAGTTCATACACACCACCAGCAGGAAGATCTTCCCATGCAGGCAACGTGAACGCTACGCGGTGCATAGTACCGTCTAATCCGCCGATGTTATCCGCACGAGTATGACCCGAAGCAATCACAGACAAACCACCGCCCGATTGATCTTTCGCGTTATCAGGAGCTGATACTGGGATATCGAACTGGAACTCAGTTCCGCCCGGAAGTGCTTGCCCTGTGTTGTTCGTAAACGTGATCTTAGGGTTGATTGGGTAGTTTTGGTCACCGACTTTGAAGCCACCAACCGATACTGTGATATCTAGCGCTTCTGTTGGGATAGCGCCCGTCGCGACTTTGTTTCCATATGGTGTTGCAGACTTAAACTTATCGTAGATAGCTTTCGTCATTGTGTTACCCATGTGGAACTCACCGTTACCGCTGTTACACGCTTGTTCAGTGGTATCGATTGAAGTTCGGTTGCCGCTCGCATCGAGTACATAACAGTTATAATCCCCTGCTAGTTCCCAAAACATGATGCCGCCGATTTCTTTATCGATAACGTAGTCTGCTTTCACATCGATAGACTGCTTATCTTCTGTAGAGAGGAATACGCCCTTCTCTGCGTTCCACAACCAAGGTGCAACCGCCACGCTGTCGTAGTTACGCGTGTAAGTACCCGTTAGAACATCCGTTGGATCGTTGACAGGATCAAGCTTGTAAGCATCCGCATAAGAACCCCAAATACCTTTCTCTAGGTTCTTCGCGTGCCACATTGGGTTGGAACCCGCACCCATTTCGTTGCCTTTCGGATCGGTATCGTGCCACATGTTGTCGATACCAATTGCGCCATGACCACAGTTATTCTTCTCGCCTTCGCCTGTACCCGCCGCACATTCAGATTGATTTGGTAGCGCAGCTCGGCCCCAAAGACCATTTTCGCCACCCGTTACACCTTGCCAACCACGCGTGTAGTAAGGCACACCGATGTTAATACGACCAGCTGGCATAGAACCGCGGAAGTAATGGTAAGCCCAATCCGTGTTCAGATAACCGATACCACCGTAAGCCGCAGTGCCGTAAACGTTCCATTGTGCTAACTCTGAATCTTTACCTGTATCAAACAATGCAGCGTTATGACCAACGTGATCGTTCCACGCACCGTGAAGGTCGTAAGACATGATGTTTACGTAATCGAGGTACTTGGTGACATCAAATGTTTCCATACCGCGCAATAGGTACCCAGAAGAAGGAGCCGCGATAGTTAACATGTAATGATTGCCATCTTCAGCAGACGCTACATCAAGCTTCTCACGCAGCACTTTCATCAATACTTGGTACGAAGCCCATAGGTACTCACGACGCGGTTCCATGAAGTCTTTGTCGTATGGGTTACCCGCACCGGCCATTGACGTTGGGTACTCATAATCAATATCTAGGCCATCGAATTGATATTTACGCAGCATTTCAACCGCTGAAGTCGCGAATGTTTCAATGCCTTGATGGTTGATAGATCCATCAGCATTGGTCGTCATAGTATAGAAGCCACCATCAGCAACTCGGCTTCCGTCAGTCGCGAAGTGACCGCCCGTTTCAGCCCAACCACCAATTGAGATTAGCGTTTTAACACCATGTTTTTTCTTCGCGGTTGCCAGCGCACCAAAGTGACCTTTGAATCCTAATGCAGGGTCTACTTCTACACCCGGCCACTCTTTACCTACAGCAGCATTATTTGGATCGTTTACGTCACCAACGTTCACTTTGCCATCTGAACCGATGCTCACAAACGCGTAGTTAATATGTGTGAGTTGTTCCCAAGGAATATCATTAACCAGATAAGCCGCTTGCGGGTCGTCTCCTGCACGCCAGCTGGTGAAGTAACCAATCACACGACGAGGGTGATCCGCGCCCATTTTCTCACGGCCTTCATCATCGTAAATTGTACAGTAAGGAACATCGACACCTTGCGTTTGATACAAGCCATCAGGACGACAAGTGCTCACCGTTGGAGCGCCGTTAACTGTCAAAGAAGCCAGTGCTGAATCAGTCGTTGCGCCTTGGTTGTCTGTCGCTTTCGCGTAGACCGCTAGAGAGCCAGCTTGAGTGGTTGTGTAATCTAGCGTGTATGGGCTTGTTGCAGCTGTACCCACAAGAGCACCCGCTACGTAGAAATCAACCTTATCAACCGTACCATCGCTGTCTGCTGCCATTGCAGTTAGTGTAACTACACCACCAACATCAACAGATGTCGCTGAAAGGGCAACTGAAACTGTTGGCGCTTCATTACCTGGTTGTGCTGAATCAACAGAAACAGAAACCACACTTGCAACACTTGCTGCGCCTTCATTATCCGTTGCAACAACTGAAACTTGATGGTTGCCAGACGTTGCAGCCCAAGCCGCCTCAAATGGTGCCGCTGTCACTACTGCAACCGACGAACCATCGACAAAGAATTCTACCGAAGCAACACTGCCATCAGAGTCGAGTGCTGTTGCGCTAAGTACCACATTATCACCTTCAACAATCACATCGGATGCCGTTGGCGCTGTTAACGAAGCGGTTGGCGCTTCATTTGGTGTACCGCCGCCTCCATTGCCACTACACACATCCAGTTTTTTCCACTGTGCGTAATCACCTTCAAATTGGCTCGGGTTGTTGTTTTGATTCCAGTAATTCGCTGAGTACGCGCTGCCGTCATGTGAAACCTGATCACCACCGGTGTATACCGTGGCTGAGTCCCACGTTTCTAACGTTGAACAATCAACAGCCGCATAACTGTTGAACGCCATTAAGCATGACGCGGTTAGAGTACTGAGTGTAAAAACCTTCTTGGCCACTCTTCCTTGGTTTAGGTGCATGTTAGCTATCCCTTAAGTTGTTGTTTCAAGATGTTTAATCTAAATGGCATTTTCCTCACCACTTAAATCTCTTCGCAAAACAACTGTAGGTAACAGCGCCAATTAAACACCTAAAATATTCAGTATTTATAAAATGACTCGCATTAATTTGTTTATAGCATGCAATGAGTCGACACTTATTTTGCACCAACAACTAATATTAATTTATTTCGGAAAGCTAAAAAATAATATCTCAAAAATCGGAAATGTGATTTGGATTCGAGAAAAAAATCCGTATCAAAACTAGCCAAAAAGTAGTGATTTAAAGGCGATTTGGGATTCTTTTGGGAATTCGCCCACTTTTTGATAACAAATGTGTTAGTATCGGCGGCTTTTTTGACGAACCTCACATTTCCATGCAAGTGTGGGAGAAATACATAGGCTTGAAAGAGCCAAATATAGCGAAGAAATAATGTCCAACTTGACGCAAGTCGCCAACGAAAACATCAACGCAGAATCTACTTCTATCGATTTCAATAAAGCTCAATCTCTGGGTGAAAAACTGGAACTCGGAAACCCAGTCTTTTGGCTTAGTGGCAGTTTTTTAACCCTCTTTGTCATCCTCGCTTTTACCAACACCTCCGTGTTGTCCGAACTTGTTAACATCGGCTTCAGTTACTCAACTAAGTGGTTCGGTGCTTTCTGGCAAGTCCTACTACTTCTCAACTTCATTATCGGTTTAGTGCTTGCACTAGGTCGCACCGGCCACGTTCGCTTAGGAACGCTTGCCCTACCTGAAATGACCACCTTCAAATGGATGTCTATCGTCCTATGTACGCTGCTAGCTGGCGGCGGTGTGTTCTGGGCAGCTGCAGAGCCTATTGCTCACTTTGTTTCGGCTCCGCCACTTTATGGCAACGCTGATCCACAAGCGATGGCGTTTAACGCTCTATCACAATCTTTCATGCATTGGGGTTTCCTTGCATGGGCAATCTTAGGTGGCTTGTCTTCTATCGTGTTAATGCATCTGCATTACGACAAAGGCCTTCCTCTTAAACCTCGCACTCTTCTTTACCCTCTACTTGGCGACAAGGCAATCAACAGCTGGGTGGGTAACGTAGTAGACGCATGCAGCATTGTTGCAGTAGCCGCAGGTACTATCGGCCCTATCGGTTTCCTTGGTCTACAAATCAGCTACGCATTGAGCGAACTGTTTGGTATTTCAGACAGCTTTGCAACTCAAAGTGTCGTTATTATCTTTGCTATCGCTATGTACACATTGTCTGCATTAAGTGGCGTGAACAAAGGCATCCAACTGGTTAGCCGTTACAACATCATCTTGTCTGTGTGTCTAATCGGCTACATCCTTCTAGTAGGCCCAACAAGCTTCATCGTTGACGGTTACCTACAAGGCATGGGTGAAATGATTGATAACTTCATCCCAATGGCGCTTTACCGCCAAGATACAGCATGGCTAGGTGGCTGGACTGTGTTCTTCTGGGGGTGGTTCTTAGGTTACGGTCCAATGATGGCTATCTTCATTGCTCGCATCTCTCGTGGCCGCACTATTCGCCAAATGATCGTATCTATCAGCATCGTTGCACCGCTTGTAACGTGTTTCTGGTTCAGCATCGTTGGTGGTAGTGGTTTAGCGTTTGAATTAGAGAACCCAGGTGTGATTTCTAGCGCGTTCGAAGGGTTCAACCTTCCAGCAGTTCTTCTAGCAATTACTGCGCAACTGCCGTTCCCTACTCTGATTGCGATTCTGTTCCTTATCCTGACGACCACGTTTATCGTGACGACAGGTGACTCAATGACTTACACAATCAGTGTAGTAATGACGGGCACAACAGAGCCGAATGCAGCAGTACGTACCTTCTGGGGTATCATCATGGGTGCCGTAGCTATTGCACTTATCTCGATGGGCTCTGGCGGCATCTCTGCTCTACAGTCATTTATTGTGATCACAGCCGTTCCTGTATCGTTTATCTTGCTGCCGTGTTTATGGCACGCACCGAAGATCGCGAAGCAGATGGCAAGAGATCAAGGCATCGCTTAATTCCTAATCCGATTTAGTCTCGGTTAGCCTTTAAAACGAAAAAGCCACTCAAGTGATTCACCTGAGTGGCTTTGTTTTATCTGTTCGTTACTTGTATTGACGAAGCTTATTTCTACCGATAGTTCGGCTTATTGAAACTTTTCACCCGCAGCAACCATAAACGACATCTCAACCAATAGCTCTGGGTTTGCCAGTTCAGCTTTTACACACGCTCGGCTTGGTGCGCTACCTTCAGGGAACCATGAATCCCACACTTCGTTCAGTGCATCGAAGTTCGCGAAATTTGTTAGGTAAATTGTCACCGACAATACGCGAGATTTATCGCTGTCGACCAAGCTCATCATTTCTTCAGCTTGATCAAAAATTTGCTGAACCTGGCTCTTAATTCCTGCCGATGTATCCGTCTCTGGTACTTCAACAAAGCTTGCGATGCCATTAAATACGGTTACATCTGACCAACGCTTGGTCGGGTTAATTCTATGGATTTTCACGTGCGATTCTCTTCTTATAATTAGGATTTACGTCAGCGTAATCTAATCCAAATTCCTAATATTGAAAACAAAAATTAGAAAGCTCCTCTTCCCACCTAAAACCTCCCCTTTGTTACCAAGCATCTTACGACTCGATTTGTCAGGGCTCGAACCTGCGCTCGCTAAAAAAGATTAAGTATTGTTCTCACAGCGAAATTAATTTTGCACTAGTGCGGTCATATTCAGGGATTTTATTAAATGGAGTACTTTTATGCATGTTCAAACCTATGATTTAAAACAGAGTAATGTGGGATATAACCTTGGTGTGATTGGCGTAGCATTAGTGCTCGCTTGGATTGGTATTTACAAGTTTACGCCAACCGAAGCGATGCTCATTGAACCGCTAATCGCAAATCATCCTGCAATGAACTGGCTTTACAATCTGTTCTCAGTACAAGCGGTGTCTAACATGGTAGGTGGCGCGGAGATCATTGTCGCGATTGGACTGATCGTTGGATTTAAGAAACCGACAGTTGCTTTCTATTCAGGCATTGCTGCAGCGGCTATCTTTGTTGTGACACTCAGCTTCCTAATTACAACGCCAAACGCTTGGAAAGTATCGGATGGCATCTTAGTCACTAATTTCTTCCTAGTGAAAGATATCCTGTTTTTGGCTATCGCGATTAGCGTAATCGAACGTAACAAACCTCAGAAGTAACCGTAAACCTATAAGTGGCCGTAACTAGAAGTAACCTTAAACCTTGAAATAAAAAGACTCGAAGCTGGCTAGAAGGACGCTGCCAGCTTCTAATATATGAGGCGATAATCGATTAGCTCGGTCGTCTATTCCGAATACAGATATCACGCCCTAATGGTTTAGATGTTTCTACTCAACTTTTACTCTCAACTCTTCGCACGCTAAGCCATCCAAAAAGCCAATAATAATGTCATTCGTACTTTGCTTCGCGAGATTAGAACCATAATCGCTTAAATCCATATGTTTAGAGTCTGGAATCTCAACAACACAACTACCATATTGCTTCTGCTCTGATTCAGTTGGCAGTACACCCTCTTTGGTAGGGTATTCCGTTGCTCGAATGGAAAGCACTCGGATACTTTCGCTTTTAGGTAAAGTGACTCGTTTATGGTCGAGCGTAATTAGCTGAGAAACATAACTTTTATTTTCGTTACTCAACCATGTAGAAATATCGCCACCGTTCGAATGCCCGACTAAGGTTAACTTGTCAAAATCATAAACAGGGAAACGACTCGCTAGCTCATGTTGAAGTACGTTGAGAGTTTGTGCCCCTCGCGTCCAATTTTCAATTCGTGTTTTATACAAGTCACCAGTCTTCGATAAAGGAGGATCATTTGGTAGTTCGTGATCGACATAAATGGTCATGTAACCCCTATCGTTCAGCATTTCTCCAACAAAACTATATTTGGTGAATGGCACTCGATTACCGGCACTAATAAAAGCCACGCCACACTGTTCTGTCGTTGTACAACTATCAGAATCCTGCGGTAAAACAACCTCTAGAGGTATAGAGCGGTCTCTTGTTGAATCAACAATGACCATTGACTGCGCTGTCGCAGACAGAGATAAGGCACCTAAGCAAACACCTATTAAATACTTCATATCACCTCGAACTCATACACATAAGTAATGCCGCCATTAAGACAAGAGAAATTATGCCTCGAATCTTCAAAACTGCCCTGCCAAATTTGCGGCTAGTATTACTCATACAAGTTCACTTCTCAAGCTGCCAGTGGCGAGAGTTCAGATTATAAAGTTCAATTAAAATAACAAGTTAAAATACCAATTAACTTCGTAGAATAAATGCACCCTATAACAAAAACTCAAACTCTTGAGACGCCTTCGTCGGCAACATTTCGATGACTTCATATTTAGCGATATTCTCTCGATGAAAAGGATCCTCGGTCAAAATCATGTCTAACTGTTCCCTGTTACTAAGCGTAGACAAAATAACACCACCAGTTCGAGGGCTCTTACGACCCGACAACTGAAAGTGCCCGAGTTCATACTGCTTGTTTAAAAACTCAACATGTTCTGGAATGAAACGATCGACTTCCTTCAAAGGCACTTGGTATTCGAGAGAAACAATAAACATAATATTTCCTTACTGTAAAAGAGGTTAGTATTGAGAGTATTCAGTTACATAGATAACACTTTGCGATAATAATAAGCATCTTGAGCCTTCCCTTTGAACACGGCGTAACTTTCAACGCGCTCAACTAAATCAAATCCTGTATTGGATAGGATTTTATTTGACCCTACATTACCCACTAGCGCATAGGCATCAACATATTTAAGGGAAGAGTGCTCGGCCAAGTAGATAAGTACCTTCCTCACCGCGTTGGACGCAATACCTTTAGAACCAAATGCGTGACCTACTCGATAACCTAGTTCTCCAGTTTCAGTGTTCTGGTCGATATCACGAACGTTGATTCGCCCACAAATAGTGCCATTAGCGTCTTTGATCAACATAGGAATCATATCGCCATTGTCATATTCTTTTAGAAAGCTTATAACTTGCTCGGCAACACCCGCATTTGAATAAAAACGGTCTTCTCTAGCTGGAACAAATTGCTCAAACCATTCTCTATTTTCGACTTCAAACTCCAATAAATTACTGACATCGCTTGGGTGAAGTAAGTGTAAAAATATATCCATAATCAATACTCTGATGCTTATCTAAAAAGCCGCACCTTACGATTCATACATCTCAGCTTGTCTTCTGAATATAAGGTAAGTCTCTTAACTTCTTAGCAGGGTTACCTGCATAGATACCTTTCTCGGTGATGTCTTTGGTCACCACACTGCCCGCGCCGATTACCACCCCTTCGCAAATGCTGACAGACAACACTGTCGCATTGGAACCGATGGTAACGTTATTTGCTATAACAGTTCGTCCCCAACTGTCTGGGTTTGGATCTGGCTTGCCATCTTTAAACAAGTCATTCGCGAACATCACCCCGTGCCCAACAAAGCAGTCACTTCCGATCGTCACATACTCACAAATAAAGGTATGAGACTGAATCTTACTTCTGTCACCGATAACCGAGTTCTTTTGAATCTCAACAAAAGGGCCAACGAACACATCATCTTTAAACTCACAGCCATAAACGTTGCTTGGTTCGATGATAGTGACATTTTCGCCACACGTAATATCAGTAATCTGCGCCTTTAAAACTCTAGGACTTGCCATACTTCCTCTCGACATTGGCGTCATAATTCAACCTAAGCGATTGTGTCTTATGCATTAAAGTGCATCAAATAGATGTATTGAGAGTTGGCAGTGGATCAAAGATTCTGCATAAGTTAAAACAAGCCAACCAACACGACTGACAACAGTATGCCTCCGATAAAACTTGGGGCATGAAATGGGCGAGCTTTAGATTTTACGTACTCTTTCTGAAGGTCTTCTTGGTAAGTTTTGACAGCAAGTTCTTTTACATAGTTATTTTGCATAATAAGCTCCTTTTCAATGAGTAAAAGAAGCTTAAGACTTGAAGTTAGGTTGAGGTAAAGTGAAAATTCAAATTAATCGGCATGTTTGTCTTGCTACTCAATAATGACTCTGAAGACATCGTTATTCACACCGCCAACATCCACCAACTCTCCGGGCTTCATAAGAAGCGAAGTATTTAATTGTCGAGTTGAGCGTGGCTCTTTCTTTTCTCGAATCACTAACATATCGACGAAATAGCCAGAGTCTTGCTTACGTATTGAACCCGAAAACGTCACGCTTTCAACCCTATCCGCGAGCACTGAACTAAATGTTTTATCTTCTAAAACACCCGCAGAGATCGACGTATTACCATAAAAAAGAGTGACAGTTGTTGGGTCAGGAGCTAACTCTGGTTTGGATGAACAACCCATCAGGGCTAGGCACAACAGTAAAATAATTCGAAATTGCATAAACTGGTTTTCTTTCTCTCGTTAAACGCTTTTTGTAAAAATACCATGACGATGATTTAACTCACCGCGTCTGTAAGCTCAGCTTTGAATGACTTGTTGTGTAAGTTATCAGCCTCTGCAGACTGGATGGTTCTAGAGATAAGCTCTTCGAAGAGCTCTAGCTGCCCTGCAGGGATGAGCTGATTTTGTATCGCCCTACGTTTGTTAGAATCAAATAACCGCTCGGCCACCCAACCAATTAAGTAGACCAGAGAAAGGCACCCACCAGCTGTAGCAATGTTGCCTTCGATGACTAGAGGTAGATCTTGAACATCTCCACCCATCGCTTCTAATGTTGGTTTTGCATGCGGATTTGTTGTTAGCCTCTTGCCTTTAAGTAAACCGAGTTCGTGCAACACAAAAGATCCAGCGCAAATCGACCCGATTAGCTGCTCGCTCGGATCCAACGGTAATGAGTTCATGAACTCTGGTTCTCTCAATGCAGCCGGAATACCACGATAACCACTTGTGATCAGCACAACGTCTTGCTGCGCAACTTCACTCAAATGACCATCGGTTTTCACGGTCATACCCAAATGTGAGCGATGCTCGAGCTTGGTTCCGAGAACCTTAACCTCCCAAGAGTCTGTCGTTCTTCCTAGTAAGTCATACATCAAGAAGAAGTCTACATCGGTGAAGTCATCAAATAATACGATTCCGACTTTGTACATAATTCATGCCCTTGCTGATTACTCTCGAAAGATAAGAAGCGTTAATAGTGATGCGTTTGATAGAAAGGTGATATTAACCACCACACACTTGAGGTCAAACTCGATCCACAATTATTTATGACCCCAAGGTAACAGCGACGAAGTTAGCCCATTTTCTTTTTACTTCAGGAGTCAACGCTAGTGTAAATTCATAACCTAAGTGATTCTCACGTGTTATTTCAAACCCTAATCGCTTATGAAACTGCACCGACAGTTCATTTAGGCGTAAAACATTGCTTACTAATACCCTTGAATCGCGCTCTTTCAGTATATTTACAATGCCACGAAATAAAGCAAGAAAAGCGGCTTTACTTCTATAGTCTGGGTGTACCACAAACATAGGGACAAACCACTTTCCATCCCCTAAATCACTCAACGTTGTGTAGCCAATTAGCTTATTCTGTCGCCGATATTCGACAAGCAGTCCTTGTTCCATTGATTGAGTGCGCGATGCTAAATACACATCTCTATCTATTGGAAAGCCCGCTTCTTTTGAAATTGACTCTAATGTCATCAAGTCCAGCTCTAAATATTCTTCCATTACTGCCTCTTACCCGTACTTAAAAGAATTGCAGAACAAAGCACGCAATAAACGCCGGTAAGCCAGCAATGAATAACACTAAGCCCGTTTGATAATTCATTCGATAGTGTTCTTGTTGGTCTTTAGCAAAATCGTGCCCGTCGACCATTTTGTAGACTTTGTCTGTAATAGGATCATCTAAGCGCGTTGTTTTGCTATGAACGCCTCCCTCCCACAGAAGTTTTGCCAATATCCAAATGACAATAACGACAAAAAATAAGAAGTCGACGAGTCGAGTAGAAGCAAAGAAAGGAAAAAACTGCGACAGCACATAAACGACCATTGCAGCCATCAAATTGATAAGCACCACTTTCTTTAACAAATCGAGCAAATGAACCTCCTCCAGAATCTTAGTACCTCAATAACAGGTATTTATAAAATTTAGATTTCTCGGTCAATCAAAAATTATGCGCAAGATTGCACTATATGAAGTGCCGCATGTTTAACAACCTTTATTGCTGATAGGAAGCATTACACCGCTCGTGGGGATGTATTGAGGTGGCGCTTACATTCGCGCCCAACTTGTGATGAATTAGAGTCATTGATTCGGTATACACTGTCGCTTAATCGCAGGCCTTCAAACTGAATCAGCTCTAATTCCAAGTTAGGAACTAGAGCCGAAATTTCAACGCTGTTATCGATGTGTGTAACGATGTTTAAGCAACAATGTCTTGTGGAGGTGTACCTTCGCAGTTAGAAACGACGGCATCAATTTGAATTAAAGCGTTCATAGGAATCTCTGAAACCCCAACCACCGTTCTTGCCGGTAAATCAGCATTAAAGAACGTAGTGTAGATTTCGTTCACCGCATCAATATCTGAAACATCTTTAAGCTGAATATTAATTTTCACCGTATCGTCCATGCTGTGGTCAACACTTTCAATGATCGCCTTAATATTCTTAAGACATTGTTCAGTTTGCTCTTTTATACCACCAGCAACCACTTCATTGGTTTTCGGATCTACAGGCAGTTGACCTGAAATATGATTGTAGTGAGAGAAAGCGACTGTGTGCGAATAAGCCATAAATGGCGCATCAACCGTATTATTAGCTTCGATAACCAGTAAGCGAGTGTCTTCTGGCAGTTGTGGCGGTGTACCGTCGCCATGTGAAACGGATGTATCAATTTGAATTAAAGCGCCCATTGGTAGTTCAGCGGCATTAACAACCGTTCGCGCTGGAACATAACTTGGGAAGAACTTAGCGCAAACTTCATTTACCTTTTCTGCATCTTCAATATTTTTAAGGTAAATAGTAGTTTTAACCACGTCATTCATGACATGACCGATGCTCTCTAGAATCGTTTTAATGTTTGCTAAACATTGTGTCGTTTGTTCTGTGATACCACCTGAAACCAACTCACCTGTATTTACATCGATAGGCAATTGAGCTGAAAGGTTGTTGTAGTGAGAAAAAGCCGCTGTTTGCGTAGAGACAACACTATGCGGAGCGTTATCTGTATTTCTTGATACCTTTACCAGCGCGCAAGGTGCTTGTGGTTTAGTGCCTTCGCCGTTTGAAATCAGCGCATCCATTTGAACTAAAGCGTCGCTATTCGGTAGCGCAGCTACGCCCACAACTGTACGTGTAGGAAGACTATTGTTGAAGAAGCTTTTGTAAACTTCATCGATAGCTTCGATATCAGAAATATTCTTAACGAAAATATTAATCTTTACGACATCATCCATAACATGGTCGATGCTTTCAACAATGGCTTTAATATTATTTAAGCATTGTGCTGCTTGGTCTTTAATATTACCGATTACGACTTCACCTGTTTTAGGGTCAACAGGTAATTGAGCTGAAAAGTTATTATAATGAGAAAAAGCGACCGTTTGTGTAGATACAGAATTAATTGGTGCATTTTCAGTATTTCTTGAAATTTTAATGATATCGCTACTCATCGGAATTATCCTTTTAATAATATAGGAATACGTATTTATATTGAACAATCGTATTGGAAAGAATGATTAAAGTAGCGCCATGTTAAGTGAATTATTTTAGGGTAAATGTGATATCCATCAGACTCTCAGTTGACTATAAATCAGCAAGTTATAGAATAATTAGTCATCACACGACTAAATATCCGTCACATTTGGCTTTATCAACTGATAAATTATCTTTAATTTTTAAACTATTCAATAATCTTGAATACTCTCTCAAGTAGTGTGATACGTAAATTACGAAATTTAAATGCAGTTTGATAGGTTGTTCACAATAAAACAGCCTTATTATCAGAACCATTGAACTACCACTAAAATATCCTGCATAAACTCTTAAGCAATTTAACTAATTATTTTAAAAAGTCTATTTTATACAAGTACGTTAATAATATGTTCGATACTCAAATGCCAATAATCTGACAAAGCCCATGATTAGATACATTTACTCATATAATTAAACAAGCGAGATGTTTAGGGTAACTGGGTGAGAAAGGTGGTTGTGATACTAAGAAGTGCTGTTTTCTGAAATGAAGATGGCGTCAGACGAATTATCGACGCCATAGCTTTTGGGACATGGCTTTTTTGAAAGAAGAACTAAACAGCTCTAGGGGTGGTATTGAAGTGGCGCTTAAACTCGCGGCTGAATTGGGATGGGCTAGAGTAGCCGACCCGGCGTGCAGCATCGCTGATTCGTAGGCCTTCTAACTGGATCAGTTCTTTGGCTTTGTTGAGCCTAACCTTCTTCAAGTATTGCAGTGGTGATTCAAAAGTGACGTTACGAAAAGCATTATGGAAAGCAGACACACTCATGTTGGCTTCGTCGGCAAGCGATTGAACAGTAATAGTTTGGTCATACTCTTCATGCACTTTAGATAGTGCTTTAGCGACACGTGCGTAATGGCCGTCATGATGGGCCAAATCAAACAGCACTCGCCCTTCTGAACCGGTTAAGGCACGGTAGACAATTTCGCTGACCATGGCATCACCCAATATGTTGGCTTCGATGTCGCAATGCAGCATTTTCACCAATCGAGTAAAACTTTCTAGCATTTGCTCTTCCATCGGCGTGGATTCTAAGCCGCTAGAATTCTGTTTGTGCTTATTGCAGTAACTCTCAAGAAAGCCTTGGTCTTCTAACTTTTTTACCAAGCTGTGCAAACGTTGAGAGTCAATGTTGATAGATAAACCAAGCAATGGTTCGCCATTAACAGGCAAGGCCTCACACTCCAACGGCATTGGCACACCTACTACAAGGTAATCACCTGCTGCGTAAGTTACTGGGCGTTCGCCAATATAGATGTTCTTTTTTCCTTGCCCGAGCATTATGATGCCAGATTGGTAAGTAAAAGGCTGACGCTGATTGCCACCGCTGCTTCTATATAACCACACGCCGTCAATTTCTGTTTCTCTGATCCCTTCAAGATCATCCCAACCTTTGTGTTCAACGTAAGACTGCATTAACTGAGCGAGTGTATTCATAACTGGCGATATTCCATTCAAGGTGCGGAGTGTATTTGCACAAAAGCCCAAAAAGAATAACAAGTTTGTAGAAATAGGCAATTAATTTGGAGAAACTGGCCTTCACCACCCTAAATTCCTGTACTAATATGCAAATATAGAAATTGAGCAACACATCAGAATAAAAAATCTAGCTTTACACAAGGAACCTACAATGCAATTTACTTATGTTAACCCTACAGTCATCCACTTCGGTCAAGGCCAAATCAACGCTATCAGCCAAGCGGTTGATACTTCGAAGAAAGTACTTGTCATCTACGGTGGCGGCTCAATCAAAAGCAATGGTGTTTACGACCAAGTAGTCGCATCTCTTAAAGATCACGCTTGGATTGAGTTTTCTGGTGTTGAAGCAAACCCAACCAAAGAGACGCTAGATAAAGCCGTCGCTCTTGTTAAAGAAGAAAACGTAGAATTCATTATCGCTGTTGGCGGTGGTTCGGTAATCGATGGTTCTAAGTATGTTGCTGCAGCGGCTAAATACGACGGTGACGGTTGGGACATCCTAGCGGGCAAACACCAAGTAACAGAAGCAACGCCAATCGGCGCAGTGCTGACGCTTCCTGCTACAGGGTCTGAATCTAACATGGGTGCAGTAATCACTCGTAAAGCAACTCAAGAAAAATTGGCATTCATGAACCCTGCGGTACAGCCTAAGTTTGCAGTAATGGACCCAGATGTAATGAAGTCTCTACCAGAGCGCCAATTAGTGAATGGTCTGGTTGATGCTTGGGTACACGTATGTGAGCAATACATCACAATGCCAACAGACGCGATGGTTCAAGACGGCTACGCAGAAACTCTGCTGAAAAACCTACTTGTACTGGGTAAGCAATACGACGAGCGTGACAACGACGCATGGCGTGCCAACCTAATGTGGACAGCAAACCAAGCGCTTAACGGCCTAATTGGTACGGGTGTTCCTCAAGATTGGGCAACACACATGATTGGCCACGAGTTCACAGCACTATGGCACGTAGACCACGCACGCTCACTTGCGATTGTTCAACCTTCACTACTTCGTAACCAAATCGAAGCGAAGCGTTGCAAGCTTGAGCAAATGGGTCGTAACGTATTTGGCCTAGAAGCGGGTGCTGATTTAGCCGAGCGCACAATCGCGGCAATCGAAGCGTTCTACCACAGCCTAGACGTTGCAACTATGTTCGACGGCTACGAAACAAACAAAGAAACAGCGATCGACAATGTTGTCGCTCAACTTGAATCACATGGCTACCTGCAACTTGGCGAAAACCAAGCAATCACGCCAGAGAAGACTCGTGAAATTCTAGAGTCTGCGATTCAATAGCGTTCAAAATTAGAGCAAGGAAAACAAGGTTCTAAGGAAAATCGTCATAATCTAAAAATTTATGCCGTGAAACTGAACCAAATTCTTTGCCCTTGCGTATATCCTCAAGCAGCGTCCAAATCAGGCGCTGCTTTTTATTTGCCCTACAAGATGCTATTAAATTCTCATAAGTCCCTAATTTTATGTGCAATCATATTTCTATATTGTTAAGGTAAACCTGTCTCTTTACTAGGTATGAACAACGATTTGAACAATCTCAAGGAAATGGTTAAGTTTAAGTCACTTAACAAGTGGTATGGTGATTTTCATGCCCTAAAGGATATCGATTTAAATATTGAACAAGGAGAGATAGTGGTGATTTGCGGGCCGTCAGGTTCGGGTAAATCAACCTTGATCCGTTGTATCAATCAGCTAGAACCTTTCGAGAGTGGCGAGCTTTCTGTGTTAGATCAAGCACTTCCGAGCAAATTCAACACCCCAGGCCAAGTTGGGATGGTGTTTCAGCACTTTCATTTATTCCCCCATCTTACTGTGCTTGAGAACTTAACTTTGTCCCCAATTCGTACGCTTAAAAAAAGTAAACACGAAGCCGAGAAGCTTGCAATGCACTATCTTGAGCGTGTACACATCGCAGAACAAGCCAACAAATACCCAGTGCAACTCTCTGGCGGTCAGCAACAACGCGTGGCTATCGCCCGTTCTCTATGTATGAAGCCGGAATTACTCTTGTTCGACGAACCAACTTCAGCGCTTGATCCGGAGATGATCAACGAAGTGCTCGATGTAATGGTTGAACTGGCGAGTGAAGGTATCACCATGGTGTGTGTGACCCATGAAATGGGCTTTGCGAAACAAGTGGCCGACCGTGTTATCTTCATGGATGAAGGACAAATTGTGGAATCGAATACGCCACAAGCGCTCTTTGAAAACCCGCAACATGAACGTACTCAAGCGTTCCTAAATCAGATCCTGACTTATTGATGTTGCTTCGAATTATTAAACCCGCCCTATCCGCTTTGGTACAAATTATTGTGCTCGTGGCTGCGGTTGTCTGGATCCTCGATTCTGGCGCACAAACCATGGGATACAGCTGGCAGTGGGAGCGCGTGCCGGACTATATTGCTTTCTATGAAGATGGTGAATGGTGGCCAGCAGAGCTGGTTGAAGGGCTACTGGTTACCATCAATATCTCTTTGATTTCTTTGGTCGCTACGTTGATCATTGGTTTAACGACAGCGCTATTGAGAAACTCAAACTCTGTAGTCGGACGCACCTTAGCCACCAGCTATGTTGAGTTGATTCGTAATACGCCGTTATTGGTACAAATTTATTTGCTCTATTTTGTATTTGGCCCCGTATTAGGGCTGGATCGCTTTAGCACTGCCGTTTTAGCCTTGGCACTTTTCCAAGGTGCTTACACCGCCGAGATATTTCGTGCCGGTTTAAATGGTATTGCGAGAGGACAATTTGAAGCAGCTCAATCCTTGGGCTTATCAAAGACCTATACTTACTGGGATGTGATTCTTCCTCAAGTGGTGCAACGCACCTTGCCACCTTTGACCAATGAAGTGATCTCTCTTATTAAAAACTCTTCGATTGTGAGTGTCATGGCTATTTTCGACCTGACAACCGAAGCCAGAAACATCGTTTCTGAAACCGCGATGCCATTCGAGATTTGGTTCTCTGTGGCGATCATTTATCTTGCTCTTACACTTTCACTTTCTTCCGTTGCTGCTTGGCTTGAGCATAAGCTCGGAGCTAACTGGCGAACACAATAAGGATTTATCAGCATGAAGCTATTTAAAACCGCGATTACAGCCCTACTTGCGCTTGCCGTAAGTTTGCCTGCACTTGCTTCTGAAACGCCTAACCTCGATAAAATCAACGAACGTGGCTCACTGCGCGTTGGTATGTCGACATTTGTTCCTTGGGCAATGCGTAACAAACAAGGCGATCTTGTTGGCTTTGAAATCGACGTGGCGAAACGCCTTGCCGAAGATTCAGGTTGGAAAGTCGAATTTGTACCTACGGCATGGGACGGCATTATCCCTTCTCTATTATCGAAGAAGTTTGATGTGATCATCGGCGGTATGTCTATTACTGAAGCGCGAGCTAAAAGCGTACTGTTCACTGAACCATACTCGCACTCTGGTGTTCAACTGGCTGCTAATAAAGAGCTAGCGGAAGGTTTTACTCAAATCTCTGATTTTGATTCTCGCCGCGTGAAAATTGCCGCTCGTCGTGGTGCGTTCACCGTTCAAGTGGCTCGTGAAACCTTCCCTAAAGCGAAAGTTCTACAGTTCGATGACGATGCTCAAGCATTCCAAGAAGTGTTAAACGGCAACGCGCACGCAGTTATCGCGTCTAGCCCGAAACCAGAACACGAAGCGATTAAAAACGCAGATACGCTATTTATTCCATTTGAAGAGCGTCTATCCAAAGGTAACGAAGCATTTGCAGTTCGCCTAGGTGAAACTGACAAGGCAGAATTCTTCAACGAATGGATCAAAGCACGTACTGAAGACGGTTGGTTGAAAGAGCGTTACGAGTACTGGTTCTCTACTCTGGATTGGCAAGATCAAATTGCTCAAGGTCAGTAATCTGAAGTTGAGCTCACTTTTTAATATGAGCTAATCTGTCGAATCTGAATCAAGGCAGTGCACTGTTTGCACTGCCTTCTCATCGACGATTTAAGTAGCCTTTTTAAGTAGCTTTATTTGATTCGTTTTAGATCCAAGCAACAACCCAATAATAATTAATGTTTAAACAGGAATGACGTGAGTAGTACTAGCGCATTAACAACACCTAAGCCCAACGTTCATATGAAGCCTTGGTATCAACGCCTTACTCTTTTAGATGGTGTGTTACTCGCTGTCATTTGTGTGTTTGCAGGCTGGCTTTATTATCGCTCTGCTGTTGGTATTAACTACCAGTGGCGCTGGGAAGATGCGTTTACCCTGATTTTTATTCCGCCATCCGAAGGTAACGTCCCGTACTTTTTCCAAGGCTTGATCGCCACACTGCGCTTGAGTGTCTGGAGCATGGTGTTAGCACTCTCTTTTGGCACATTACTTGGCGTCGCAAGGCACTCCAAAATCGCTTTCTTCAGAACGCCTGCACTGATTTTTATCCAGTTGGTTCGAAATATTCCGCCACTGGTGTTTGTCTTCATCTTCTATTTCTTCGTTTCTAACCAACTGATTCCATTACTTGGTTTAGAAAGTATCTTACGTGAACATAATGGCGAGATTAACGCTGTTCAAGGTTTCCTATTCGGCCCAGCTAACCTTTGGGAAAACTTAGCATCTGGTGTTATTTGTATTGGTTTGCTCTCTTCGGCTTATATTGCGGAAGTGATTCGAGCGGGTTTAGAAGGTATTCCTAAAGGCCAATGGGAAGCCGCCGATTCACTTGGCTTGTCTGCATTGTCTAAGTATCGATTTGTGGTTGGCCCACAAGTATTGACTGCCATCACCCCACCATTGGCTGGCCAAGCAATATCTTTGGTTAAAGACACGTCGATTGTGTCTCTAATTTCCATCCAAGAGATGACTTTTGTTGGTACTGAGATGGCCAACTCTTCCGGTTTGATCTTCGAGATCTGGCTGATTGTTGGCTTCGTATATTTTACTTTGTGCTTTGCACTTTCGCGTCTATTCAAAGTGATTGAGCAGCGTTCTAGCGCCTACCTTAACCATCAGTAACACCATTAATCAAAAGTATCGACTCGCCCGACTATTCATTGCCCTTATCAATTTCACCTGATTGGTTTAAGCTATTGACTAATCAGGATTTATCTCTTCATATTTCTTCTTAGAAACACAGCAAAATACTCGCCTAATCACTATACTTAAAGTATCGAACTGCGTTGATTCTTCTCAAGGACATCACTCAACATGGACAATCATAAAGAAAGAGCTTTTTACGCTGTTGTTGGCGCCTTGGTTGGCGACGCCGCTTCAATGGGGCTGCACTGGCTGTATGACCAAGAGAGAATCTTACACGTAGCGGGTTTTGAGCCAGAGTTTCGCTCACCGAATCAGTTCGATTACCAAGACAAGGGCAACTTTGCGCACCAAGGTAAAACCGCAGGTGAACAATCGCAATACGGTGCTCAGCTCTTGGCGATGGTCGACAGCTTAGTCGATAATAAAGAATACGATGAAGCGAGTTACATCAAACACTTCCGCTTCTGGTTTGATTTTGGTGGCAGTTGGCGAGGTTACATTGATAAAGCCACTCGTATGAGCTTGCTGAACATCCATCAATTAGAACTAGAGAACGCCCCAATTACAGCTTGTGGCGCAGACGACACGCAGCTCCCCGCAGTGTCAAAGATCATTCCATTAGTGGCGTGTACTTATACCTCTCATACCTTACCAGCGATGGTAGAGAACGCGGTACGAGTGACCAACAACAACGACAAAGCCGTGGAATGGGCGCAAGCCATCACCCTGTTGATTCAAGCTGCGATACAAGGTAATTCACCACTACAGTCGGTAGAAATAGTGCGACAAACTTGCAGCAGATTTATACATGATCAAATCGATGAAGCATTGACTGAACCTGAGCTTTCAATAACAGATGCCGCGAAGAAGTTCGGATTGCATTGTGAATTGAGTGCCGCGTTTCCACTGTTGATTCGCATCATTGCGGGTGCTCAGAGCTTTAAACAAGCTATTCGAGATAACATCTTATGTGGCGGTGATAGCTGCGGTCGTGCGATCGTGATTGGCGCGGTATTAGCGGCTTGCTTCTATGAAGAAGACGGAGCGATTCCAACAGAATGGCTAAACCAAGTCGAACTCAATGGTGGTGTTTTGTCTTTGCCGATTGAGTGATTCCCACAATAACGAACTAAAGTCTGACATAAGACAAGCACACTTCTAGGTCGGAGACTGTCGTTCCTATAAGGTTGGAACACACTGTGACAACTCATTCTTTAGCCAAACCACAAACGGGCTTTCTGGTTCATCGTGCTTGTCATCTTGTGTGAGCAATATGTACTGATGACCGGAAGGCACAAAGCCGAACGGTGCGATTAAGTTGCCTCTATTCAAATCATCAACCACCAATGGATAAGAGCCAAGAGCTGCTCCTAACCCATCAACGGCCGCTTGAAAGCAAAAATAGAAGTGTGCAAAGGTTTGGTTTGAAATAGCTTGCGGCACCATTCGGCTATCAAATTCACTATCTTTAGTGATGGATGCCCAGTGGCTCCAAGCGTTTGGTCGCGTGCTGCTGTGCAGTAATTTTACATCAGCTAACTTGTCTTTGACCTGTTGCCAGTAATCAGGCGAGAACACAGGGCCAACCCACTCTTCAACTAACGGAATCTGTTTATAATGCTCGATTACGTTGAAGTCGTCTCGGCGAATGGCCATATCTAATCCAGTTGCGCCTAATGTCACAGGTCCACCTGCGGTAGACAATCGGACATCAATTCCGGATTCGTTATAGAAATCACCGAGTCGAGGCATTAACCAACGCATGGTCAATGTGGGTTCGCATGAAACCTCCAACGCGTGATGATTCAGCTGATTAAGCTTGTGGACTCCAGTTTCCAAGGCTTGGAACGCTTGCTCTGTGTAACCTTTGAGTAATTCCCCCTCTTTGGTGAGACACACATTCCTGCCCTGTTTATAGAACAAGGCGTGAGATAAGTGATTTTCCAATACCTTGATCTGCTTACTCACTGCGCCATGTGTGATATTGAGTTTATCCGCCGCATCACTGTAACTGCTCGAATGCGCTGCTATGTGGAAAATATGAAATGCTTTCAAATGTCTCATGTGTGATTTTTTCTCACAGATAGGTGGAGTTCATTTCGATTATAGGCAGCAATAAAAAACCATACAATACTCGCTCATCAAATATAAAGAGTTGGAGTCATTATGGAGTGGTTAAGCCTAGCAGTATTGGGACTATTGATTGTTATTAGTCCAGGAGCTGATTTCGTTTTAGTTTTGAAAAACAGTGTCAATCAAGGAAGACAAGCAGGGATTTGGACTGCAATAGGTGTGAGTTTAGCGATTTGTGTTCACATCAGTTATTCAATGCTTGGGATCAGTTACTTAATCTCACAGAATGAGCAGCTGTTTGACATGATCAGATACACAGGTGCAGCCTACCTTATTTATCTAGGGCTAAAAGGTATCTTGAGTGCGGACAACAAGCTTGCACCGATGGAAGATGCAAAACAAAGCACCAATGTTTGGCGCTATTTAGCCCAAGGCTTTTTATGTAACGTGCTCAACCCAAAAACCATGTTGTTCTTCTTGAGCATCTTCAGCCAAATCATCTCACCTGATGCAGAAAACCAGCATGTCGCACTCGGCTATGGACTTTACATGATCGTTCTTCACGGCTTATGGTTTGGAATTGTCGCTATGCTGTTTACTTCGAATACATTGCAAAAGCATCTATTGAGAGCAAAGAAAAGGCTTAATCAAGCGTGTGGATTTGGCTTAGTGACGTTCGGAGCACTATTGGCGGTTAAGTCTTAAATAGAAGCTAAAACTAATAAACTCAATGATACAGTGTTCCATTGAGTTTATTTACAATTTCCAGCTAAGTTAACCAGTTTTAAGGCAGCTAATACTTTAGAGCCAACGAACGATTAGAGCTGCTGACTCTTAGGAGTTTCTATATTCCACCCTTCACCGATAGTATCTGATACCGCAAGCAGACCCTCAAGGTAAATGGAAACTTCTTCACTTGATTCAACTGTGAAATAAAAGTCCTTCTCAGTTTCCTGAGCAGCAAAGATTAGGTCATCAGTTAAAGTCAATGTGTTGGGTTTAACCATGTACTCACTCGACATTTCGATAGAGTGGTAACGTTTATATCCGTCTACAACGATCCCTCTTGGAACATTGCAGCGTGCTTCTTTAACAACGTAACTACCTGGCTTGATATTATCAAACAATACGTACTCTAGATCTTCGTAGACTGTCATTCTCAACGTCTCCGGTTCTTGAGCGAGTTCATCACCAATCTTTTCGTACATTAGAATCGAAAAAGTATCACACGGATAAACACTACCAACCTTAATGATCTTCGTAGTAATACCAATAGCTCCATCTCCATGAGGAGCAGATAGAGTATTCGACGCATTATGAGGTAACGTCATACAACCCGTTAAGCTAGCTACCAAAGCCATTGGCAGAAAATGTTTCATATAAAGCCTTTATTCTTATCAATATAATTATTCGGCGACCCTATCATTAAAAATCCCAGACCGAAAACAAAGATTGATAAAATCTTGATATAGTTAGCATTATTTTATAATTCAGCTGACAGTTCTCATATTTACACGTCCTCTGTTGGCAGATGAAGGCAACTATCTGATGGAGATACAGGCTAAAGGAATGAGTTAATCTCAATTATTACAAACTATTCACGCCACATATAGACAAACTGATCGTTTTGCGAGGTGATTTCGAAGCCAAACCTTAAATACAACTCCCCAACTCGATTACCTTGTAAATAACACAACTCTACAGGCTTATTGAGTTTGGCTGCTTGAGCTAAGCAATCCGTTAAAACTTGGCTGCCAATACCTTTGCCATGATATTCAGGCAGTAGAAAGAATCGGCAAAAGTAGAAGTTATCACCTTTGTCTTGCAACAACACACTGCCAATCGCTTTACCCTGATATTCAATGATTTCAGGCCGTTCTTCTACCCACTCTTCGGCGTGTATATCTCGTTGAATTTGCTCATCCCAGCCAAAAACAGCTTTGATTGGCTCAAATTCAGCCGCCTTTTTTAGCTCGAACAGAAATTCATAATCTGATGACTGAGCGGGTCTTGTCGAATACTTCAAAATATCTCCAACAATAATCAATGAACTATAACCAATGAATAGAAACAACAGCGGCTTCATTTCCAAAAAGCTCGCTCACGACAAGTAAGTGAGAATGAGGAAGGTGCCATGCTTCAGTGTTCATTTAGGGTTTAGTTGAAAGCGTAGAACTTCGTGTTTATCTTGCTCTGAGTAAAAGGTATTTAAGAACTGCCCGCTACACTTCTCAATTACTTTTTGCGAAGCAATATTGCCGTACTCGCAGGTAATAATAGCGTTTTCGGTCAGTACGTGACGTTGAACCCAAGACAACATATGACTTGCGATACCTTGCCCTCTCGCTTGTGGCAAAGTCTCGTAGCCTATGTGTCCGATAACGTTATGAATGTATTCACTGGTACCATGACGAACTCTTATCACACCAAGGATTTGACCAGAGTCGATACAAAAATACGTAGAAGCAGGCGTCCAACCTTCTGGAAGTTCCTCACCTTTTGAATAAGCGACTCGCCTTTTTAAATACGCATCACTACTGTCAGAAATACCGGTGTAAATAACTAACCCATCCTCAGAGCAAGCATTCACATAATGATGAAAGGCACTTGAGTACGAAATATCAGCTTTGACCATGTCCATATAGTTTCGATTCCTAGTTACTGCTCTTTCGGGTTGAGCTATCAAGCCTAAGCTAAGTGCATGGTGTATTCTTGATGCCCTGTATGTTCATCAACTTGTTCATTCACAATAGAGAATCCTTGGGACAAGTAGAATTGAATCGTCGCTTGGTTCTCTTTATACACATTCAATGACAAGTTCAGACATTCAAGCTTAGCGTGTTGGATAAGTTGCTTACCAATACCACTGCCTTGATGTTCTGTACTGACAAAGATCGCCGCTAAGATCCCTTCATAAAGCGAATAAAAGCCACGAACCTCACCGTCTACTTGATACACGTAAGTTGTTGATGCCGGAATATATAGGTCACGCATATTGGCCACTTGCGACTCCCAAAACTCAGGAGCCACAAAGTCATGGGCCTTTATCGAGGCGGTTAACCAAATATCTAAAACAGCTTCAATATCATTTGGGTTGTACTCTCTAATCATCTTAATTCTCAGGCAATTAATATTGTTTAATGGGCTAACCAGTATGCCAAGAAGCGACTTAAACCTATTGAAGATTTACGACAATGTCCCAGTCAGAATTATTGAACGGCAATGATAGATCAATACCATTGGCCGCTATTGCTTCTTAACGTACTTCGCCGTAACAAGCATTTCACCGCCACCATCCAGCTTGCAATCTAACTGGTGATCTTTGCCTTCATTGATTCGTCTGATTACTGCTTTAGTGCCGATTTTCAGTACAGAAGAACTGCCTTTGATTTTTAGATCTTTAATGAAGGTAACTTTATCGCCACTTTCCAATACAACGCCATTTACGTCCTTAACACGCGCGGCTTCTCTTTCTAAACGCTCTTCTTCTGGATTCCATTCATAGGCACACTCAGGGCAGATCAGGTTGTTTTGGTCTGGGTAGACATATTCAGATTGGCATTGCGGACAAGGAGGTAAAGACATACGTTAATACTTCATTTAAATAGAATTTGTCCCCATTTTAATGACTCTTGTTAGGCTTAGCGAGCACAAATCGAACCAATTTTCGGTAGCGTAACTTAACGTTGAAAAGAACAGCACCTAAAACGAACAAACACAGCCATTAAGCTGTGTTTGTTTAAAGGCCTAGGAAGCGGAACCGATTAACGTTCGACTTTTGGCGAATAAATCGAGTAAGCGGTGATTTGCCCTGCCACAATTGCAGAAAACATGAATAACGCCGACAAACCAATACTTGGAATAGGCAAAATAGATTGTTCAAACACCGACTGGCTGGCACTCACTAATACTCGGCTACCCGGAACCAAAATGATGATCCCTTGCACGATATAAATAGAGCCTGTGAGCTCCATCTTCTTGGCAATCCAAGTTCCGTACAGAGTAATAAGAACCGTGGTTACCCAAGTACCCACAACCCAACCACTATCAAAACCGAGGTAGAACGGCCCCCACATGCCAAGAACCGCAACTGGCAAGCCAAGCAAGATGTCTTTAGGGCGCGCATTGAACATCACACCGATAGATACTGAGATCAACACCAAGCCTGATATGTGCATCCACATCGGTACCGCATTGGTATAGTCGATGGAGACCGCTTGTCCCCATATTGCTTCACCAATATTGAGACCCATGATAATCCCAACAAACAGCTTGATCAGCGTTAACGCACTCTGCCCTAGTAAACTAGTACCAGAGACGAGATCGTTAAACGCCAAACACTCTAATGCGTTGGCTATGGATAACCCTGGTACAAATAAGACGATCGAGGCGATACACAACGCCCACACCGGAATCGGCAACCCTGTACTTGCCAGAAACGCCACAAAGATACCCGTTAACAATGCAGAGATGAACTCAACCGCGATAGCGCGACGTGAATGAAGAACTTGCTGACAGACCCAAACCATCAAACCCAATAACGCAGAAAAGCCCACAGCTTCCAACGTACTGCCCACCAGCATCAAATACGCAGGCGGAATCCCCATATTGGCTAGTGCAGTCACAAATTTAGAGTAACCGACAGGCTCTGGTACAGGCTCACTGCTCGGTTGGTTAATACGAATGATCGTATTGGCCAACAAACTCAGGTTAATTGACGCAGGCTTTAGACGCTTAAGAATAACGGCGTTGTTATCGTCTGGAAATTGATAGTTAATCGCAGTTGGCGTTGCTTGGATCATCACGTCAACACCATGCTTTTTTGCATAGAATTGAGTGTATTTCTCTAGCTTGTAAGGAGCACAGCCACTGCGGTGAAGAGTGTCACCAATTTCAACAATTTTGTTAATTCGGAACTGAGAAGGCATGGGTATTTTAGGGGAGACAAAATGTGCGGCAAATGTACCAAACGATAGACGGAATGACGAGACTTTTGCGTAAATTATCAACTGAACTCGTTACTTTTTTCTGCAAAGGCTTAGAAGTGCCTATATCTCTACTCATTTGGGATTAGTTTACTGAATGTTTTGACCTGCTGATAAGTTAAATTTATGCATTTAGATTGTTATTAACGGGCGCCAAAACACGCATGAAAATCAGTTTATGTTAACACTCCAAATACCTTAATTTTCATGAGATTTATGACAACTGAGCACCACTAAAACAGGTTTATAAATTAAGGTAGATTTATCATAGAAATAAGCATGACATTTACTAATATTTCTAGCCCTCCTTTTAACGAGATTTTAGTCACATTTTATTCACTATGAAAATGCCGAACATGATGGAAAAACTAGCGGAGTGGTGGTTATGCGAGCACTTAGAATAAAAATGAAAGAAAAAGGTTTCGTTTTCAGTTAGATGTGGCATTATCAAACTCGTTAAGACGATGTGCGTGCATCGTATAATGGCTATTACCTCAGCCTTCCAAGCTGATGATGCGGGTTCGATTCCCGCTGCACGCTCCAAGCCCTCTTGACTCCTCTCTCTTACAAATAAATAATTTTATAGCCCCCCTTTAGATAGCACCTTAAAAAAAGCCAATACAGAACTTATCCGTTGTATATTCATGTTTTGTCGAAATAAATTGGGTCAGATTGGCAACAATAAACTGCCTTTTAACTTGAACAGACCAGTAACATTCGCCAAAACCTGTGTTACTTAGAACACCACGCATCCGCCAGTCTCACACGACCACCAAAAATCAGCACGTCCCTACTCGATGAAACCTCAACAGACTTTGCTAATAATTATGGTCACACGACCCAACCCATAAACAGCCATTAAGGGACCTCCGCCCTAGCAGCACTAGCAAATTGAATTTAGACTTATGATGTCATTTATCTCTTGAAGTATAAGTTGCGATTGAGTTTTTTTTATAACTTCAAGACAGTGCTACTCGCACAAAGATGAAATAGCCCCCTAGCCAATCGTTTGTTGAATAAACTTAATACTAAAAAATAACTCTTTAATCGCCCCGCTCTGCGAGAGCAACAGTAAATACAGATGATGCGCCAAATTCTTAACACCACTTAACCTATTGATATAAATGACCATTATAGTAGCTAGCGGGCTTCAGTTTATATTTATTTTGATAGCCACTATTTTTCATTATTTCTATTCATTTTCCCGATCTTTATTTCATTTCTTAATTCTCGACCACGAATGGGCATAGGGGCAAAGTGAACTGGCAGTTAACTTTGATTAAACCCTACACCAATGTGGAGCATATAATGACAACACAATCACAACTTAAACCGGGTCTGAGCTACAACGACGAAGCTGTCCTTTATACTGGCAATTTCATTACCGTCAATGAACAACAACCAAGTGCATCAGCAATCGTGGTACAAAGTGGTAAAATTCTTTTTGTTGGTACTGTTGATCAAGCAGAAACTTTCCTTGCTAACGAATCGATTGCTTTCTCGCTGAATGACGAATTCAATGGTAAAACCATTGTTCCTGGTTTTATCGAAGCGCATATGCACCCGCTAGGAGCTGCATTATTTACAGCACGCTTTGGTTATGTGGGGCAAATTGAACGCAGTGCAGGTGGCGGCGAAGTATTAAGTGCAAGCCTAACCAAGCAAGAATTGAGCAATAAGATGCAAAGCTTTGTTGATGCTCATAACGCAGCAGGCAAACAAGGCGAGTGGCTTGATATGTGGGGGCTAGACCCACTTCTAATGACCGAAGAGGTGGTTATTGACCGTGACTTCTTAGATGCAATCTGCTCAGATTCGCCGTTGATGGTGATGCACGCATCTTGTCACGTAGCGGCTTTTAACAGTGCTGCAATTGAAAAAGCAGGCTTTAGCCTTGAAGATAACGAAGCATTTGTATTTCGCAAGGATGGTCGCCTAACAGGTGAAATCGCAGAAATGCCAGATATCTTACGTGCTGTAAAAGTGGGTGGTTTTAACTTAGGTACAGCAGAAGATGCCGTTGCAGCGATGATTTCATATGCAGACAGCACCAGCCGTCTTGGCGTAACGACGATGTCTGATTGCGGTATGGGCTTACCTCATAACCCATTCCCGCTATACCAAGCGCTATCGACAATGCCAACATTCCGCTCGCGCCTAGCCGCTTACCCACTAGTCCCAAACTTTAGTGAAGAAGAGCTAGCTGGCTTTAAAGCACAAAGTAACGATCGTCTATTTGCAACAAAAACAAAATACCTAAACACTGATGGCTCTATTCAAGGCTTTACAGCGGTATTGGAAGAAGGCGAGAAGTACTATAACGGCAAAGCAAATGGTCACTTCCAATTTGACGATGAGAAAATGTGGACTGACGTCTTCTATGCTCACAAACTAGGTTACAGCATCTCTTTCCACTGTAATGGTGAAGGTTGTACAACTAAGTTACTAGACTTAATAGAAAAAATGCAAGCACAGTGCCCACAACCAAACGTTCGTCACTGTCTAGAGCACAACCAAATGGTAACGCCAGCGCAGATGGATCGCATGAAGAAGTTAGGCGTGCTACATAACTTGTTTGGCACACATATTCCATTTTGGGGCGATGTTCATGCCACACAAACTGTTGGTCCAGAGCGCGTTAAAACAATGAACCCATTCCAAACATCGGTGAAGAAAGGTATTCCTTTCTCTATTCACTGTGATGATGTGGTAACACAAGTAAACCCACTATTCATGATGTGGGGGGCAATGAACCGCCAATGTGTTTTCTCTGGTAACGTCTACGGAGAAGAAGAGCGTCTAACTGCAGAGCAAGCATTGCACGCGGTGACGATGGGTGCTGCTTATTTGATGGAGCAAGAAGATATGATTGGCTCTATCGAAGTGGGTAAGTTGGCAGATCTAGCCATTCTTGATCAAAACCCATTAACCGTTGATAAAATGGCAGTCAAAGAGATTAAAGTGCACGCCACTATGCTAGGTGGAGATATTCAAGTGCACCAAACATCAGAGGTTGAAGCTAAGCAAACAGCTGAAGCTTAGCTTTCGTCCAGTATTAATTTGTGAAAATTAATTCAAAATAGATAAGCAGTGCCACTAGTGGTGCTGCTTTTTAATTTTACACAACCGTCAGGATAAGTTTAACTCATTGTTTTAAGTTAACTTTTATCTTCATCACTACTCGATTCGTCAATATTACTTTTTATAATTTAAATTGACTTATAAAGTCTCGACCCAAAAGTGGCCGATGTGCAAAGTAAGTGGGTAATTGATTTTGATTACCCCCTACACTAAGTAATGTGGAGCACATAATGACAACTCAACCATTTTTAAATCCGGGTCTAGAAGCCAATAAAGAAGCTGTTTTATATACGGGTAACTTTGTTACTGTCAATAAGGAACAACCTAAGGCTTCAGCCATCGTCGTACAAGATGGAAAAATCCTTTTTGTTGGCACCCAAGATCAAGCCGAAACCTTTCTTGCTAATGAGTCTATCGTTCACACACTAAATGAAGAGTTCAAAGGTAAAACCATTGTTCCTGGGTTTATTGAAGCACACATGCACCCACTGATGGCTGCGCTGTTTACCGGTATGTTCGAATATGGCGGTCAATATGATCGCCTTGGTGCTGAAGGTAAGTTACTAAAAGGGTGTTGCACTGAAGACACTTTAAAAGCTTTGCTTAAAGAACTTAAAGCAAAACATGATGCCGCAGGGAAAACTGGCGAGTGGTTAAATCTATGGGGCTTAGACCCACTTTTGATGACCGATGGCTCAGTGGTTAATCGTGATTTTATCGATTCAGTGATTGATGATTCACCCGTATTCTTTATGCATGCCAGTTGTCACTTAGCGAGCTTTAACTCAATGGCGCTTGAACAAGTTGGCTACAGCCTCGAAGATAACCCTGAATTTGTCATGCGTGAAAATGGCCGCTTAACTGGTTACATTGCAGAGCTACCTGATCTATATCGTGCCTTAAACCAAGGTGCTTTTAACTACGGTACTGATCCTGCAGCGATAGGGAAAACGCTAATAGATTACGCCAATATCGCGCATTCGTTAGGCGTTACCTCGGTTTCCGATTGTGGTATGGGATTGCCAACTAACCCATGGCCGCTTTATCAGGCGCTAAGCCAAAATCCGGCGTTTAAATTACGCATAACAGCTTACCCATTGGTGAGTAACTTCTCTACCAGTGAAGTGCTAGATATGAAAGCATCGGATAACGATCGTCTTAGTATTTCTAGCGTGAAATTTGTCAGTACTGATGGTTCAATTCAAGGCTTCACCGCCAATCTTCTTGATGATGCTCCTTACTACAACGGCAAACCGAGTTGTTCACTTATCAAAGATGAAGAAACCATTTTTGCAGAATGTTTACCTTTCCACCAAGCCGGTTACAACATCTCGTTTCATTGTAACGGCAATGGCACCACCGAGAAGCTCATTAACATCATTGAACGCTTACAAGTAGACACGCCAATGCCAAATGCACGCCATTGCTTAGAGCACAATCAAATGGTAACAGATGCGCAAATGGATCGTATGAAAGCAATCGGAATTTGCCATAACCTATTTGGTACTCATATACCGGTATGGGGCGATGTACACGCAGAACAAACAGTGGGCCCTGAGCTAGTAAAACGCTTAAATCCATTTAAGAGTTCAGTGAAAAAAGGCGTGCCTTTCTCAATTCACTGTGATGACGGTGTGACGCAAGTTAATCCATTGTTTATGATGTGGGGAGCCATGAACCGCCAGTGTATATTCTCGGACAACGTGTACGGCGAAGATGAATGTTTGAACGCAGAGGAAGCACTTCACGCAGTGACATTAGGTGCCGCGTACTTAATGGGTCATGAGAACATGAAAGGATCTATCGAAGTCGGTAAATTGGCCGACTTGGCTATCTTGGATAAAGACGTACTAAGCGTAGATAAACAAGAAGTTAAAGATATTCATGTCCACGCTACCATGCTAGGCGGCAATGTAACCGTTCACCTTGGTAAAGCAGCGGTGAAACAAGAAGAGCTTTCCATTGCCTAATTGATGTTCTGAGTGATTTTTCATTCAACATCAATAAAAGGGTATACCTGTGGCAATACACCAATTTTGTATTAAAAACATCAGCCTAGCTCTTGAGCTAGGCTTTTTTACTATGATAATAGCGATCAAGCTAAACCTGACCAGCGTCATGTCTGTTGCCCATTGCCTTCTTACAAATAAACCCATTGCAGCATCTGAGATATTTGGCTTTTCTCATGTTTGAGTTTTACCGACTGCATTAGAAAAAGTGGATGAACAACTAAAATATTAGGAACAAGCAAAACAGGCCAATGCCAGTTCAATATGCCGATAGAAAATCTTTTTATATTCAGTAAATCGATACTCTTAGGCAAGCGCCCTACACTATTTTTGCGTTAGAAACGTTCTTCATGGTCTTACTCATTAGTACATTATGATTGCGGCAAAGGCCCTATTGGACAGCAAGCAAAAAAAAACTTTCTACGACGACATCACGAGTGATGCCACTTACAGTAAGTGCTCAGAAATAGCGTGGGAAAAGGCTAGAGAACAAGGCGGGAGAAAACGAGAAACACAGCGAAAAATGTTAGCGCCATGTCCTCTACGAGGATATTTATACCAATCACAGTAAGTAAGTGTTCAAAAATGGCGTACGAAAAAAGCTTGAGAACAAGACAGAATTTTTCGATAAGTAGTTATTCTACAATCAAAAATTCTAACGAAGTTATCGAGGTTTTTAACAAGCGAGGGTGACCAGTTATTTACTACGATTGGTATTAGTCAAGCAATTCAGATAATAGGCTCGTTAGCTTATTACCGCTTCAGCATTGCGTTTATTGAATGCCTTACCGATAACTGCTTCAATGAGAAGAATTGACATGATGGTAAGGTAGAATGCCACAACACCACTGGCCGGTCCGCTAAACTGCACTTGCTCACCAAACATAATCACAATAGCACCCATTGCTGCGACTTTTGAACCAACAAGAATCAACCACGAAGTGAACACACGCTTTGGCTTAGCTAATGAGCGTTGTTTTAAACAAAATTCTGAAGTCATTTTTTCAAACGCCACTGATAGCTTCACAATCACCGCCATGATAAGGGCAGAAATAGCGCCCATGCCAATACTCTCTACGGTGACCCAGTCCCAAGCTACTCCATAACCTACCATCACCACAGTACCAATAACACTGCATGCCGCCATTTCTTTAACCATTTTCATAATGCATCTCTCAATCAATTATCAAATTATAGGGTTGGCAACAGGTCTGATATTCCGCTGCCCTAATTGTCGATATGGCAATTGTATAAACAAGCCAATCAATAAAAAATGCGGAGAAAATAGAAATGGGTTTTTCCTACTTTTTAGGTTTTTTTTTAATTTATATCATCACTCTATTTCAATAAATTCAAATAGTTACACCACAAGCTCGCGTATTGTTAGTTCTAAAGTTACGACTATTAATATGTGTTTATTAGCCACTCTCCCCCTTTAATTTGCCTTGCTGTGTAGCGGGTACAGATAAGCGATAACTGGTTAGCACTCCTAATGCTGAAAGAAAAATCACCATCATCAAAGCGTTTTGAAAACTGGTTAGCCGAGAATGGGCATTAAGAGTTAATAAGGTCGCATGCTGCTGATGATCCATACCATAAGTATCAGAGAGATTGGCAATTCTAATATCGTCTAAATAAGGTAGGGTCGGACTTTGCTCGATCTGGCTGATAAAGTGGTCCGGAAAGATCTGTTTCGATTGTTCACTGTGCTGCCTGACCGTATGCTCTAGTGCCCATTGCTGTGTCCCGCCAATCAAGCAAATCCCGAGCACTAAACCCATATTTCGGATGGTGGCTTGTAAACCACTCGACTGAGCGGCATCGGTTTCACCAAGCGCATTGGTGATGATGGCCGGACATTGTGATGCAAGTATCCCCATTGAAGAACCCGTGAGCAGCATACCTAGATAAAAAGGCGACAAAATATGATGAGATTGACTAGAAAAAAATAAAATAACTGCAGAGCTAGCCAGACCGATAAATGCCGTTAAACATAAGGTCTTTGCCTTTAGTGATTTAAACACCAAAGGTGTAATAACTGAAAACGCGATCATGCAAATGGAGAACAGAAGAATAATAAAACCTGAGTGCGAAGAGCTTAATGAAATGGCAACTTGGAGATAGGTTATGATGATAAAACTCACACCACCTAAAATCATATACATGAAGGTAAGAAGCAGAAAACCAGCTCGACACTGGCGATTTTTCAGCCAGCTAATCGGTAATAAAGCTGTTTTTTGCTGGGCTTCTCGTTGTCGCTGTTGAAAATAAAAGGCAAATAGTGACACTAGCCCTAATGCTATAACGGCCAACGAAGGGCTTAATGACGTAAGGCCGGTAAACCAAGTAGGAATATCAGCGTTGCTGTTGGCGCTTAATAGGCCCCAACTGGGTGCTTTGATCAGTGCCAGCACCACCAAAACGATGCCCGATGAGCTTAGCAGCGCCCCAATAAAATCAAATGAGCTCGGGCGCGGATTCTCCACTGGCGGGATTCCTTTAATAGCAAACCAACTGGTAATGAGGTAAAAGGCACTGATAAATGTCAGGGGTAGATACCAAGCAAAATGGTCCATTAGCAAACCACTGCTCATCGGCACGACGGCGGCAGATACTCCACCGGAAGCCGCTAACACGCCAAATGCTAGTGCACGAGATTTACCAGGAAATCGGGCAGAGACTAGAGCTAGAATAGCAGGTAAAAGCAGTGCTGATGATATGCCTGTCAGTGGCCGAGCCAAGTAGGTGACAAAGGCTACATTAGGAGCAAGAATAAATAAAATAGAAGCGACTAAACCAATAAAAGCCCCGGTGATGAGCATGATACGCCAACCGATAAATAGCCCAATAAGGCCTGCGGGTAACATTAACGCTGCGCCAACTAGAGGCTGAATTGTCCCCAAGGTTTTGATGGCACTAATGTCTGTTTGAAAATGGGTGACTAACGTAGCTGTTGCGATAGATAAGTTGGCTATATCAGCCGAGATAGAAAATTGAGCAATACAAAGAATGAATAGGAGACGCTTTTGAGAGGCAGTAATAGAATTTGTCATAATTATTGTTCTTTTTGCTTGGTGAACTACTGATTGATTGCACCTGTGCTGAAAATCAGTATTTGGTGCATAAACGTAAAGAGGGTGTTGGCTCCATAGTTGATTAAAGAGTAAACATCAGTAAGTTCACTTTACCGATGTCGATATACCGACATTTAAGTGTCTACGAAAAAGCCCCAACCTGAGTTGGGGCTTTTAAATTTAGTCTGAGTTAGCCATTAACGAACGAGTTGGTAATTTAGAACAAAGAGCTAAACCGCCCATCATTAAGGCAATGAGAGTATAAAGTGCATATTGAACCGATGTTAGGCGAGAATCTGCCATTACAGCGACAACAGTGTGTTGCTCTTGTGCCGGAACTTCTGCGCTTACCATAAGCTCAAGTGCCATATCATTTGACACGAATGGTAATGACGGTGTGTCAACAATCATCTGCTTGGTTTCTGCTGAAATAGCGTCGTGGTCCATAACGCCCTTCTTGATTTCACCTGTTAGGGAGAACAGCATTACCGTACCAAGAATCGCTACACCGAACGCCTGGCCAATGTTACGAGAGGTTGCTTGGATACCACCTGATTGCATTGCTTCTTGCTCACTAAGCGCTGAAGTCACAACAATAGAAGCCTGAGAAGCTAGTAAACCTGCGCCAATACCAAATACGAGTAGTGAGATGTATTGCCAGAATGTAATGCCGTCTTTGGTAAAGCCTAAGAACATTAATGCAGTACCTAAAGCTGCAATGATGAAGCCTAATTGACAGATACGTTGACAAGATAAGTTGCCCAATTTGGCGGGTGCACCAAGAGAACCGATCATCATACCTAAAGCAAATGCACACAATGCCATGCCTGATGCGAATGCACTCATGCCAGCAACTAACTGCATGTACGAGACATTAATGAAGCCCGTAGCACCAAAGAGCAAGAAGATAGTGGCACAAAGTACTAGACCAACAACCACTTGTGGGTTTTCAACATATGAGCGAGGGAGAAGTGGCGTGTTACCAGCAGCTTCAAAACGACGTTCCCATACCATCAATACTTTTAGCAGTATGCCACCCACAAGACACATAGGTAGAGCCGGAGATATACCAGCAACAGTGAAATCAGTCAGTGGTGCAACGAGACCCCATTCAGCAATTTTTAGCAGACCAGTAACAAAACACAGTAGACCAGTACCCGCAAGTAATACACCAACGATATCAAACTTACCTTTGAACGTGGCTTTTGGAAGCTCAGGTAACTTCATGCTACCGAACATAACTAATGCACAGTAGACACCAAGACCTGCGAAGGCAACGCCAAAGCTAGCGACATCAAGGATGAAGCCAAAGATAAGCGGAGTTAAAGCACTTGCCAAGCCAACTAGAGCAGCGATAGCAGAGAAGGCAATCGCTTGATCTTTACCCTTATAGATACCAGCGACATTAGCTAGAACCGCAGGAATAAGTAGACATGCACCTAGACCAGAACCAACGCGAGCACCATAGTTCAAAACTTCCATGTTTGGAGCAAATGCAGCTGCAAATGAGGCAAGCGATAAGATACCTGCACCGATGATCATTTGTCGTTTCCAACCAATGATTAGGCCAATAAGGCCACCAGCAATCATACCAGCACCCGCAATTAGAGGATACATAGCATTAGCCATTTGAATCTGAGGCATGGTCGCACCGTGAAGAGCGATCAGTGCTTCTGTTGAAATAGAAAGACCTGTGTTGTCTGCCATGGTTGAGAATTGAGCTGCAAGAAGAACCAGAAGCGGGAACCACTTGGCCATGCCAACTTTTTCTTCTGCTGGATTAGTTGAAACTGATACCGTCATTGGGGATACCTTCATTTGTTGTAGAGCCGTTGCTCGGAGGTTGTTTTTTCAAATAGTTTTGAACACAACCATTAAACCGTGCGAAGAACCGACTCATCCAACAAAAAAAAGTATTCTTGAAATAAAAAAAATAATATGACGATGAAAAAATATATAAAACTCTATATATCACAAACTTAGCATTGCTTGGGGTGGTGTGTTAGCGCTTTCTTTTTACCACATATGAAATGCTATCTTCACCAAGCGAATTGAAATTGAAAAAGATCTCATCCTCTTCTAGTCGCCAGCCATTGAGCTCGATTAGGGTGCCAGAAACCGGAACTCGAATACCTGTTTCTTGCTCAAATCGCTCCAAGCCAGTGACTTCTCTATCGACTAATTGCAATCGATTATATTGTTTGTCGGTATAGTGCAGTTCAAGTTTGGCATCGAAAGCATAATTACTGTTGCCACTTTTATTATTGATAGATAAACGGATGTTGTCCTTATCAACCACCATGGTTGCGTAGCTATCAATCGTGTGCTGATCAAATTGAATGACAGATTGGCCCGTCCATACCCCTTCAAACTGTTGGTTATGTGCTTTGATTGGATCATGAAGATAATGGCCAATAGTTAGAGCAACAACCGGTAGCATCACAGCAATAGCGCGTTTGATTATTGATTTTTGCATACCGTTATCCCCTCTTCAACATGACAAATTCGATAATTACTGTCGTTTTTCATAATAATGGATGGGGTGTCATCACTGAGGTTCAGTGAATTGATTTCTTCGCTTGTAGCATCAAATAACAACCAATGTTCACCAGCCTTATAGCTAATGCGCTCGAATGACGGGCTGAATATGCCGAGGTATCCGAGTGTGAATAGTAATAGGCTTATTACGCCGATACCGATTAACTCGTTGCCTGAGAAAAAAGTTCTCCAACCTAATGCTTTGCTGTTCTGAGGTGTGTCAGTCAAGGTTACTGACTCTGAAGAGTTAGCGGTACTGTCAGGCACAATACCAGGAGCCGGCTCTTTCGCCCCCGCCATATGATGAGCAGTGTAAGACTCAAGGATATATGGCTTACTGGAAAGCACATAACCTTGTTTGGGAATGGTACGAATTAAAGAGCGTTGATCATCATCGAGGGAAAAACGTAGCGCTTTAATGGTTTGGTTAATGGTTGCATTAGTCGCATAAGAACCTTTCCAAAGTTGCTCTTCAATCGATTGACGCGACAAAATATCGGGGAAAGAGTCAATTAATGCCGTAAATAAATTGGCCTCACGCGCCCGTAGACGAATCACTTTACCTTCTTCATTCTTGATGGCTCCGGAGGTGGGAGAGTATTGCAGTCCTGCCACTTGATAAATGGGCGGTTCAAGAAAGGGTTGTGTCATACCGAGGCCTCTAGGTCATAGAAATTACAGGAGATAGTACTGTTAATTAATGATAAATTATTTTGATCTACAACAAACTAACTATTGGTTTGATTAACCATTTAATAAATAAATTATAAATTATTCTCTTGGTAGAGTAAGAAAAGGATAGCGGATATGTGAACCCCACCAAGTAAGATTAGGGTAATTATCCATTATTAAACAACAAGTTAATTAATATACTTACTTTTTATCATTTTATCTTTTTTTATTTGGTTATTCGTGGGCGAAACATTTACTTAAGGTGATAGTGAAATTCTTGAATTGAATAACTAACAGGTTTTACTATGCCAATAACGAAGAAATTACCACTACTCACTTTATTGCTTCCATTATCTGCTTTTGCCAACGCACAAGATGCGACTGAAGAAAATGCACCCGATCCAGGCGATCACACAAAAGTATCTTCAGTTGTAAGTGCAACTTATGGTAAACAAAGTTTTGGTGAAGCTGATAATGACTTTCTTCAACTGCAAGGTCAGATTTCCGGCGCAAAAGACAATGAAAACCTATTCCTAGGCTCGTTGACTGTGACAGGGCAAGACAATGGTAAAGTAGGAAGCGAGGATTTTAACCTATCTCAGGTTCGAGCTCGTTACTTCGAAGTAACGCGAACTGATTGGGCCAATGCGCCTATGCTAGGTATGTCGTTTGACTACATTGAATCTAGCTTTACCAATGCAACTTCTGATCGTTTGTTTGCCGTAGGCGGCTTGATCCGCATGAACACACCGTTTAAAAACTGGTTATCATTCCCAATCATCGCCGCTGCGGTAGGTCAAAATAACAAAGATTACAGCAATATTGGTCTAGTGGATAAAATGACATATGGGGTACAGTTTAATTTCTTAAACTCTATCTATCTGCATGAAAATGGCACTCACATTCAACTCAACCCACAATTTAGCAGCTTAGATCTTGGCGGTACGGTTGGCACAGTAAACCAATTACAAATGGATACTGTATTGCAAATGCCATTAAACAGTAACCGTCGTCACTGGGGTAAGTTAACTTACACAGAGTACTTTGATGACACAGAGCAAAGCTTTGGTCATAACCGTCAAGGTACAGAGTTAAAGCTTACTTATAGCTACTATATGTAGTACCACGAAAAAGGGCTCTCTAAATGGTGAGCCTTTTTGCATTCACTGAAGCGGTATTTCAAGCAATAATCTTGGTTTTGATTGCAATGGACACTATAAATCCCCTTTAAGTGGATTGAGGTTATAAAACTGTCCCCCTTTTTTTAAACATAGCGCACCATTTAAAGCATAAGCCGCGCGAGCTAATGATAAATCTTTATATATTCGTTAGAAGGATACTTTGGCAGCAAAAATGGCTATTTTTTAGTAGGGTTACAATAAGTTAAACCTTATTGAGCTGGTGTATTTCTATTGGCGATAGTGTTTCGTTTTATAGCTTTTGTTAAAGATGCCCTTGCCCACTGTGTAGATATCAAACAAATAGCACAAAAGTCATGCAAATAGCTCGCCAAGCATGAGTTAATGCTTTTCTTTTGCTTTAATTATGGCATATTAGTTCAGTCTTCACGATGTGCGTGCATCGTATAATGGCTATTACCTCAGCCTTCCAAGCTGATGATGCGGGTTCGATTCCCGCTGCACGCTCCAACTCTTCCTCCAGTTTTATTATGTGTATCTCTTTCAGCAACCCGCTCCCCAAGAAAATCCCTCTGTACATTAAGCCATCTTCATCGATATCGTTTAAACCTATATCTATTAAACCTATATTGCGTTGACTTACATTGGTTATGCCCCTATCGACTATTCATAGCTATTAACGCCTTAAATCGTTTCACATTTTTACACTTGTCCAAATCACACATTGCAGAGCAACTTTCAATGATTTTCAAAATTGTTCCAATTTAATAATCTTGGTCAATATCTGCCAAAATCATTGTGTTAATGTGCGCGCATTAGCAATAACCCATAAATAATAAAAAATGTTTAAAAGCAATGAGTTAACGATTAGCATCGAAGCAATCAATGTCGCGCTAGCAAAAGTTGAGAATGCCAATAAAATTCAGCTAGATACGTTGAAAGGTTATGTGAACAGCGAACCTGAACAAGCTGTAATGGCTTTTCGATCACTGAATGAAGCAGAATCAATCGACGACAAGTTTAGAAAGATCATGGCAGAGCTGCCGCACCTAAGCGGTGAAGCACACCACTTGCTTGAAACTTCTATCTTGCTACAGTGATTCTAGCTACAGATAAGCCTCAGCCAATCCAAGTTAGTTCATGTATTCCTGGGCAGGTTGAGGCTTATCTTTAACTGAACACAGTATTTAATCAATGACTTAGCGGTCACACAAAGCTGTTCTGATTGGTTGAAATGAATAGGTGATGTAAGGCCCTCGCATTACTCCCAAAAGTTCCACCACTTTTTGCTGTTTTCTTCACGCTGCTGTTGGCCTTTTTCTGACCCTTTTCCTTCTTCTTTACGCTCTTGTTCCGCTTTCTTTTCTTTCTGCTTTTCTAATCCCGACTTTTCTTCGTCATTATCCATATCATCTTTAAGCTTTTCTTTCTTATCCTTGAGCTTCTCTTTACTCTCTTCGAGGGCTTCTTTCTCGTCTTCCAAATCGTCGAGCTCTTTATCTAGCTTCTGCTTATCTTTTTTATTCTTACTTTTTTTGGCTTTCTTCTTTTTCTCTTCGATCATTGAATCAAGCTGCTTCTCACGATCGTTAATTTCGCCTTCAACTTTTTTTGCCTCAGCGAACGTTTTGACTTCTTCTAAATTGGGCTTACCTTTACCAGCCCACTCAGGTTTAGCAGCAATGCTGTAATTAGACCATGATAGTAAAGCACTTGATACGGCAACGACGAGTACTGTTTTGTTCATCCTTAAACTCCTACTTACTTGTTCTAACTAAAAATTTTTTCTATTTACCTATTAAACTTAATCGTCTAATACGAGAAAAACAAGAAAACGCACCAAACTAATCAATATAAGTCTGGTGCGCTTTATTAATCGATACTACAACTCAATTTTTTTCAGCATACCCGCTTCAGCATGACCTGGGATATTGCACGCAAACTCTACGTTGTTGTCGCCATGAAAATGCCATAGCAATTGCTTCGCTTTACCGGGCTTTACCGTCACTGTACTGCCTGAGTCATGAGCGTGATTACCCATGTTTTTCATCATTTCACGGTGCTCTAATTGCTCTGATGCAGAACCAATCGAGAATTCATGATCAATCTTGCCTGTGTTCATCACAACGAACTGCACCACGTCGTTCGGCTCAATTTCAACCTTGTTCTTAAATGTGATTTTCATATCGTCACTTAGTAGAACATGAACCACCTTATCCGGCTTTGCGCCTGTCGCAGGCATACCGACTTCAGACATGCCTTCCATATTCATCATTGAATGGTCCATCTTTCCATCCTCCATCATGCTGTGGTCCATTTGGGAATGATCCATCTCTCCACTCTTCATCATCGAGTGATCCATATTTGAGTGGTTCATATTTGAGTGGTCCATTTCAGCAAAAGCCGTTGCAATAGTTAACGTCAGTACAATCGCAATAAGTGTCTTTTTCATGGTCGTTCCTTAGAATAATTCAGTTTTTAATTCGTTAGTTTTTGATATTCGTGTAATGCGCCCTTACTCACTCTGTGATAGTAAGTAAGGGCTAATAATCAGTACGTTATTTGTTTATCTCGTTTTGGCTATGCGTAATCTCATGCTGTTTCCAAAGCTTAAAGATTGCAGGCAACACCAGTAGGGTAAGTAGTAGTGCAGATGCCATACCGCCTATCATCGGCGCGGCAATTCGCTGCATCACTTCAGACCCCGTTCCCTCGCCATACATAATTGGAATGAGACCAATGATCACAGTGAGAACCGTCATCATCACAGGGCGTACACGCAGCCCTGCCCCCTCACGGATGGCATCAGTGAGGTCAGCTTGTTGAATTGTTTGTTGGTTCTGCTCTGCATCGAGCTTTTTGTAGTGCCATGCTTGGTTTAGGTAGACCAACATGATCACTCCTATCTCAACGGCGACTCCGGCAAGAGCGATGAAGCCCACACCTACCGCAATCGAGAAGTTGTAATTGAGGAGATGCATCAGCCATAGACCACCAACCATAGCGAGTGGCAATGTCAGCATGATCATCATCACCTCACCGACACGGCGGAAGCTTAGGTAGAGCAACAACATAATGATGGCGATGGTGATTGGCACAACGACACTCAAACGCTCCTTCGCACGCTCCATGTATTCATATTGACCAGACCATGCCAGTGAATAGCCAGCAGGCAAGACGATTTGATCGGTGACTATCTTTTGCGCCTCTGCCACGTAAGAACCAAGATCACGCCCTTCGATATCAACAAACACCCAGCCATTAGGACGAGCGTTCTCCGTCTTAATCATTGGAGGCCCGTCTTCGTAACGAATATCCGCGACATCCGAGAGGGCGATACGCGCACCGTTTGGTGTCACTAACGGCAGGTTCTGCAACTTAACAACAGAATCACGATAGCTTTGTGGGTAACGAACGTTGATTGGATACCGCTCTAGCCCTTCTACGGTTTCACCCACGTTCATTCCTCCGATCGCAGTCGAGATAACCTGTTGCACTTCTTTAATGCTCAAGCCATATCGCGCAGCAGAGCGTCGTTTAATGTCTATCGTCACATAACGACCACCCGCAACACGTTCGGCATATACCGAAGCAGTGCCACTAACCTTGTTGAGGATGGGTTCAAGTTGCGAACCAATATCTTCAATCACGCTAAGCTCCGGGCCAGCGATTTTGATCCCAATTGGGGTTTTGATACCAGTCGCTAACATATCAATACGGGTTTTGATTGGCATAACCCACGCATTGGTCAAACCTGGGAACTGAATCAGATCATCGAACTCTTTACGCAGAGACTCCGTAGTGACGCCGTCACGCCACTCGTCTCGTGGTTTAAGCTGAATTACGGTTTCAATCATGGTTAACGGTGCAGGATCGGTTGCTGTCTCTGCTCGACCAATTTTGCCCCACGTGGTTTCGACTTCTGGAATGGTTTTGATGAGCTTGTTGGTTTGTTGCAACAACTCACGAGCCTTACCTATTGAGATACCCGGATACGTGGTTGGCATGTACATCAAATCCCCTTCGTCCAAAGGAGGAATGAATTCACTACCAAGCTTACTGGTTGGGTAATAAGCAGACGCCATTAAGCCAAGTGCGATAACAATCATCACCTTTGGATACTTTAGGCTGAGGTTTAGAAGCGGCTTGTACATCGCCACTAGGCTACGGTTTACTGGGTTTTTATGTTCAGGTAGCACGTTACCGCGAATGAAATAACCCATTAACACAGGCACCAGCGTGATAGCCAAACCAGCGGCTGCGGCCATCGCATACGTCTTGGTAAACGCAAGTGGCGAGAACATCTTGCCTTCTTGCCCTTCTAGCGCGAACACAGGCACAAAGCTCAAGGTAATGATAATCAGAGAGAAGAACAGCGGTGCGCCAACTTCTTCTGCTGCCTTACCAATCACCTGCCAACGGTTTTTGTCAGTGAGCGGAGTCCGTTCAATGTGTTTATGAACGTTCTCGATCATCACGATGGCACCATCCACCATGGCGCCAATCGCAATCGCTATTCCGCCAAGAGACATGATGTTGGCGTTGATGCCCTGCCAATGCATGACGATGAATGCACCCAAGATTCCGACAGGTAGACTTAGTGCGATAACCAACGACGAGCGGATATGGAACAAGAACAGCGCACACACCACGGCGACCACGATGAACTCTTCAGCTAGCTTCTTCCAAAGGTTTTCAACCGCAGAATCAATCAAAGTAGAGCGGTCATAAGTCGCGACAATCTCGACACCATCAGGTAAGCCGGCTTGCAGCTCAGCGAGTTTGGATTTCACCGAGTCGATCACTTCACTGGCATTTTCACCAAAGCGCATCACGATAACGCCGCCAACCGCTTCGCCCTCACCATTAAGTTCAGAGATACCACGTCGCATTTGCGGGCCAAGATTAATGTCAGCAATGTCGCCCAGTAGCAGCGGCGTGCCTTTGTCGGTTACTTTTAATGGCAGAGATTGGATATCTTCTATGCTTGTGAGGTAGCCGGTCGTACGAACCATATGTTCGGCTTCGGCAATTTCGACCACAGACGCACCGGTTTCTTGATTACCATCCTGGATTGCCTTGTTGACTTGCTGAAGCGTTAGGTCGTAAGCACGTAACTTGGCAGGATCTATCTGAACCTGATACTGCTTCACCATGCCGCCAACAGTCGCCACTTCAGATACGCCCTCAACGGTTTGCAGCTCATACTTCAAGAACCAATCTTGCAGGCTACGAAGATCCGCTAAGTCATGCTGACCGGTTTTATCTTGCAACACATAGCTGTAAACCCAGCCCACACCAGTTGCATCTGGCCCTAATGTTGGCTTAGCACTTGATGGTAAGTTAGGGGCTACTTGGCTTAAGTATTCCAACACACGTGAACGCGCCCAATACATATCGGTATCGTCATTGAAGATGATATAGACATACGAATCGCCAAAGAACGAATAGCCACGAACCGTCTCTGCACCCGGAACGGCTAACATCGCCGTTGTGAGCGGATAGGTCACCTGATCTTCAACTACTTGAGGTGCTTGCCCCGGATAGCTTGTTTTAATGATCACCTGAACATCTGACAAATCAGGAATCGCATCTACCGGTGTGTTTTTAACGCTGTATAAGCCCCCAAATACGATGGCTACAGTGGCAACCAGCACCAAAAAGCGGTTACTGATGGACCAACGAATGATTGCATTGATCATAGTTCGCCCTCACCCGTGCTATTCGTCGGTTCGAGAGACTTGAGCACATAATCCGAACCTTGCTTCACAATTAGAAACCGAACACTTTGACCCTCGGCAAACTCGGATAAATCGAGGTCATCACTGACTTGGAAGTTCATTTCGCCCGCTTTCCAATCCCATTCAGGCACTGGCTTGTGATTTACCGTGATCATTCCGAAGTCTGCCATCAGCATTGTGATGTCTCCCTTCACCCACACTTCGCCCGCCATTTGATGTTCGCTGACCTTGTAATCAACAACCTCGTACTGCCCTGACTCTGACTTTCTCATCTCAAAATCAATTGCCTTACCACGTTGCACGTCACTCATGTCTAAACCTTCCGCAAAGGTGAAGTTCATCACCATGCCCGGCCAATCCCACTCTGGAACAGGCTGATGGTTAATTGTCACCATACGACTGCCTTGCATAACATCGGAAATTTCACCGTTTGCCCAAACTGTTTCGGCTTGCTCTTCAACGCCATTGATTCGCGACAAATCAGCGGATTGGCTAGATTCAGAATCCAACATGAAGTGCGCAGAGGTGACAATATGTTCACCTTGTTCAAGCCCTTGCAACACCTCGATCTTCTCGCCAGCTTCACGCCCTACTTCAATGCGTGCTGAACGGTATTTTCCCTCACCTTCGGACAACACCACTCGAGTCATTCCACCTGAATGGATAACCGATGATCTTGGTATGGTAAGTACGGCATCATCACTGATTGGCTTCAACGCAATATTGGCGAACATGTTCGGTTTGAGTTCGCCATTAGGATTCGAGAACTTCAAACGAACGCGTAAAGTTCGAGTTTTCGGATCTAGGATTGGATAAACATAATCAACATTGCCCTGCCACTCCTTACCGGGAATCGCATCCAGTGTCATCTCTGCATTACTGCCCGACGAGATCCAGTGTGCTTGGCGTTCAAACACTTCGGCATCAACCCATACTTCGCCTAGAGGACCCGCACTAATTACCGCTTGCGCTGGTGAAAGGTAGCCGCCCTCACGAATATTGAGACTCGCAATTACGCCATTAGCAGGTGCTTTGATTTCTATGGTTTGTGAGGATTTACCTCGGCGAGTGATCGAACGAATCTGAGCTTTATCGACACCCAAGGTGATCAAGCGCTCGGTGGAACCTTTTATCAATCCTTTGCGACCCGTTTTGTACGCACTAAGTAACTCTTCTTGTGCCTTAACCAACTCTGGAGAATAAAGTGTGAACAGCACATCGCCCTTATTTACCTTCTCACCGACAGCATTGATATAAAGCTTCTCAACCCAGCCAGCTGCTCTTACGTTGGTTTGCCACAATGTACTTTCATCAAACGCCACATAACCCACGGTTTCAATCCGAGGAGACAGCGGTTCGAAGTTAACTTTCGCTGTTTTGACACCAAGATTGTTTTCTACCGACGGATCGATAAACACAGTTCCTGCTTTGTCTGAACCACCACTTAAGTCATCGGCATAAACAGGGATTAAATCCATCCCCATAGGTGACTGACCCGGTTTATCACGCTGATAGTTTGGGTCCATTGGCGCAACCCAATACAAAGGTTCGTCACTGGTTTCTGTGCTAGTTGCCATTGCTGACATGTCGTGTGCTGGATTAATTAGAAAATGGTTCACACCAAAACCCAATGCACCACCGACCAATAAAGCGATTGTTGCTACTTTTACTGAACTCATTGTCTATTCCCTTATTGATTGGCTGTGTGTTTAGTTGCGCTTGAGTTGAGTTGTGGTTGGTTTACTTGGTATTCAAAACCACTGACTAACGCGGCTAGCTTGCTGTTAACGATGTTGAGGTCGGTGATCAAACGCTGTTGCTCTAGTTTCAGAGCAAGCTCGTCTGCCGTTGCTGCAATAACATCGTTAAATTGCGCGGTGTTGTTTTGATAGCCCCTTTCAACCGCGCTGATTCGTGCTGCGGTTTGAGGAAGCAAGGACGTTTGATAGCGTTCTAATCGCTGGATCAGGTTTGATCTGTCCACCAGCAATGCGTTCACTTGCGCGTTCATTTGGGAAAGTAAGGTGTCTTTTTGAGATTTAGCTGCGCCAACTTGGTACTGAGCCGCAGACAAATTCTTGTCTTGTCGGTTCCCTGTAAACAGAGGGATATCGACTGTTAGATAAGCGCTCACAAGATCAGAAGCAGGTTCGCCAGCCATGTTGTTCGCTTGTCGGTGGGCATACATGACTTCCACCCCAAACTGCGGGGTATAAGCTTGCTCGGCTAACTCAACCTGAGTTTGATTGGAGGAAATACTGACATCGGAGATCTTAACCAAAGGATGGTCAGTCAGTAGCTGGTAGTGCTTAGTTGAATCGATATTGGTCGCTAATTTGCTTTCCAACAACGACCAATCGATTTGGTTAGTTGCACTCAGTGTTCCCTGAGAATCAAGAACCTGAGAGCCTAGCCAATCAGAACCCAACCATTCAGAAAGCTGAGAGATTAAACGGCGCTGAACCTGCTGGTTTGCCTGTAGTTTCTCATCAAGCTTGCTCACTTGAAGCTGAGCATTAAGCAGATCTTGCGCTTCACTTTTACCAATCGAGTAATTGGTCTGCACATAGTTTTCTAGCTCAACTAACAAGCGTCGATTTTCACGCATCACGCCTTCTGCAACTTGCTGATAACCCAATTCAAGCCATAGCTGCGTCATGCTGTTAGCAACGGTAAGCTCGCGAGCCTGCACTTGAAGAGCTAACCCATCCGCTTGCTGACCAGCTTTTTTCTGCTGAAGATCGAGTGTATTGCCACGCTCAAATTGCTGCATTAGACCGACCGAAATATTGGTCATCGGGTCTTCATCAAACTGGAAGCTATCGACTGGCAGTCCGCCAAATCCGACTTTCAATTTCGGATCCATTAAGGTTGCGCTCGCAATACCTGTTTCACGCATCGCTTGCGACTGAGCAAAGTACTGTTTGCGGTTGCTGTCTTGGCTCAATGCTATCTCAATCAACGTATTGAGTTGCTGTGTTGAGCTTTGTTGATTTGCTTGTGTTGAAGCAGGGGCAGCAGCCAAAGCACTACCTGAAAGAAAAGCAGCACTCGAAACAAAGGCAACAGCGACCGCGACATTTGCGTTTATTCCAAACACAGAGGTTATTGGTTTTATATTCACAATGAATGTCCATATCTTGCGTTAAATAACGCATATAAAAGATTGGCGTATCAGATTTATTGCTCTGATATCGCTAGATTTTTAGATATAGATTTATGCGGAAGGTGGGCGTAGCAAAGATTGAGCGCGTGCGACTTTCTGGCCAATCGTGACAGATTGAAAAAGAGCAAATGAAAAGGAAAATTGATTAACGGCTTGAACAGCCTGAATTGGATAGGAAGCAGTAGAACAAACAGAGATACAACAGTTATGAATAGAATCCGAACCGCCTAGGCAGTGCGTACCCATCATATTGTCATCGTGAGAGCTAATTGAAGAAGAATGTGCAGTTGTTACTTCATCATCGGAAACGGTCATTTCAGTATGACCCTGCTGACTGGAATGATGAGGCATAGTGGCATGTGCAGCATGCTCACCACCTGCATCACCAGTTGCTACGCTAATGTCGCAACCCGTTGTCATGTTAGACAGATCTGATACCGCATTCGATGATTCACTATGATGGCAATCTGACTGAGGTGAGCCCATCTGAGCCATCATTACGTCGGCCATCAGAGCCGATGAACTTGAAGCATAGCTCGACACCAACATCGCGATGATGCTGAAAACAGTAATCCAAGTTGTTCGGAGTGTGTTTGTCATAGCTAACCTTTAAATTTATGGAGCAACTATAAAGGTTCCCCTTAGGGTAAGGTCAATATAATTCTTTGTACATTTGTATGATAGACCAGAAAAGGTTCTATTACCTTTTTGCATTAAATTGAGAGAATTGTTTGATTTGAGGAAATTTTCTTTAAAAATTATCCAATTAGCTAGCGAAACCTCGATCTGTGTATTTTACTTAAGATAGTGCAACCACGATTCACGGATGATAAAGATGGCTAACAAAAAAAACGTCGAAGCAAACAAGAAAAATACAGAAACCAAAAATAAGAAAAGTAACGAGCTAGAACAACAGAAACCAACAAAAAAAAAGAAGCTCAGACTGCATTCACACCTAAAAGTTAATATCCCACTTTTTCAATCACTCATGATGATTTTGCCATCATTGGCTAAACACGCAGCTGCCGAGACTATAGACAATTCCAGCGGTGCTGCAGATCAAGTAATCGCAAATAACGTGACCGAAAAAGATGTCACCGATGATCATACCAAGGCGGACTCATCATCGGTTGCTCTCCAAGAAGCTCAGACGAGTGACAGCGACGTAAACGCCACCTTAAGTGCAAGTCATGCCCCCAATGGTTCGAGCTCTCACTTGGTTCCTTCTCATCATTTATCGACGCTTTCTCACCCGCAAGTCCATTACATTCCTTCGGTATCGATGCCGACTATCTCCTCAGGAAGTAACGGTCAGCCGACTCATTCGAATGCGCCTACGATGCCCGCTTTACCCGTCACCTTCATGCCAGAAGTCATAAAAGGAACGTACGGAGAGCTTCATGTTGATGCAAATGGTCAATACACATTTGTATTGAATCCAAATTCTCCTCAATACATCCTGTTAAATCAGCACCAACCAGGTACTGACCATTTTGCGTTACATCTATCTAATGGATCGAGCATCATTGTCCAGATACCGGTAATAGGTAAGCAAGACACGCCAAGTATTTCTGGAGACTTAACCGGCGTCGTTACCGAAGACCACAATATAGATTCACAAGGTTTACTGCATGCGAACGGTAAAATTGACGTCGTTGACCCTGACCAAAGTGAAAGTTCGGTTACGCCAGAAGTTATCTCAGGTAAATATGGTTCATTAACTATCGATGCTGATGGACACTGGCAGTATCAAGTTGATAACTCTCTTTCGAATGTTCAAGCGTTAACCGCAGCCACTTCATTGCACGAAAGCTTCACTATTCACACCAAAGACGGCACACCGCAAACAATCGATATGACAATTGGCGGCAACGACGACAACGCCGTTATCACAGGTGTAGATGCTGGCACAGTAACTGAAGATTTAACGACACAAGTTCAAGGGCAGCTTTCAGTAACGGACTCTGATCTTGGAGAAGACCACTTTCAAGCCTCACAAGTGACTAGTAATTTCGGTACGCTAAGCATCACAAAAGACGGTGCATGGACATATGATTTAGATAACAATAACCCTGTAGTTCAAGGGCTTGGCCAAGGTTCAACTGCGACAGACATCGTCACTGTTCACTCTGCCGATGGCACAGCACATCAAGTTACGGTTACGATTAATGGCACCAACGACCATGCGGTAATCACGAGTAGTACAGCAAATTCACCAAGTTCGTTTTTCGCTATCGGGAGAAGTAATGGCTCGAGCCAAGTTACTGAAGATAAAGACCTAACGGTTTCGGGCCAACTCAACATCACCGATATCGACTCAAAAGAGGCACATTTTTCTAATTCCGACCTCAAGGGGACACTGGGTACTTTACACCTTAAAGACAATGGCGATTGGACCTACGATCTAGATAATAAAAATCCACAAGTTCAGGCTCTTGGTAAAGGGTCTGCGACAACAGACATCATAACCATCCACTCCGCTGACGGCACTCCCCATCAAATCACTATTACCGTTAACGGCACCAATGATAAAGCCGTGATAAGCGGAACCAGTACCGGCTTGGTAACCGAAGAGTCCCAACTTCAGACCTCGGGCACACTTGCGGTAACGGATGTGGATACTGGCGAGGCACACTTCTCCAACACCGATATCGTAGGCTCGTTTGGTACGCTTCATCTGACTGATACTGGTTCTTGGACGTACGATCTTGATAATACAAATCCTAACGTTCAAGCTTTGGGCAACGGAGCAACCGCTACCGACACCATCACCGTTCATTCTGCTGATGGCACGCCGCATCAAGTGACTATCACAGTAAATGGCACTAATGACAAAGCTACTGTCAGCAGTGCGACCGTTGCTATCAATGAAACCGACAAAGCGGTAACTACTTCAGGAACATTGACCAGTACCGATGTAGACAACCCAGACAACACGTTTACTCCGGATTCCATTGCAGGCACCAATGGCGACCTCACCATTGATGCCACAGGCCACTGGGTATTCACTGCCAACAGCGCGTTTAATCAATTGAACGTTGGCGACAAAGTCGA
>NZ_MCSD01000025.1:0-28789 GCF_002872555.1 Vibrio sp. 10N.286.55.E10
TGACCTTGCTGACCTTGCTGGTCTTGCTCGTTTTGGTCTTTGGACTCAGAATCGTCTTGCTGTTGCTGTTGCTGTTGCTGTTGCTGTTGCTGTTGCTGTTGCTGTTGCTTCTGAGCCTGTTCGACAATCTCTAGATTCTTCTTCGCATAAGCATGTTCAGGGTTGCTTTCGAGAATGCGTTGATACTCTTTTATCGCTTGGTCGTATTTACCTTGCTTTGCTTGTGCATTGGCGAGGTTGTAGCGAGCATCTTCGCCAGAAAGGTCTTGCAGTGTCTGTTCGGCCGCTTCGAAATCACCGGCTTTGTATTGCGCAATGCCTTTCCATTCTTGCTGTTCGAACTGTTCTGCGGCTTGTTGAAAGTCCTCATCTTGATACAACTGATAACCTACTTGGTCATCGGTCTTCCAAGGATTTGCAAACGCAGTATTCGGTTGGCTAAACGAGACAAGTACAACTAGACCACACCAAATGACCCCTTTTCGAAATAGCCCAAGTGCAGGAAGTAACAGAAACGGTAATAACCAGAAACCGTTGTTCACTCTGGTGTTGAGCGAGTTATTGGTTTTAGTCACTTCTGATGTCGTTGCAACTCGGTCGAGGTAACTTGCGATGTGTTCAACGTCTGAGTTATCAAATTGAACTTCAGTGAACGTGCCACCAGAGCGACGAGTCAGGTCGCGCATATTGCCTACGTTAGTTTTCGCAACCACGGTCTGTCCTGAGTCGGTTTGTAACATCGAGCCTGTAGGTAACGAGATCGGCGCGCCGCTTTCCGTACCTACAGCCAAGACTGATAATGTCCAATTACTACCAGAGAGTAGTGAGTCGATCTCTTTCTTCTCTTGACCATCAATATCATCAGCAATCAGTACCAGATCGCCTTGGTAGATATGAGCGCGAGTCATCATCTCAATCGCAAGCTTAACTGCCGATGCTGCATCGCCGCCTTGGAAGGGCATGATATCTGGCGATAGGTTGGGTACGAGGTTCTTGATGGTGTTGATGTCAGACGTTAGCGGACTGATGGTGTAAGCATCTCCGGCGTATGCCACCATTCCCGTTAGGCCTTCTTTCCATAACGAAAGCAGATCCAGAGCTTTGTATCGCGCCTGTGTTAAACGGTTCGGCTTAATATCAGTGGCATACATAGACATCGACATATCCATGATCACAACTCGCGCCTGTGTTTTTTCAAAGCTTGGCTGTTCATTTTTTTCAAAGCTTGGACCGGCCAATGCGATGACACCGACTAACCACCAAACACCGAAATAAGTGCTGCGGTTTTTCGATGGCTTGCTCGATTCAGGAGCCAAATAACGGGCGATGTGTGACGCTAATAACCCTTGCTTGGATTGTCTCTTGCTAAGCCACCAAATAGCGGGCAGCACGGCAAGAGCCAAGAACCAATATGGGTAGATAAAAGTAAAGTTAGACATTGTTTCTCCTAATGGCTAACAGCATAAATGCGAAGAACATTGCCGCCGACAGTGGCCAGACAAACCACTCTTGTTGTGGTCGCCAGATCTTAGTGGCGTTAGTCACGGGCTCTAACTGGTTGATGGTGTCGTAAATCGTTGCCAGCTCTTTGCTGTCTCGCGCTCGGAAGTACTGACCGCCAGTGCGTTTGGCTATTTCCATTAGAGTACGTTCATCCAAGTCTTGAGCAGTATTGACCTTACGAGTCATGAAGAACTCTTTGACCATCATTTCACCCGCACCGACACCCACGGTGTAAATTGTGGCGTTGTATTTCTTTGCAATATCCGCCGCTTCAAGTGGATCTAATACGCCCGCGGTATTACTGCCGTCACTGAGTAGAATCATTACACGCTGAGGAGCGTCGCTGTCGACAAAGGTTTTGGTGGCAAGGCCGATACCATCACCGATCGCAGTTTGAGTACCAATCAGCTTTAGCACTGCCTGATTCAGCTGTTGTGAAAGCGTGTCTCTATCTAACGTCAGTGGCGTCTGCAAGTAGGCGTGATCAGCAAATAGTACAAGTCCGACTCGATCGCCTTTACGGCGCTCAATAAAGTCACTCAATACATGTTTCACCGCAGATAAGCGATCGATGTATTCGCCATTGAATTGCATGTCTTCTTGGCTCATCGAGTAGGAGAGGTCTACAACCAACATCAAATCACGGTGCTTCGGCTGAAACTCAACTGGTTCACCGTACCAAACTGGGCGTGCCATGGCCGTTACCAATAAAAGCCAGATGATGACCGACAAAGCTTTGGGTAAGCGGCTGCTTGGTGTTTTGGTATTGCTGTCCTCGGGCAAAAACGGAAGCCTAAGGGCACTGCTTGATTCTGATTTTGGTGAGAACAAGTAAACAAGGATTGGCAATGGCGCTAGGAAAAACATCCACCACCAAACAAACTCGATATTTAGTAAGCTCGTGTTTAAAAGATCAGTCATAACGACCTCGCTTTGGAGGAAGGGCTTTACGAAGCCAGGTTTCGCAATCATTAACCAATTGTTGTTGTGCCTTTTTCTGTTCGTCGCTCATTAAGGCTGTATCTTGGTAGAGCGCTTGTTGCCATTGCGATTGCTTTGCGGAGAATAACGGCTTTGCCAATTGCGCATCTAAGAACGTCAACCAATCATCACCAGACAAGCCTGCCACTTTTTCACGTGGGAAATAGCTCAGTGCTGCTTGACGAACGATGTTTTGAGCTGTGCTCGGAGACAAAGCATTTGAAGACTGACTATTACGAAAGCAAGCAAGTGCTTCGTTCTTCGCGTATTGGTTCTTTTGTCTGCGTTTTACAATGAAAAACACTAAGGCGATCAGAGCAATAGCCGTAATAATCACAGCCCACCAACCCCATGCCAAAGGCCACCATGATGGTGCGCTTGGCGTAATAATCGGGCTCAGGTCGAGAGGTTGATTCATGACTGAACTCCTGATACTTGGCTCATTAACGATTGCGCACAAGACAATGAACTGTATGGGATCGCCAGAGAAAGGCTCATTTGCATCAGTTGTTGTTGCTTCTGATCAAATACGTGACTGAGCTTTTCTTTTTCCTTGCTTGATGAAAAGTTAAACCATTGCGTTTTATTGCCGTCGGTGATCTGTTTTGAACCTTTGAAAGCAGTGACACCTTGCTCTAATGGATCGTAAAAATGCACCAAGCGAACTCGATTATGTCGACGTATTTGATTGATAAGTGAGTAATTACTTTCGTTATAACGGACGAAATCACTGAGTATAATGATATCGCTTCCTTTCGGGCAAAGCTGGTGAAGAGATTTCAGCCCATGCTCTAAGGTTGTGTCGCTGTAATTGCCTGGGTTGGTCAGCGCTGCGTTATTGATTTCTATGACTTTTTGTAAAATACGTAGCGGAGCGTGGTTGCTAGCACTGGGTTTAATCTCAATGATCTCTTGGCCAGTATCGATCACTGCGCCAATACGGTCTTTTTGAGCGACGGTTAACCAGCAAAGTTGGCTGGCAAAGTGCGCGAGTTGAACCGATTTAAGCAACAAGGTTGAGCCGAAAATCATACTGCTCGACAGATCTAAGAACAAAATCACAGGCTGTTCTCTTTCTTCAGAAAACAGTTTGGTATGCGCCTTGCCTGTTCTCGCCGTGACGCGCCAATCAATGCTGCGGATGTCGTCGCCCGCCTGATATTGACGAACCTCAGAGAAATTCATCCCGCGACCTTTACGATTGCTCTCGTGTTGACCGTTTAGTTGCGACCACAGGCTCTTGGCTGGAGGCAACCAGCGAACAGACTGCGCTTTGTATTGCAGCAGTTCGTCCAGATTTAACGTGACACCGTCACTATGGTTGGGTAATTGATTATTCATGCGCTTATCCCTATGCGCTACCAACCAACGAGATAAGGTGTGCGATCACTTGGTTTGCAGTGACCCCTTCAGCTTGTGCGTGGTAGCTACGAAGCAGGCGGTGGCGCAATACAGGGAATGCCATCACTTGAACATCTTGTGGAGTAACATAGTCGCGGCCAGCAAGCCAAGCGTGAGCACGGGCACAACGGTCTAACGCAATGGTTGCACGCGGGCTAACACCCATGTCTAACCATTGATCAAGCTGGTCGCTGTATTGCTTAGGTTGGCGAGTCGCCATTACCAGTCTGATGATGTACTGCTCAATGGTGTCTGCCATGTGAATGCTGAGTACTTCTTGGCGGGCTTCAAAGATCGTTTGCTGAGATATCTCTTGTGGCTGAACAGATTCGTTGCCTTGAGCTTCGCCTCGGTTCAGGCGCAAGATCTCCAGCTCACTTTCCATGTCTGGATAAGCCACTTCTAAATGCAGCAAGAAACGGTCTAATTGAGCTTCCGGCAGCGGGTAAGTGCCTTCTTGCTCAATTGGGTTTTGCGTTGCCATTACCAAAAACAGATCAGGCAGAGCATAGGTTTTTCGACCTGCGGTCACCTGTTTTTCAGCCATCGCTTCAAGCATTGCGGCTTGCACTTTCGCCGGAGCACGGTTGATCTCATCCGCTAGAATTAGTGAGTTAAAAATCGGGCCAGATTGGAATGTGAACTCTCCCGTTTCTGGACGGAAAATATCGGTACCAGTTAGGTCGGCAGGCAATAGATCGGGGGTAAATTGAATACGATGAAAATCTCCCTCGACACAGTCAGCTAGCGACTTTACGGCGCGGGTTTTTGCCAACCCCGGAGGCCCTTCAACAAGGATATGACCATCTGCCAGTAAGGCGATCATCAGTTGTTTTACGAGCTCTTGCTGACCAATGATTTGAGACTCTAGGTAGTTTTGAAGGATTTCGAAGTTATTTTTATGCATTTTTGGACTCTCTGGGGGCCATTTGATTCTTATTTTGAGTATTGGTCACTTATTAATAGGAAAAAGTTCCAGTACATCTACGTAATTTATTTTTCCAAAAATGGAATGATTTACAAGTGTTTAGCCAAAGTACAGTTAAGCCCAACGTTTTTACCATAGTCAGACTTAAAAGGCGTGCTTTAGTGTTAACCAAAAGTTGTCGTCTTCATCGGTATTTATCGCCATGCTCGTTTCCTTAGTAATGTTGTGGCCAACTTGGGTGACGAGTTCAAACAAGCGAATCTTTCGTCCATTTACGCTGTAGGTATATTGAGGTACCAAATTGACGAACCAGTCGTCGGCGACTTGCCAGCGAATAAAGGTATACAAGGTCACAATTGATGTATCTGGAAACAGCGTTTTTCGAGCTTGCTTGTCGTCTGTCCACGTTTCGCCATATAGAAGGGCAGGGTTGATCCTAAGTTTGTCTGAGATAGGGATTATTTGGATGGCGCCAACAGAAGCTCGGTTAACGGGAATTGCATTGGCATTGTTGCGCTGCATATCAACAAACAACCCCGTCCCACTCTGTTTATAGATCGAAAAGTGGCGTAGATGTAGAGTTTCAAAATCGTCTTTAAATTGAATGAAGCTGTTGTGACCGAATGCACTGTCGGGGCTATTGAATCCAAATTGCGCGATGGCACCATATCCGTTAGTCCCTGTTCGTATTCCCAGAAATGAGCTCAGCGCGGTAGGATCGTCTAGGTCTTCTATTTGTCCTTGTCCTTGCTCTTGCTCTGGTTTTCGTTCTGGTTCGAGTTCTTCTGTATGTGCTGCTTGGGATGTAAAAAGAAAAGAGATGATCGACAACAGGGGTAGTAGTTTAAGTAGCATGGCAACCTCAGAAAATTGATGGTATTCGGTCATAGATGGCAGGCGGGGAACCTGCCATTTCGTAGGTTTATTAATAGGTTATTCAGATGGAGAGTATTACCCCGAACAAGGGATCATGAGCTCGAAGTTGTTGGTCGTGGTGTAGAAGGTTCTTGGGTAGTATTCCCCCATCACCGGGGCGATATCTTTATCTTGCTGGATGTTTTGTATGGCGTGGCTAAACTCCGGCGCTGCGAGCATGTGACGGATTTGAACAATCGATGCATCTTCATCAATAATGCCATCACCATCGTCTGCCATTGGTAACCAACCTACACCACATTGGGCAAAAGCGTTACGTGGTCTGTCGGCAGCGCGGCTCACGGCGACAGTGTAATAGCCGTCCTTGTCCACCGGAATCGCTTCATCGTAAAGGCAGTCGTTGACTTTGGTTACAGCGAAGCCTTTGTTCGAGCAGACCGACCAGTAACGGAGGTCACCTTTAGTCATTTTTTTAACGCCATGGAAAGTTTTTGGTGTAACGGGAGCCTTGGCTCTGAGGACAAATACAGGGCCATGTTTGCGATTAACGACGGTTCTAATGTAGTTGTTATCAAGATTTGGGTAGAAGCCACCCGTGCTTCGTCTCGCTTCAGGATTTATTTTTCCTGTGTAAATACCTAACAAGCTTTCTCGGTCGAGCTGAATGTGCCAAGTCGATGGATTGGTTGCGGGGAAGCCTGCGGGCTTGTTGGGTTGTGTAACCAATTCACGATACTTCTCGACTGGGATTCCCAGGGCATTTAATTGAGCTTTTAACGGTTGCGCACTTTGCAGCGAGTCACACGCTTCTTGTCCACGAAGTTCCTTTCCTGAAGCAAGCGTGACGACTGGCTGAGGTAATGCTGTATTTCCAGTGCCATCACTGTTTTCGTCTTTTGCGTAGATGCGGTAGATGATCACCTGCTGATTAGCTGAAGATTTTGGCGCATGCAGTTCATCCATTTCTGCGCCATCACGTATTTGGCCTGCGGTGTAATCAGTTTTTGGTTGAGCGTTGAGAATATTGACTTGGTAGCTTCTAAGAACGCTATCGCGCTGATTGCCTTCTCTGAAAGGGTTTACGCTGCTTTGGCTGGGTTTGATCATGTAGTCGGGTAAAGATTGTACTGGTCTTCCACGGTCATCATAGCTAATGAACGACATGTAGCGAGAATGTGGGAATTGTCCTTCTAATTTTAGCTTGGCACCATCAGGTACCGTAAAAGCTGCTCCCCAATATTTTACCGCAGCATCGGGGTAGGCAACGTTGATGTATGGGTCTGCAGAGACGGGACCATAACGGAAGAAACAGGTTCTTTCACCGGGGATCCCCTCAAATTTATCGTTGGCTACTGAGACTGTACTCCAGCTAGCGCAGGTAATTAATACTGTTGCTATCGAGCCTTTAAAGAGCCAACGGCTCAATGTGTTTACGCATGGCATTTGCATTCTTGAATCCTCATTTCACGACCTTGTGGTTTTTCCTAGCTTTTTTATTCGATTAATTGTTAGTCTGTATTTAACAATTAATTAACAAGCTATCAGGGGTTGGATGAGAACAATGTGTAAAATCTTACATTCTAATTTCGTTCCTACGATGAGTAGTGAAGAACAACATTCGATGCTTGAGCTGATGTTAAGACATGATCCCACGCTAAATCAGCTACATCCGAAAGCCGTTGAAGAGATAGTCGGTGCTGCAAGAATTGAAGCCTATAAGGTTCCGACTTTGCTCAATTCCGCCTATACCGCTGTCGATACCATGCGCCTTGTGGTTAAGGGACATATCGAACTGATGAGTTACAGTGAAAGTGGTGATGAGGCGTGCATTGCCATGCTAGGTCCAAACAGCTGGTTGACGTGGATAGGCTGTTTTGATGAACAACCGACCAACCATAACTTCTACTCATCTTCTGATGCGATTGTCGTGGCTATTCCTGTCAAAAAAATGAGAGATATCGCTGACCGTTATCCAGAACTCTATAAAATTGCAATTCGTGAAATCAGCTTTCGATTCCGGCTTTTGATGGAGTGGACGACAGAATCTGTACTGCTTAAAAATGAATTTCGGGTCGCTAAGTTACTGTTATTAGTCAGTCGTTTAAATGGGATGCCGAACGAACTCAATCCGATCTTGTATACCCAAGATAAGTTGGCGCATCTGTCTAGGTGTACCCGTCAAACACTCAGCCGCTCTCTCCAACAATTGGCGAAAGAAGGCATGATTGAAATAGGTTATCGCCGCATTGATATCATTAATGAGGACAAACTTAATGCCTTCATATCTGAAGGGTTAGCGTGTTAAGCATCATTAAATAACCCAAGCGAATACTAATAAGATAATAATATTGACCTCGATAATCTTTATCCCAAGAGAAAATGATTGAGCCGTTACATCACATTTGCAATTTTTTGAGAGAAAAGTCTCTAGTTTTATTAGTTGTGGCCGATACATCACTCAGATTGTGCATTGCTTGTTGGAGTGCACTAAAAAAGTCCTGTTCAGGGTATACCAATAACGAGCGATTCTTTTTAAAGGTCCAAATATGTTTAAAACTAACTCTCTGAGTATCAAGCAAAAAGTTGTACTTGGAATTACCTTTGCGGTTCTTGCATCGACAGTGATTGTCGGCGCGATGGCACAACAACAAGCAAGAGATGTATTAAGCCATCGATTGATCGATATTGAACTTCCAGGAATGCTAGAGCGAATCAATGGCGAGATTGATCGTGAAGTGTCTCAGCTATTGCTAGCAGCGGAGCAAATTGCTTCAAATGAATTTATTTCTGATGCGATTGAATCGACCGATCGCGATCCTGCACTAGAGAACAAATTGGTCAAACAGCTGAATAATGTTCGTAACCAATATCAGTTAAACGATGCTTCAGTGGCGAACCGTCAAACGGCTTACTATTGGAACCAAAATGGTTTCCTACGTCAGTTAAACCAACAGCAAGATGGTTGGTTCTTTGGCTTTACGCAATCTGGACAGCCAACCATGGTGAGCATGTTCCAAGAAGCTAATGGCGAAGTGAAGATGTTTGCTAACTACCAACAGCCTTCAGGTTTGGCGATGTCAGGTCTATCAAAATCGATGGATGACATGGTTAACCTACTCAATGGTTTTAAGATTGAAAATACAGGCTTCGTATTCTTAACCGATAGCCAAGGTGATGTTCAAATTCACCGTGAACGCTCACGCAGCGACTCTTCACTTCAACAACTTTACGGCCCTCAAGCCAGTCAGCTACTGAATAAGTCAGGCTTCAACTTGATTACCACTGAAAGCCAAGGCCAAGAGCTGTTTGTTGCGAGTTTATACGTGTCGTCGATGGACTGGTTTGTCATTGGTGTGGTACCAACAGGCGAAGTATTTGCTGAGCTAGATGAGACGGCACAAAAGATGCTGATGATGACGGCGGTTGTGGCATTAGTGTTTATCCTAATGGGCGTAGTTCTGGCTAACAGCATTACTCAGCCGATTAAACTTTTGGCTAAGCGTTTCGGCGACCTAGGTGAAGGCGACGGTGACCTTGCGCAGCGTATCGAAGTGAAAGGCAATGATGAAATCGCTCAGCTTTCAAAAGGCTTTAATGGCTTTATTGAAAAGATTCATGTGTCGATGAAAGAGGTGTGTTCGACAAGCCAAGCGCTTCAAGTGGCAGCAGAGAGTGTTTCTAATAAAGCACATATCACCCATGACAACAGCCAAGAACAACGTGATCAAACCCTTCAAGTTGTCGCTGCTATTAACCAAATGGGCATGACCATCAGCGAGATTGCATCGAACGCGGCAACAGCAGCAGAAACGGCAACGCAAGCTTCGGGCAATACTGAAGTGGGCCGCTCTGTTGTGAATAAAGCGAAAGACGCGATCAGCCGTTTAGCTCAAGACATTGAGAGCACAGGCCAAGTAGTTGAGCAGCTTGCTTCAACAACGCAAGACATCGGCTCTATTCTGGGTGTTATCCGTGATATTTCAGAGCAAACTAATTTACTTGCACTAAACGCCGCAATTGAAGCGGCACGTGCCGGTGAACAAGGTCGTGGCTTTGCCGTAGTAGCAGATGAAGTTCGTAACCTAGCTAGTCGTACTGCGGATTCAACGGAAGAGATTCAGAAGATGATCAACCAACTGCAAAGCGATGCGAAAGATGCGGTAACGGCAATGAGTGCAGGTAAGGTTATTACCCTTGAGGGTGTGTCTGCATCGGATGAAGCGGTAGACGTATTGGGTGGTATCTCAGACCGTATCGTTGATATTACTGACCGTAACACGCAAGTTGCTACGGCAACGGAAGAGCAATCGACCGTGGTTCACACCATCAACCAGAACATTGAAGAGATCAACGCAATCAATGAAGTGACAACCGGTACTGCTGAGCAACTTGCAGAGGCGAGCCAAGAGCTTCGAGATCTTTCTTCTCGTCTAGATAAGATGGTTGGTTCGTTTAAGCTTTAACCCTTTCAAGCTGTAACATGGCTTAGATAGCGACATAGACTAAGAGCTGGATTCATTTAATCGTGAATCCAGCTTTTTTTATTTTGTGGCTTTGTTTCTTTTTAACTGACCTTAGCTTGATCTGGTTTCGGGCTTTGCTTTCAATCAACCTAGCATCACAGAGCGGAAATGAGTAAAATCTGGTTAAGTTTAATATTTAGGTAAGTATCATGAGCGATTTTGAAAAAGAACTAGAGCAGATGACTCAAGAGATGGGCGATGAGCCTGAGGTGAAACTGCCATCACTTGAAGAGCAAAAAGCAATTGTTGCTGAGTTCAAGCGATTAGAAGCGGAAGGCAAACTGACACCTGAAGTGTTAGAAAAGCATTTTGGCCAGTTCAATAAAACAAGTGATACGCCAATTCACTAAGTTTCAATTGAGCAAGCCTATATCTTTATCGGTTAGATAGGATGGCTTTTAGCTCAAACAGACAAAGGTCTAGTATTCGCTAGGCCTTTTTTGTTTTTATGCTGAACAGACAACGCGCGATCTGTTTAATGAAAGTAAAACTAGTCGTCTTAAATGAAAAATCCCCCTTACAAGGTAAGAGGGATTCGATATGGGCAAGTTATATCCTAAAAAGACGAACTGATTAGTCTGTGCCGTATTCTTTGTACAAACGACGACATGCGCGGCCATCGCTGTGGAACAGGTGACAACGGTGTGCTGGAATACCAATCGCCAACTTGTCACCTGATTCGATTTTCAACGTGTCTGGCTGGCGATAGATAACATCAGCATCGGCACTTTCAAGGTTTAGGTAAACCTGAGTTTCGTTACCTAGTTTCTCTACCATCATCACGTCAGCTTCAATCGTCGCGTCACCTGATTCAGCAGACATCAAGTGTTCAGGGCGAATACCCAGAGACATACGATCGCCAGCATTAACTGTCGTCCCGTCAACAGGAATCCAGAAAGTCATGCCATTAGAAAGTTGTACCAACACGCGTTCTGCTTCAGCTTGCTCGATGTGAACTGACATGAAGTTCATCTTCGGTGAACCAATAAAGCCAGCAACGAAACGGTTTTGAGGGTAGTGGTAAAGGTCAAGCGGCTTACCGACTTGAGACACATAACCACCATCAAGAACAACGATCTTATCCGCCATTGTCATCGCTTCCACTTGGTCGTGGGTAACGTAGATCATCGTGCAACCAAGTTGACGTTGTAGCTTAGTGATTTGTGAACGCATTTGAACACGCAGCGCAGCATCTAGGTTAGATAGCGGCTCATCCAGTAGGAATACGTTAGGTTGAGAAACTAGAGTACGACCAATCGCAACACGTTGACGTTGACCACCAGAAAGTGCTTTAGGTTGACGCTCAAGAAGGTGACCAAGCTGAAGGATTTCTGCAGCATGCTCAACACGCTTGTCGATTTCAGCTTTGTTTGCGTTTGCTAACTTAAGGCCGAAAGACATGTTGTCGTATAGGTTAAGGTGAGGGTAAAGCGCGTAAGATTGGAATACCATACCTACGCCACGCTTTGATGGCTCAACGTCGTTCATGCGTTGGTCGCCAATGTACAAATCACCAGACGTAATGTCCTCTAGACCTGCGATACAGCGTAATAGCGTCGATTTACCACAACCTGATGGTCCAACGAATACTACGAACTCACCTTCGTTGATGTCTAAGGTTACGTCCTTAGAAATCTGTACATCACCATATGATTTATAAACGTTTTTTAACGTGACACTCGCCATCTAGCTTGTCCTCGATCGATCAAATTTTAAGTTTTACTGCTTATCATTATAAGAAATTTTTGGGTCAGCAGTAACTGTAGGAATGGGTAAGTATTGAGTGAGTAAGAAAAAAGTGGGTGAGACTTGGCTTCTTTAACCAAGCCCACCCGTCATAGCCAAACTGATGTCCATTTCCCCCACATCCAGCTAAACCTCCCCCGTGATTCAATCACAGATTTAGCTCGATGCTAATAATAAGACACCAGCGAGCAGTGAAGCCAACTAAATGAATAATGCGTCAACGCATAACACTTGCCGGTAAAGGGTTCTTACTATCCACTCTTGGATGACTGCAGTTTCGGTGAATTAGCGTAAGGGTACATCCTCCTAATGGAAAATTAACTAGGGGGAGTAGGAGGGGAGGAGTAGATAAATGGGGTTATCCTCAATTGGCGATCCAGTTCAAATAAATCCACCACATAACGGTGATGTTGATCACGATGACTATACGTTTTGTGATTTCAGTCTCTAATCTGACCGGATGGCGATCACGAATTTAAGCCATAATAGCTAGGGCGTAGTGGCTAGGATGATGAGCTATGGTCTGTTTTCTCAGATCATAACCTCCGAAAACTGGCTCGTCTTGGTAGATGTGCCCTACGTATAAATATAAAAAGGATATTCACATGAAAAACGCTCTAAGCGCTGTAGCTCTAGGTACAATAGTTGCTCTGGGTTCGTTCGGTGCAAATGCTGCTATCGAAGAAGGACAACTAACAATCTGGGTAGGTGGTGACAAAGCTTATGAAGGCATGGCTGAAGTAGGTAAACGCTTCGAAGAAGATACTGGTGTTAAAGTAACCGTTGCTTTCCCTGATAAGCTAGAAGAGAAATTCCCTCAAGTAGCAGCAGCTGGCGATGGCCCAGACATGATCTTCTACGCTCATGACCGTTTTGGCGGCTATGCAGAAGCAGGGCTTCTTGTTGATATCAAACCTTCTAAAGAAACTAAAGAAGGTATCGTAGACTTCGCATGGGACGCTGTTTCATACGAAGGTAAAACAATCGCATACCCTGTAGCGGTTGAGTCAGTTTCACTAATCTACAACAAAGCACTTGTTCCTAACCCTCCTAAGTCTTGGGAAGAAATCCCAGCACTTGATGCTGAACTTAAAAAAGATGGCAAAAACGCGATCATGTGGCCTCTACGTGGCGGCGCTTACTTCACATGGCCTCTACTTGCAGCTGACGGCGGTTACGCATTCAAACAGACTGCAGAAGGTTACGACATTAAAGATGCGGGCGTAGCGACTGACGGTGTTCAGAAGTCTCTAGGTTTCATCGAGAAGATGGTACAAGACAAAGTTATCTCTGCAGACATGGATTACTCAGTTGCTGAGTCTGAATTTGTTGCGGGTAATGTTGCAATGACAATTAACGGCCCTTGGGGTTGGGAAAACATCAAGAAAGCTGGCGTAGATTACGGCGTAACAACGTTACCTAAATTCAACGGTAAAGCGTCTAAACCTTTCGTTGGTGTATGGGCGGGTGGTATCAGCACTGCTTCTCCAAACCGCGACCTAGCTGTTGAGTTCATGGAAAACTACCTACTAACTGATGAAGGTATGAAGAGCCTAAACGACGACAAGCCACTAGGTGCAGTTGCTCTTAACTCTTTCCAACGTCAACTAGACAGCGATACTCGTATTGCAGCAACAATGGACAACGCGATGAACGGTGAAATCATGCCTAACATCCCTCAGTTCACAACATTCTGGTACAGCATGGAAGAAGCGATCGGCAACGTAGTTGACGGCCGTCAATCAGTAGACCAAGCACTAAAAGCTGCTGAAGGTCGCATGACTAAGTAACAACCAAGCACTACCTTTTAAGGAGGGGGTAACCTCTCCTTACTTTTCTATTTTTTATCTATATCGCTAGCAGGTTCCTCTATGCAGTCAGTTCAAGGTACAGATGCTATCCCAGCACCATCAAGCCTTCCAGGCAGTAAAAGCGTCTTCATCAAATGGGGGTTGCTTGGTAGCGTTGGCTTAATAAACGGCTACGCTACAATTCTAATGTATTCTCGCGGTGAGCTCGCTTTTGCGCTGCTTACAGTGATCTTAACGGCTTTGGCACTTTACATTTTTGGTAGTAAGAAAACTTACGCCCACCGTTATATTTACCCAGGTATTGCCGGAATGATTTTGTTCATTCTTTTCCCATTGGCATACACCGTAGGGCTTGCGTTTACTAACTACAGCGCGAAAAACCAGCTTTCTCTTGAGCGTACTCAAACCGTTCTTTTAGACCGTTCTTTCCAAAGTGGTGAGAGCTACCCATTTACTTTGTACAAGACAGATGATGGTCACCAGATCGTCGTAAAAGATGGCGACCAACTGTTAGCGACTGACGTATTTTCTCTAGACAATATGACAGAAACAGAGATGGACTTATCTGTCATCGAGTCTGCGCAAGGTGAAAAAGAGAAGATCAAAGCGATCATCCAAAACCGAGCAGCGATCAGTGGTGTTGATTTCAATCTACCGGACGGTGGTGACATCCGCATGAGTGGCTTACGTAAGTTTGCTTCTGTTGCTCCGCTTTACACCCTTCAAGACGATGAAGAAACGTTAATCAACAATGAAACGGGTGAAGTTCTCAAGCCAAATATGGATGTGGGTTTCTACCAGCCTGTTGATGCAAACGGTGAGTTTACGGGTAATACCATCTCTCCCGGTTTCGTGGTTAGCATTGGTACACATAACTTTGAGCGTGTATGGAAAGATGATGGCATTAAAGAACCATTTATCAGCATCTTTATTTGGACGGTTATCTTCTCGGTATGTACCGTAGCGTTCACGCTAGTTATCGGTCTTGTACTGGCTAACATCGTGCAATGGGAAGAGTTGAAAGGTCGTTCTATTTATCGTGTTCTACTGATTCTGCCTTACGCCGTCCCTGCGTTTATCTCGATTCTTATCTTTAAGGGTTTATTCAACCAAAGCTTTGGTGAGATCAACATGGTGCTAGAGAATATCTTCGGCTTAAGCCCTAACTGGTTCTCAGACCCGATTCTTGCGAAAACCATGGTGTTGATGGTTAACACATGGCTCGGTTTCCCTTACATGATGATTCTATGTATGGGTCTGCTTAAAGCGATTCCTGATGATTTATACGAAGCGTCAGCAATCGATGGTGCGAACTTCTTGGATAACTTTAAGCGCATTACGTTCCCATTGATGATTAAACCGCTTACACCGCTATTGATTGCAGCGTTTGCCTTTAACTTCAACAACTTCGTAATGATTCAACTATTGACGAACGGTGGCCCGAACATGATTGGTACTTCTGAGCCAGCGGGTTACACAGACTTGCTTGTAAGCTACACATACCGAATTGCATTCGAAGGCGGCGGCGGTCAAGACTTCGGTCTAGCAAGTGCTATCGCAACGCTTATCTTCCTATTGGTTGGTGCACTAGCGTTACTAAACCTTCGTTTCACTAAACTGTCTCAAGATTAAGGAGCACGACAATGGCTATGGTACAAGGTAAAGGCCTTAAATACCGAGTGTGGGCAACACATGCAGTGTTGTGGTGCTTCTTGGCAATGATTATCTTCCCACTACTGATGATCATCGCGATCTCGTTCCGTGAAGGTAACTTCGCAACCGGTAGTTTGATTCCAGATAACCCGTCATTGGAACACTGGAAGCTAGCATTAGGTATGTCAGTGACGAACGCAGATGGCTCGGTAACGTCACCTCCGTTCCCAGTACTGACTTGGTTGTGGAACTCGATCAAAGTGGCGGGTGTTACATCGATTTTAATCGTGGCACTGTCAACGACATCGGCTTACGCATTTGCTCGTATGCGCTTCAAAGGTAAAGAAACTATCCTGAAAGCGATGATGATTTTCCAAATGTTCCCAGCAGTACTGGCTCTAGTAGCAATCTACGCGCTGTTTGACAAACTTGGTCAATACATTCCGTTCTTAGGCTTGAACACACACGGTGGTCTAATCTTCTCTTACCTAGGTGGTATTGCACTGCACGTATGGACGATTAAGGGTTACTTTGAAACGATTGATAACTCTCTGGAAGAGGCAGCAGCCCTTGATGGTGCAACGCCTTGGCAAGCATTCAGACTGGTTCTACTACCGTTGTCTGTGCCAATCCTAGCGGTTGTGTTTATCCTGTCATTTATCGCAACAGTTGGTGAAGTACCAGTAGCATCTATACTACTTACAGATGTGAACTCTTATACGCTAGCAGTAGGTATGCAGCAGTACTTATACCCTCAGAACTACCTATGGGGTGACTTTGCGGCAGCGGCTGTACTATCAGCACTTCCGATTACTATCGTGTTCTTACTTGCTCAACGTTGGTTAGTTGGCGGTTTGACGGCAGGTGGTGTAAAAGGATAAGCTGTACTCTATAAGAAAGAAAAAGAGCGACCGTTAGGTCGCTCTATATTGGCATTTTTATTACATCATTTGGTTTGGCCGCCGATCAGTAATAAAAATAACCCTCAGGTTACGCATAGCTGGCTACTAATCAGGTTCCTTACGCTATTAATGATTAGTGGTTTTTGTAACTCTAACCCAGGTATTTACTTGGGTTTTTTTATGCCCGCTACTTTTTTTTGTCTTTGTGTCTGCTTTACTCGTCAACTCTTGTACCCATCACCGTTATTGTGCTGATAAGCGCTTTAATATTAAAAGCTTCGAGTCACTTCTCTCCTACACCTTTCTTGACTCATTCCTCTTACTTGAAGGCGTGAACGAGTCTCACAAATCAGACACTCAGTATAAGGGGCTGTTGATCTATTGATATATTGCTAATAATCCAATGCGTGATACTTCAATGATTTGTATGCAACAAATGATGAAATTGCACAGAAAGTGCATATAGAAACGGGATGTGGCTGTGAGTTTTAAATGGTTATAACTCAGGGATATGAAACTACACTGGAGTTATAGTTGAGAGCTAATGATCAAAACGCCGGGATGGATGAACATAGAATGGGTAGCTACAGAATGTGGATAATGAGTTCTAGCTGCTAGAACTCTTTGCTTGAAGGTGCGCAACCTAAATGCTGCAGTAATACATAGATGCTCTCTTGATCGAGTGCGACACGACGAAACAGATCCGCAAACGTTGGGTCGCCGCCGAAGCACGTCTGGATATAGTGGTTGATTTCATTGCTGTCGTAGCCTTCGACGTACAAAGTTCTAACCCATTGATACTCAACAGCCTTCAAATTGTTCAGTGTAGATTCGCTAAGAGTGGGGCGTGTGACGCTCAAGTGTGGCTCCGGGAAATTTAAGTACATCCATTATGATTGGCGGTATTTAATCAGAGCAAAATGACGACTTTATTACAGTCAAAATAAATCAGTGAACAAGTACCGATTCATTGCCACCTTTGGCTGGGTATCACGCTCTTATTGTCTGTATTGGGTGTGCAGCGGATTTGGCTGTGTAGAGCACGAAGGTATCAAATAGATCAATGCCAAGCAGGTGCTTGGCATTGTAATAGGGTTTGCAGGGGAGGAGCTGGTGGACCTTACTTAAGGTACTTCACGTGAGCTTCCATCTCTTCACCAATCTGTTTTCGCATGTTCATTAGGCGAATAGCCGAATCTCGTAATTCGATGTCTTCTGGCGTCTCTGGTATCCACTCTGGCACTTTAGTCGGGTTACCATTCTCATCGACAGCGACCATAATAACGATACAGTGAGTTGTTAGGCGGTTATTGAGCTCTTTAGGGTCGCTGGCTTGCACGTCGATAGCGATATGCATTGAAGATGAACCTGTATAGATGACCTTTGCACTTACTTCCACAAGGTTGCCTACGTGAATTGGAGCAACGAATCGAATTCCGCCTGCATAAGCTGTTATACAGTATTTACCGCTCCACCCTGCGGAACAAGCGTAGGCTGCTAAATCGATCCACTTCATTGCTGCCCCACCATGAACTTTACCACCAAAGTTCACATCCCCGGGTTCAGCTAAAAAACGCAGAGTAACGTCTCGTTTGCCATCTTGTCGGCTATTGCTACTGCTCATCTATCTTCCTTCATTATTATTTTGCTGCATAACATGCTTGTTACTTACTAATAACAATATACTTAAGATGACATAAGTTAAAGCGGATAATCTCACGGTTAAGACAATTTTTTTCAAACAGATGATCAGTTGATGAATATCGGTGTTTAAAGGTGTATGAGGCGAATGGCAAACATGGATGAAGTCATAGCAAGCAAAAGATTAGAAATACTGATTAAGTCACTAGATAGGTCGATTACAAAAAAAAACACCTAGCGCAATGCTAGGTGTTTCTAAGCCGTGTGGTACTCATGTCGGTACCTTTTTTGTGTTAGCCAACTAACCGCTGTTGATTTGGTTTAGTTAAAGTGACTGTATCTTAGTTACTACTAAAGTGGTAGCTATTATTGTTTTCTTATCAGCTCACTTTTACTGTTTTACAAAGTATAGATCCTTCGCGTAGATATTTCCTTTCGGATTATTGTTTGGGAAGCCCTTTAGTGTATTTCGCACTAATCGTGTGTGGTTGTAATGATATAAAGGCATAACTGCTGCAGAATCGTTGAGTAACGACTCAGCATGCTGATATAAAGCAAAGCGTTTAGACTGATCTTCCGTTTTACTCGCTTGCTGTAAGAGCTCATCATAATCTGGATTACAGTAGCCACTCTCATTTGCTGTGTGGTCACAAGTGAAGGCTTCTAACAGTGCAGAAGGCTCTGGATAGTCACCAAATGCCCATGAGCGAGCCAGCTGATAGTCGCCACTCCCTTTCGCTGCAACATAGGCTTTCCATTCCATGTTCTCCAACTCAATTTTTACGCCAAGTGGCTTCCACATCGATGCAATCGCGATCGCTATCTTTTTATGATTCTCACTGGTGTTGTACGTAAGGGTAAACTTGAGAGGCTTGTTTTCGTTGTATCCCGCTTCTTCAAGTAGAGCTTTGGCTTTGGTTAAACGCTGCTCGCTGTCTAGAGAATTGAATTCGGATAAAGGCGCTGTGTAGTCAGGAATATTATTCGGCGTCACGCTGTATGCTTCTGGCTCACCTTGACCTGTAACTTTCTCGACCAGAATCTCACGATTGACGGCCATGCTCAGTGCTTGGCGTACTCTGACGTCATCAAACGGCGCTTGACGTGTATTGAATGAATAGACGTAAGAGCCTAGTAGAGCTTGCGCTTTGATCTGCTCAGGGCTTTCTTGGATTAATTTCTGGTAGTACTCAAGCTGAACGCGATTGGTCATATCAATTTCACCCGCTTGATAACGGATAAGCTCAGCATTTTGAGATGATAAGCCCAAATAGGTCACCTTGTTGATGATTGTCGATGTGTTATCCCAATAATTTGGATTCCTCTCGACTTCAACGTATTCGTTGGGCACCCATTTACTCAAAGTGTAAGCACCGTTGGTCGCGATATTTTCTGCGCGAGTCCATTGGTCGCCTTTCTCTTGAACCAACTCAGCAGGTAAAGGGAAAAAGGTCTTGATGCTCATTAAACTCATAAAGTAGGGCGTAGGTTTTGAAAGTGAAATCTCAACCGTGCGCTCATCTAATGCTTTGATGCCAAGCTTAGAGGGATCTCTATCTCCTGATAGAATCTCGCTAGCGTTCACTATGTTAGCCGTAGAAAAAACAAAACCCGTGTTATTACCTGTTTTCGGAGACACTGCGCGCTGCCAACCAAACACAAAATCAGACGCTGTGACTGGATCGCCATTCGACCATTTGAGGTTCTCTTTCAATACAAACGTCACGGTTTTGCCGTCTTTGCTGATAGACCACTCTTTGGCTTGCCCTGGGATGATTTGCCCGTCACTGTTCTCAATCACAAAGCCTTCAAACATATCATTGACGATGATGTCACCGGGCATGCCTGAATTTACGAAGCTAGGATCTAGTGTGTTGGGCTCTGCACCGTTGCCGCGTACAAAATGTTGTTCCTCAGTTAATAGTTCTTCAGCTAATGGTGCATTAGTATTAGCAGGAGCAGGAGCAGGAGCAGTGGCAGCAAAGCTTGAAACAGATGACAAAGCAAGTAGAGACGAGATGATCACAGGGATCGGTGGTTGAGTCATTGTACTTCCTTTTACAACTTAAACAGTACGTAATTCATTAAACCTGAGTCGGTAACATGTTGCAACCACAATGAACGCGTATTAAAAGCATTTAAAAGGCTTGTGAATAAAATAACAGTGCCTACTTCGGAGTAGGCACAGTAAGAAAAGTGAGTTTGAATATTTGCCCTAAAGTGAGCGTTGGATGATGCGTTTAGCTTTGTTGAGGGAGAGGAGCCTCAAGCCTTGGTTTTCTTTTAATTTGAGCAAGGATGACACCTGAAATCACCATCACACCGCCAATGATGTGGAACTGGTTAATTTCTTCGCCAAGCCATGTCGCAGCTAATACGATCGCAACAACTGGAAGCAAGTTCATGAACATCGCGCTTGAGTCAGCACCAATGGTGTCAATCGCTTTCACCCACATCCAAGGTGCTAAAATCGAAGCGGCAACTGCGGCGTAAGCAATCAATGGGATCGCTTGTTGCGGTGGTAAAAGTTGTTCGCTGGTAAGCCAAAGTGGCGTAAGCATCGCGACAGCAAACAGACCCTGAATGTAAATCACCACCCAGCTACTGATTGGCATTTTCCAGCGTTTCAAGAGCACACAGTAAGAAGCATAAACAAAGGCCGCAATCAGCATATAGCCATCGCCTTGGGTCAATTCTTGATGGATGAAGAACAAAGGATCGCCTTTACCTAACATCAGAGCTAAGCCTGACAGTGACAACACACCACCCACAATACTCAAACTAGAAATGGACTTATGCAACAAAGGAACGCTCAGAAATACACTGATCAACGGGACTAAAGACGTGATCAATGCCATGTTTGAAGCGGTTGTGGTTAAGCCTGCGTAGTAACCTAGAGATTGGTTCAACACCATGCCCAAAAAGCCGAGGAACGCTAATTTCGATAGGTTTGGCTTAATGACAGCCCACTGCTTCATCACCGGGCGAATACAGAAAGGCGTGAGAATTAACATCGCAAAAAACCAGCGGTAAAAACTCATCGCGCTAGGTTCTATGGTGCTTGCAGCAAGCTTGTTGACGATTGCATTGGCGCCCCAGATACAGACTGTAAAAAATGGTAAGAGATAATGCATGTGAATTCCGTCGCAAATGAGTTGATGCGGCTAGTTTGACAGGTCGTTATACTTACAAGTATCTTTAGAAAGACATCAGGCGCGATAGGAAGACAAGTTTGAAAAAACAGTCCAGAAACCTTCATCCATCCTTATCAATTGATAAGGCACCATCCAACGTATTTATGAATTTTGAAGCGTTTCTTTCGAACACTGAAACTCGAGTTCATAGCCACTCATGGGGACAGGTCCAGTTGATCAGTGGCGGTATATTAGAGATGGAAGCGGAAAGCACCCGATTTCTAGCGCCACCACATTTGGCGATTTGGGTACCGGCCGGGGTGATGCATTGTAGTTATAACCGTAAGCCTTTGGACTACTGTTCGCTAAATATCGCCCCAGAGCTAACGCAACATCTGCCAGAAAAAACCAGTCTTATAAAGATCACGCCGATTGTGTCTTCTATCATCGATGACTTTCGCGAGCGTGGAATAAATGTTGCGGAAACAGAACAAGATCAAAGGCTTGTCCAGGTACTGCTTGACCAACTTGCGCAACGTGAGGTTGAACACCACTTTTTACCTTCGACCGACAATAAGTACCTAGCGCCTATATTGGCTTCTGTTGAAGAAAACCCAACCGATGAAGTGACGCTGAAAGATTGGGCTGAACGTGTCCATACCACAGAGAGAACTCTGTCCCGCCACTGCCAGACTGAGCTTGGAATGAGCTTTACAGAATGGCGATTGCGTGTCCGTTATCTGTACTCGATGGACTTGTTAAGAAACGGCCAATCGGTTAAAGAAGTCGCTCTAACATTGGGTTACAACCAAGCAAGCCCATTTATCACCATGTTCAAACGTTACGCGAACCAAACGCCAGAACAGTACAAGAACCGTTTGTTGTGATTGGTTTCTTTTGCCAAACGTGTCAATAATCGGCTACTTCTCTTTTTATATTTAAGTTTTTGTTATTAATAGATTAAATTAGGTCTCGGTAGCGGATATACACGTCTATTTCTTCAATGGTTTGAATTTGGTTATATAGGCATTTAGTTTTTTTTTCGTATTTGAGTGATTATTTATATAATCACTTGCTCAAAATTCCGAGGAAAAATTTGAAGTTTATTATCCCAACCATATTAGTATTAGTTGTAACACTTTCAGCATGCGGTGGTGGTAGCGATAGCGCTGCGCCACCACCTCAAAAGACTAAAACCGTAGTGCCTCAAATGTCCATAACCCCGGCATTAGGCAGTGTAGCTGATCCAAAAGATGATGTTGCAAAAATCCTTTATAGTAGCCCTGTAATGTATTCAGCTAATGCTATAGGCAGTACCGATATCAAAGAATGTATTAAGGCTCTGAACCTATTTAATATTTACAGTATTGGTTGGGATGATGAGTTCAATAAAGGGTTATCTGCTAAGCAAGAAAAAGATCTCAAAGGTTTCTATGGTGTTTATGGTGCAAACGGGATTGTAGATTACTCAGCTGGTACCACCGAAGCTATCGAAGCAAAAGATTGGATCAGCTACTTCTACTACGATGCAAACTTTCAAGATTGCGAAGCGCGTCGTTACAAGTCCTATGCCAAAGTAAATAAAGTAGGACAAGACATTACCGAGCTTAGTTACAAGTACAGTGTTGATGCCGATGCGACTACAAATACACCTCAACAAAATATAAGTAACTATACGGCTTGGCAAAGTGACGCTGCGAAAAACACAGTGGTTGGTTTAGTGACCAACATTACAACAGGTAGCATTCAACATAAGCAGCAACTGAAAAGCTTCACATCCGACAGTGGGCGTTCTGTTGATAACGTCAGTTTCAGCAAGATGTTTAGAAATAGCTATTTTTTAGAGTCTTATAATAATGGCGAAGTCGAATATCAAGTGGTTGGCGGTAAGGTGATTGATAGATATGCAAAACCAAACCTGTCAGATCCAGAAACCTACTATGCCGTTAACTTAATTTCGGCGTATTTCCCAGGTATTGGCACCAGAATCAACTGGTGTGTTCGAGGGAGCCAGTTCGTATCAAATAAAGAGACGCCAATCAGCGAAGCGCAATACAACAGTATTATTGAAAAGGGTGATTTAGGTGCAGCTTATTGCGACCCATTTGATACGAACATCAGCCAAGTTCGTTATTACGATACGAAAGGAAGTAAAGTCTCAGACAGTTCTGCAATTGCACTTGAATTAAATAACAAGTTGGCACAAGGCACTATTGTTAAAGACAAGTTGGATCAACGAGTAGCCAATAAGAAGTTGTACTTAGGAAAAACACACAGTGAATATTTCCAAGAGTCCTCTTTGGCGAATCAAGTCGATCAAATCAAAGCCGATTTAACAAAATAGATTTGCTACCGGAGCTTAAGCTCTTATCTGATTAAAGAAACCATAGCCGAACGCAGAAGCCTAACTGTGCTCGGCTACTTTTCGTACCATCCATTTCTTTTTATAAATGAACCGCTCGCATATGAGGTTGGTTTGTATCATGCCTTTGGCTTAATACCCAGTTAACTCCATATAGCCAGATCCAGAATGAGAACCTTTAATCACGATTGGCCCCTCCCAATAGGGAACCGATAGTGGCATTTTCGCATTTGGATTAAGCGCCGAAACAGTCAGTTTAATTTGTTGCGTCGGAATCGAAATTTGCCCCTCTGTTGGGTAGTCACGTCCATCGATTTCCGTTTGCTTGATGGCGGTTAAGTTGATGTCTTGCTGTGAAATCGCGATGCCGGAGCCATCTTGATTCATCAACCTCGCATGGGAGTAACTGGCTTTGCCTGTTGTTGAGTTGCGAAGTTGAAACACCACCAAGCTGGTTTCATCACTCAGCCTTAGCGCAAACCAATCCCAACCTTGTTGCGAGTCGAGTAAAAATTGCGAGCTCCATTCTCTGTCTATCCAACCTGTACCGGAAACCTGATGGGTGACTCCATCAATGGTTACCTCGCCTGATACATCGATGAATGGTTGGCTGTAGTAGTAGGAAGCCACTTTGCCATCGCTACTTTTAGTGCTGTAGCCTTGTTCGCCTTGCTTTTGATAAGGCGCGTTGTTGGTTAACTTAAGCGAGTATCCAAATTGATCCGAGTTAGCGACTAATGTCGCTGGGAACAGGTCATCGGTCGTCGACGTCCATTGCCAATCATCGAGATAAACACGAAACGGCGAACTGCCTACACCTGCTAGTTCAGCTTGATCGCGAGACCACTTTTCATCGGCGTAGTGCTTGTCTTTAGTGGTGACAGCACTGTGCGCCATGTAGATTTGCTGGCTTTGCCACGTGGTTTTCTTAGCGCCATTGCCACTTTCTTGTGGTGCAGCCGCGAAGCGGAACTGTGTCCACTGCACGCCTAAAGTGTTGCCGTCTTCATCAATTAAGTTTGCGGTTAAGTACCACCATTCATGACGAAAATCTGGGTGTGCTTGATGGTCGGCAGGGAAGGTGATGTCGATACCTTTTACTACCGGCGTGAATTGCTCAGCCTCTTTTTGTGTTTCATCGTCGGTTTGTGTTTCTGCGCCAAGTATCGAACCCATATTTTGAGCTGATGGTTGAGTGGACTCCTCACACCCTAAAAGGAACAAGATGCCTAGTGTGAGAACGAAAACTCTTATTGCTCGATTCATCACAACACCTCGCTCTGTAAACTGGATACAACGGGTTTGCTGACCAAACGCCACAGTGGAATCAAGGTCGCAAACACAGCCACTAAAATGGTGATGGCTGCGATGCTGAATGCGTCACTCCAATTCCATACATAATTTAAACTCCAACCAAAGGCGCGCAGGGTAACGATGTCCGTCAACACATAACCGACCATAGCGCCGAGTGGTAAGGCGATAACCAGAGTGAAGGCGACCAGAACAACGATTTGCCCGACCACCATCGTCATCAATTTTTTCCGACTAACACCGAGCGCATACAGCCTTGCAATGGCGGCTTTGCGTGCATCGAGCAACATGAAACAGGCGCAGAACAACCCTATCACCGCCACCATTAATGTGACGCCATTAAGCGCCCGAGTGATGGCAAAAGTTTGTGAGAAGATATCCAAAGCGATCGATTTGATCTGTGCTTGATCGTAAAGCTGACTTGGGTGCAGATTGAGTTGTTGGCGTAGCTGTTCGTACACCACTTGTGGGTCGCCAGAAACTTTGATTCCCAAGCTGGTGGGTAAGTCAGTAAATCCGTTTTCGAGCCATAAATTAGGTGCAAGTAACACTTCCCCATTGGGTGAGCCGTAATCGTGGAAAATGGCCCCTACGATGAGTGTTTTGTCTTGGATCGCGTCGAGCTTGAGTTGGTTTCCAAGGGACAAGCCGAGCTTCACCGCAGTGGGTTCGCTGATCGCCACTAATTCACCTTGGTAAAAGCGCGTCCAGAAGTCATCAAGATAGGATTGGAACACCATGGTTTGCTCTAATGTGTCCTTGTCTTTAGTGCCGAGCAAAGTCGGTAAGCCCTGTAAGTTATCATCGACGTAGTATTGCTTATAAACGGCTTCAACATTTTCAAACTGCTCTAACGAGCGCTCCACATTTGCGATTTCACCTTGGGCAGGGCTAACGTAAATATCGGCATGTAAGCGCTGTTCAAGCCATTGCTTTAACGTGAATTCAAAGCTGCCGACTAAAGTATTCATCCCTATATTGGCGGTGACGGCGAGAAGCAACGCCATCATGGCAAGGGAAAGAGGGGAGATCAGTTCTCGCAGCTCAGCAAACAGATATTGTATTAACCCCGATTGGGTGCGTTTTTCGCTCCAGTTCGCTAGCACGCTGAGTGTTTTGGGCAAATACAAAGGAATCGACACCACTAACACACCGAGCCATGCCATGGTGAAGCGATGATGTTCGCTCAGCCATAACCCTGCTAACGCGACAATGGTTAATACTGACCCTATAACAAACAGCTGATTTTCGTTAGACGCTTCCGGCGCTTGATAGAAACCGCCATGAGAAGAGAGTGGTTGTCGCACTCGCAGTTTAAAATGCTGCCAACACGCGACAAGCGTTGAGGCCAGCGTGAGCAGCAGTGCCTGCATTAACCATTGCCACTGCCATGTGCCGGGAAGCAGTGTTGCACCATAAAGTTGCTCAAGCGTTATCGCGACGGTTGGGTGTAGCCAATGGCTGAGTTGAATGCCGAAAATGAAACTAAGCGACGCGCCCAGTGTGACTAAAACCGTGAGCTCGACTAACAGAGCTGAAAACACGATGCTTGGAGCTATGCCGGCTTGTTGAATTTGCACCAACAGCCGATTACGTTTCAGTAAACTGTACTTCACTCCGTTGTAAGCGATGAACAGGCCAACCAAAAACGCCAACAAGCTCATGGCGGTGAGGTTAAGGTGAAAGCTATCGGTAATTGAACCGAGATCCGTACTTTGGTTGTTGGATATCCATTGTCCTTGCTCGCCAATCAGGCCCTGCCATTTATCCTGAGTATTGCTGTTCGTGTCGCTCTTAGTGTCAAAAATAGCGATATAGCTCAGTTGTCCTTGCTTGTTAAGCAGCTGCTGAGCGAATCCAATGTCCATCAACATTCTGCTACCCAGTTGCCATTCATCTGGCAATACCACGACTTTGGTGAGCACTTCATCCAAAGTGAGTGTTTCGACTTCGTCTAGGCTTTGGTGTTGCGATTGACTCATCATCACAATGGGTTCACCCGATAAGAGTTGCGGCAAAGGTAAGGCATTGTCGAACAGGGAAATGTTTGGCTCTTTGGTTTGAGTATTGCTTTTTTCGTCGATGCGAGAGTGGCGAGCTCTTGAAGTGAGGGCGGCGATTAGCTCACTGCCTTGAACTGACCAGCGTCGGCCTTGTTCGTCTCTTACTCGTCCTTCAATCACGGGCAGCGCTGTGCTTAATCCACTTTGTCTTAAGCTGAAGTAGAGCGATTCCGGCAAATAGTTTTGCCCTGCTGGTGGAATGATAAGGTTTTGAGCTTGGGCGCTAAGTTGCTCGGTCGATTCTGCATAACTGCGTTTGGCATTGAGGTTGATGGCTTGCACTGCGACAAACAAGGTGACCGCAAGTACAATGCCGATCAGAATCGCTGCCGCTTGCAGTGGCGATTGACGATAGTGTGCCGCGAATAAATTTAGAGTCAGTCTGGTATGGGTGAGCTGGCTATGAGCGAAGCCAGTTTGCTTCATTGAATGACTCACAACGCTGCTGCTCTTGGGGTTAGATCTGCGTTCCTTAAACAACCATCATCTAATACCAATTTTGTCTGCATAAAGCTGGCGCATTCCGGGCTGTGCGTAACCAAAAGCACGGCAGTGTTGCCTTGTGTAGTGATTTCACTCAGCAGCTTCATTACCTCAATGCCTGCTTTGTGGTCGAGGTTGCCTGTGGGTTCGTCGGCAAGCAGTAGCTTAGGTTTATGGGCTAACGCGCGCGCAATAGCGACTCGTTGTTGCTGACCGCCAGAGAGTGCGGATACGTGTCTTCCGAGTAGCTCGCTGATGCCCAATGCGTCAACTAAGTAATCGCACCAGTCGCTCCACTTCTGTTGATTTAAATGAAGAGGGAAGGCGATGTTTTGTTTTACGTTGAGTGGGGTCAATAAGTTGAACTGTTGAAAGATCACGCCCAATTTTTGATGGCGGAATCGGCTCCACTGTGGATCTTTCCAATTTGATGTATTCTCGCTATCGAGCCACAACTCGCCACCAGATAGAGGTGCAAACCCCGCAATGATGTTAAGCAGAGTACTCTTTCCACTGCCACTCGCCCCTGTCAAAGCCACGCTTGCCCCTGTCGCCAAAGCGAAGTCGACATTGTCCAACACGCTATGAGTGTCTTTACCATCAACAAAGCTTTTGCTGGCATGTGTGAGTGTGACAATTGGGCTTTCCATTTCCTTTCCTCATAACCAAAACTAACCATCAAAAGGTGTCGTTACTTGTGGCAATTACCGAATCGACAAGCTCTATAAAACTGTAGACAATAATTTAAAACATTAGAGCGATTTATATCGAATTATTAATAACTTGTACTTCGAAAAGAGGGAAATAGATCAGTGTGGGGAGGGATAAGGATGTTAGTGGGAGTTTTGAGCCACCTCGGAGGCTTTTAGATTTTTCGTCAGATGGTTGGTGATCTCGTTTAAGTGAAATAAATCATGGCTCAAATTATTAAACGTTGTATTTATGAAAGTGGTGAGGGTTGGTGCTGTTTTGCTAGCTTGTTTCTGCCCCATTACTATTTAGTGCTTCTATTCATTCACATCCTGTTCATAGGGTTTGCCCTACCAAAAGTTATCCGAATGTAGATCGTGAGAGTATACGCCTCAAATCAAATTGATTTTAGTTATCTTGCATAGGCAAACCGGCTAATCGCGATGATGACCAATACACAGATTCAAGTTGAGTATTAGTTAACACTCCCCCTCATAAAAAGCCCAACGACCTCTTTAGATAATCGATTGATGGGGGAATATTCTTTGTCGCTGAACATCCAGTGGCACTTGTAACGATCACATTTAATGACTCCCCTCCCACAATTAAGAAAAGATTGAAGATGTAAACGACCAATCTGACACTTACAAAGAATGTAAATCATCATCAAACCTTTAAAGGTTAGAGTAATAACTCTATTGAGAGAGCTTAGTGCCAAATGTTAGATTGATGTTACGCGCTAGTTAACTCGCAATGCTGGCAAATAAAATAAAATAAAATA